>CAZKFI010000014.1:34197-40573 GCA_964551975.1 uncultured Bifidobacteriaceae bacterium | reverse complement strand
TATTTGGTCTGTCAATATTCAAGAATCACATCCTGATGTCACCATGGAGCGTTGGCGTGATTGATGAGTTCCGGCCAAGACTGACCGAACTCAACGGATTCACCCTGAACAAGAAGACCATCAAGGTGCCGATTGACTGGAAGGTAGACGTGGCACTGTTGCGCGAAATGGCGGCGGCGCGGATCGCGGAGGCTGCCGGCTAGGGTGCGGGCCGCTGCTCCTCCTGCAGGGGGCCTAGTGCCTGGGAGAGCCGTTCTATGAAGGCATCAACCTGTCCGCTACACGCCGACAGATCTGCATCGCTGAGCAGCATGCGGTACCCGGATGCATCCTGCGCGACAACGCAGGCGGCTTGGTCTCCAACGAATGCAGCAAGGTCGGCGTCCATCTCGTTGAGATGGAGCAGGGTGAAGGGGATTCCTAATTCGGCAATGGCTGCATCCCAGGTGCGCTTGCGTCCCAATCCGGCATGGGTAATGTCACAGAGCGTGCAGTGTTCACCCCGCAGGTAGTGTCCCGCCAGGTACCGCAATTCACCGATAAGGCCGCCGTTTGCCCGGTAGATGCCAAAGAGCCGCTGTGGTTGCGCCATGCCTGAGGTAGTCATTGCTCCCCTAGTGGAGGTAGCCGAGCCGGTAGGCTTCAGCAGTCAAATCGTCACGGTGATCGGGATGTGCGATCGCAATGAGCGATCGAGCGCGCTGATCAACCGAGGCCCCCTGCAGTTCGGCGATCCCAAATTCAGTAGCGACCTTGTCAATGGAATTCTTCCGGGTCGTCACCACTGCACCAGGCGAGAGTTCGGCAACGATGCGCGAGACTGTCCCGCTGGGAGTGTTGGCTGTTGAGTGAGTGACCATGAAGGACTGGCCCCCGGGGGAGTACCTCGCCGCATTCATGAAGTCGCTTTGGCCGCCGGAACCGGATACGTAGTGCGTGCCAAGTGACTCCGAGGCGCATTGGCCCAAGAGGTCGATCTGCATTGTGGCATTAATGGCCACGAAATTCGGTTCAGCTGCGATGGTTGCAAAATCGTTGGTTTCATTGACCGCCCAGAACTCCACTGCCTGTGTGCCGTCGAGGAAATCTAGGAGTGCCTGGGAGCCCAGGGCGTCGGTGGTTATGGCGAGATTGCGACCGGATCGTTTGCGGGCTCCGGTCGCAGCTCCGGATTCAACGAGCAGACGCAGTCCATCACTGAACAACTCTGTGTGGATCCCGAGGTGTTGGCGGCTCGTCAGGCTCGCAGCGATTGCATCGGGAACGGCGCCCACTCCAATCTGCAAGGTGGAGCCATCAAGGATCCGGTCGGCCACGTATTCGGCGATGGCGCGATCAGTGTCGGTGATCGGTGTGGGTTCGACGGTGATGAGCGGGTAATCGGCCTCGCACCAACCGGTAACTGTCGACAGGTGGACACGATGATGTCCTGGGGTACTGGGCATATGCGGGTTGACTTCCAGGAAGGTGGGTACCTGACCCAACAGAGTTGCCGCATAGTTAGCTCCACATCCCAGACTCACGAATCCATAGGGATCCGGCGCACTGCAGGCAGCGACGAGCACCACATTCGGAAGTGCTTGCATGAGTGCAGGCATCGCGGAAAGGTCCGTTGGAACGAGATCTACCTCACCTCGCGCAAATGGTTCACGCAACTGTGCCGAGAGAAAATACGAGACATATCGCAGGTGGTTCGGATCAAGCCTTCCGTATTCCCGGGGTCTCAGCCCGAATACCTGATGGATACGCACACCGGTGAGACCCTCGGACTGGGCAACGATGTGATCGATGACCGTCACCGGCTCCCCGTTGGCAGTCGGCACCACGACATTGGTGTTTGGGTGCAGGTAGTCGAGAATGGCATCGGCTGGGCTAGGTGCATTCATCGGCATTCTTGGATGCTAGTGCCACGTGAACTGATGACCGGTCAGGCTCCGGTCAGGCGCAAGATTCGGTCGTCGGCGCGGCGCGGATCACCGCGTCCATCGGTATTGGACGTGATCAACCACAGCGAGCCGTCGGGAGCCACCGAAACTGTGCGCAGCCGGCCGAAGTTACCGATGCGAACTGCCTTTGGCTGCCCTGCTGACGGATCTGCTGAACCAATCTTGGAGAGCGGCACCTTCCAGAGCACCTCACCACGCAGGCTCGCGACATATGCGACGTCGTCTTTAATCGCGATGCCGCTAGGTGATGCGAGCGACGTCGGGGACCAGGTTGCCTCAGGGTTGAGGAATCGAGAGCTGCTCCCTTGACCTTCAACCAGGGGCCAGCCGTAGTTACCCCCTGGAACAAGGGTGTTCAGCTCATCCGCGTCCTTGGATCCAAATTCACTGGCCCACAGGGCGCCGCTGCTATCGAATGCCAGGCCCTGCACATTGCGATGTCCCAGAGTGAACACCGGCGATTTGGGGCTCGGATTTCCTGCCGCTGGGCTGCCGTCAGGATTGATATGCAGCACCTTGCCGGCCAGTGAACGCCGGTTCTGAGCGGTGCTGACATCGCCGGCATCACCGGTTGCTACGAATAATGTGCCGTCCGGTGCGACCACGATACGTCCACCATTGTGGTAACTGTTCTTCGGAATGCCGGTGAGTACGGGCGAGATTGCACCTAGGCGGGTGGCTCCGTCGAGCAGTTCGATGCGCACGACACGGTTATCCCGTGCCGTTGTCGTGTAGGCGTACAGAAATCGAGGGACGGTGTCGGTAGCCGGTGGCAACGCGATCCCGAGGAGTCCACCCTCGCCATCGGGGGTGGAGCCAGCAACCTTCCCGAGGACCCGAACGTTCTGCCCTGCCGGTCTGCGTGGGTCGACTCGCAGAATTCTCCCGGTATCGCGCTCGCTAACCAATGCTGAGTCATCGGGGAGGAACGCCAACCCCCATGGGGAGGTCAGGCCACTTGCGACGATGCCGGCTACTCGAGGTTCAGCCGCCTGTGCTGCCCCTAGGCCGCCCAAGGTGACCGGTAGCAGGAGCAGGGCGCTGGTAGCAAGAACTCTGGAGAACCGGGCCGGAATCATTTCTCATTATTGGCACAGGATGAACCGGTACGCATCCGCTGTGCTGCCAAGCGCTATCGTGCGTTCGCATCTGGGAGTCTGGCCGAGGCGGTGAGGGCACGTGGGGTTAGACGAAACATCTCGCGCGAAGTTGCAGAGTCCAAAGTTACAGGCCTCGAACGTACCGACCTCGAACGTACCGGGCCCAAACTTGCCGAACCTCGAACTCAGGCGACTCGACGACTACCAGAGCTGGCAGGTGCGCTGGGGTGGCGTTTCGTTCCTGATTGATCCGTGGCTCACGGATGATCCGATTGGTGGGTCGTTTACCCGACGGCATACGTCAGGCTTCACGACCTCGGAGCAACTTGATGGTGAGGCAGTGACTGCGATTCTGCTGTGCACCGGCGTGAGTGATCATGCTCGCCCTCAGACGTTGGCGAAATTCGCGGATGTCCCCGTGCTCGGACCACGAGGTGCGGTCAGGGTTGCCCGACGGGCTGGCTGCCGTGCAGCCAGTGTGCTGCGTCCGGGTCAGCAGCGACAATTCGACGGCCCAGACGGTTGCGGTGTGTTGGTGAGAGCGACGCGAACAGGATTTCCGCTAGGCCTGATCGCTGTCGGCTATGTCATCGAAGCTCACGATGCTGCCGGAATCGTGCGTGGGCGCATCTGGCTGGATCCCCACCTGCCTGGCGTCAGGCAGGCACAGCTCATTGCCCCGGTTGATCTGGCTTTGCTGCCGTGTCACGCAGTGACGGCGATGGTTATGCCGGTAACACATGGCCCAACCGCGGCAGCAGCTGTTGCTACTGCGGCACAGGCAGCGGTTGTCGTACCCACCGCGACCGATCCGGGTCGCGATATGACCGGCTGGCAGCGACTCATGTATCGGGTCAATGGTGGAGCCGCTGCCCTTCGATCCCTGCTCACCCCAGGAACCGAACTTCGCCCTATGGAAGCCGGGGAACGTCTGTTGATCAAGCATCCAGCCCAGTGAAGGTCGGGAACTAAGCCTTAGGCAGGCGGAACGAGAGTCCCAGCGAAGATCTGCCAGGCCAGTGCCGACTTCGCTACCAGGCTCAACGTGATGTAACTACGCTCTCCGTTGAGGTAGTTCGCCCACTTACCGACTCGCTTGTACTGCAGCCATTGCACGAGGGCAAAAATATTGAAGAAAATGAAGAGTGAGATCACGATGCCGTAGACGAACGCAGGCGGCTCTACGTCCATGCGAGCCCCTGGGGCGATGACGAAGAGCAGAATGGCTAACCAGGGCACGATTCCTGCGATACAACCGAAAATGAATGGCAGCCAGCCGCCGTTACCGGGGGACTCGTACTTCTCCTGCAGCCAACCGAACAGGATCATCGAGGCGTTCACACCGAAAATTGCGATAAGAGCCGCGGCATCAGACACACCGCAGATCTGAGCAATCAACACGATCATGACGGATGAACTGATGGAGTACTCAACCCAGCGGAAGTAGTTGTGCTGATGCAGCAATCCATTGATGTAGCGCTGACGGAAGGGCGGCAGTGCCACGAGGAAGTGGAAGAACGCTGAAAGGCCGAAGAACAGGGCCACGCCCCAGGCCACACGGCTGTCAAACAGGACCACCGGATCCGACGGGGGAGTCCCAGGGGGCCCCTCCATGTAGGCGGCCGTAACTGGCAGCGAGAAGTCCGTGGCCAGCACCAAGATGAGGACCATTTGCACCAAATGGGCGATTCCGGCGATGACGTTCCATCGCTGGATGCGGCCTACCTGCGTTGACTCGTCTACCTGCGTGGGTGCACCCGGTGTCTTGGCCATACCGACAGCATCCCGCAGGCAGGCCTCTTGCGCCAGCGAATTCACCGCGTGTCCGGTGCGAAGTGCCCGAAATGCGTGTGGGGCGGGAGTCTGACTCCCGCCCCACACACCTGACCGAATGGCCGATTCCTAGCCCTAGACCAGGTCGAACCGATCCAGCATCATCACCTTGTCCCAAGCCGCCGCGAAATCCCGGACGAACTTCTCCTTGGCGTCGTCACTGGCATAGACCTCGGCGAGGGCGCGCAACTCCGAATTCGATCCGAACACCAGATCGGCCCGACTCGCTGTCCACTTGACCGCGCCCGAGGTGCGATCCCTGCCTTCAAAGGTCTCTGCCTCATCGTTGACCGGAGCCCAGGTGGTGTTGATGTCCAGGAGATTGACGAAGAAGTCGTTCGTCAAGACTCCCTTGCGGTCGGTCAATACACCAACTTCTGACTGACCGGAGTTGGCATCCAGGGCACGCATGCCGGCTACCAAGACCGTCAGCTGCGGCGCCGTCAGGTTCAACAACAATGCCTTGTCAATCAGCAGTTGCTCCGTCGACACGGTGTGCCCCTTGCCGAGGTAGTTGCGGAAGCCATCAGCCGTTGGTTCCAGAACGGCGAATGAAGCCGCATCCGTCTGCTCGGCGGTCGCGTCGGTGCGGCCGGGAGTGAAGGGCACAGTTACCGAGACACCCCCTGCCTTTGCAGCCTGCTCCACCGCGGCACAGCCGGCCAGCACGATGAGGTCCGCGAGTGAGATCTGCGTACCCGAGGCATTGAAGTCAGCCTGAATGGCTTCAAGTCCAGCAATAACCCGTGCTATGCGCTGCGGATCATTGGCCTCCCAGCTGTTCTGCGGCTCAAGGCGAATCCGTGCACCATTTGCGCCACCACGCTTATCGGTGCCACGGAAACTCGAAGCCGAGGCCCACGCGGTGAAGACCAGGTCGCTGATCGATATTCCCGAAGCAAGGACCTTGGCCTTCAGTGCAGCGATGTCCGCCTCGTTGACTAGCGGTAACTGCACGGCTGGGACTGGGTCTTGCCAGATCAGGCGCTCACTGGGGACCTCAGGCCCCAGGTAGCGAGCGATCGGTCCCATATCGCGGTGGGTCAGCTTGAACCATGCGCGAGCGAATGCGTCAGCGAATTCCGCGGGGTTCTCCTTGAACCGGCGCGCGATTGGCTCGTACACCGGATCAGTGCGCAGGGCCAGGTCGGTGGTGAACATCACCGGGGCATGGCGCTTGTTGGAGTCGTGCGCATCAGGCACCAGGTTGCCGGCATCCGCATCGGTTGGGATCCACTGAATTGCACCGGCCGGACTCGTCACCTGCTTCCACTCGTAGGTGAACAGGGTCTCGAGGTAGGAGTTATCCCAGGTGATCGGGGTAGGTGTCCAGGCACCTTCCAGGCCACTGGTGATCGTGGCGTCACCCACACCACTCTTGTAGGAATTCATCCATCCCAGGCCCATTTCCTGCAGTGGGGCAGCCTCCGGGTCCGGACCAACGTACTTCTCCGGATCTGCGGCACCATGTGCCTTCCCGAAGGTGTGGCCGCCCGC
>CAZKFI010000014.1:22035-34179 GCA_964551975.1 uncultured Bifidobacteriaceae bacterium | reverse complement strand
TCTCTACGTCATTCATTGCCATCCGTCCGAAGGTCTCGCGGATGTCACGAGCAGCGGCCATCGGATCCGGTACGCCGTTGGGGCCCTGCGGGTTGACGTAGATCAATCCCATCTGCACCGCCGCGAGGGGGTTGGAAAGGTTACGGTCACCGCTGTAGCGCTCATCGGCGAGCCACTCTGTTTCGGTGCCCCAGTTGACACTCTTCGATTCCCACACATCGGCGCGTCCGCCGCCGAATCCAAAAGTCTCAAAGCCCATGGATTCCAGGGCAACGTTCCCAGCCAGGATCATCAGGTCGGCCCAGGAGAGTTTGCGACCGTACTTGCGCTTGATCGGCCAGAGCAGCCGGCGCGCCTTGTCGAGATTGGCGTTATCGGGCCAGCTGTTCAATGGTGCGAAGCGCTGCTGACCAGCCCCAGCACCGCCACGACCATCGCTGATGCGATACGTACCGGCACTGTGCCAGGCCATGCGAATGAAGAAAGGACCGTAGTGGCCGTAGTCGGCAGGCCACCAGTCCTGGGAATCGGTCATCAACGCAGTGAGGTCCTTCTTCACCTCGGCGAGATCGAGGGAGTTGAACTCCTTTGCGTAGTCGAAGTCCTCGCCCATCGGATCCGCGAGCGGGGAGTTGTGCTGCAGGATCTTCAGATCCAACTGGTTCGGCCACCAGTAACGGTTGGTGGTGCCGGTGTACTCCTTGCTGGTACCGGTGACCGGGCAGCGTCCTTCACTGGACATATGTGTATCTCCTTGCTCTCGTCGATCTCAGATGTGGTTCTTCTCTTGTGAGACTTTCATGGTGGTGTGCTTTCAGGCGTGGCCAGCGGGGGACTTCGTTGTGACAGAAAGAGCTTCCTCCTGACAGGTAGGGCAGCGGCCCCAGTACGCGACCTCGGCCTCGTCGATGACGTAGCCCTGATCGTCGACTGCGGTGAGGCAGGGGGCGGAGCCCGCTGCACAGTCAACATCGGCCAACTGGCCGCAGTCCCGGCAGATGACGTGGTGGTGGTTGTCACCCACTCGATCTTCGTATCGAGCCGGTGAGCCCGGCGGTTGAATTCGTCGCACTAAGCCGGATTCCACCAACAGGCTCAGGGTGTCGTACACCGACTGACGGGAGATGGAGCCGATTTCAGCCCGCACGCTGTCAGTCAGGCCTTCCGCTGTCGCATGAGGCGAAGCGGACAGAGCCCGCAGCACTGCCAGCCGCTGCGCGGTGACCTGAATGCCGTGCTCGCGAAGCAGGTCGGCGGGCCCGTGAGACATGGCCCTAGCGTAGAGCGGATTTGGACTTATCCCAACTTTTGACAAAGTTGATGAGACGAGATGGGCCTGACGTAGATGAGTGGCCGGGTCCTCCCGGAGGAAGGGTGGACCCGGCCACTCAGTTCGAGTGATCAGCTGGCAGGCGCGATCAGCTGAGTTCTTCCTGGAGGTCCGCCAGTGCATCGGAACTGAGCGATCCCTTGCGTGCCGCGAAGACGATCAGACCGATAAAGAAGGCAATCACGCAGGTTCCTGCGATGAGCAGGGCAGTGCTCTGCTCAGTGCCGACCAAGAGGCTGAAGTTCATCACGATGAGGTACTCCGCCCACAGCAACAGGAGCAGCCCCACGATGGGAACGATCAAGGTCGTCCAGATGTTGCTGTTCAGTGCGGGATTCCGCCGGAAGAACACAATGGACGAGATACCGGTCAGGATGTACAAGGCGATGATGCCTACCACGGCGATACCGCCACCCCAGGTGAACAGGATGATCACCGGGTCGGCACCGACCAGCACGCCCACCACTATGAAAATCAGCGCGGTGATGCACTGCACTACCGAGGAGATATGCGGTGCGCCGTTGGGGCGGGTGCGAGCAAGGGCCGACGGGAGAACGCCGTCCTTACCCAGGCGGTACTGGTAGCGGACGATCCCGTTGTGGAAGGCCAGGACGCAGGCGAACATCGAGGTGATGACGAACAGACTCATCATGATGGGTGCCCAACCGCCCAGGTACGAGTCACCCAGCTGGAAGATGTACTGGGCCGGATCGCCACCTTCGAGCGCGGCGATTGCTTGATTGATGGCATCGGCAGGTCCGTAGCCCACGATGGCCATCCACCCAGTGAAGGCGAAGAAGCCGGTGATGAGAAGTACGGAAATCAGCACGGCGCGTGGGACCGAGCGACGTGGCTCCTTTGCCTCTTCGGCATAGATGGCGCTGGACTCGAAGCCGAACATTGAAGCGAAGGCCCAGATCATCGCCACCGGGAGACCGGCCGTGAAGACTGCGGCGGGGAGCCACACCTGGTCAACGCCAAAGCCACCACCGGCTCCACCGGTGAAGAGGATGGCCAGACCAAGGATGATCATGATGCCCCACTCAAGAACCATGAGGGTGAGGAGGACGCGCGCTCCGATCTCGATATGCAGGTACCCGAATACCTGCACGAGCACGATGAGAGCGATGCTCAGCACGTACCAGGGCAGTGAGATGCCGGTGTACAGAGCCAAAGTTCCGCTCGCAACGACGCCAAAGAACGCGTACACAGCCACCTGGATAGTCGTGTAAGCCCAGAGAGCGACACCGGCAGCACCGATACCCATCGGCAGACCAAGGCCTCGACCAACGTAGGCGTACAGCGCCCCGGCATTGCGTACGTGGCGCGACATGGCCACGAAGCCGACAGAGAACACCAGCAGGATTACACCCACGAGCACGTAGGCAGCGGGTGCGCCATTGCCGTTGCCGGTGATCATGGCCAGTGGCATCGCGCCGGTCAGGCCGATGAGCGGGCTTGCTGCGGCGAGCACCATCACAACGATGCCGAAGGTGCTCAATGAACCTTTCGATAGGCCAGGTCCGGCCTGTTGGGTTTGTGTTGCCATGGACCTTCCTTCCTCCAGTGGACACGAGCCAGACAGGCTCGTGGGGGTGATCCTTGCCTAGAACTCAATCGGTAGGTGGCGCATTGCGCGAATAAACTCGTTATGTCCGTAGACCACCTCACCACTGACTCGATAGTCGGGATGTCGCTCCAGAAGTGCTGTAAGGGCGATCTCTCCTTGGACCCGGGCCAGGGTCTGACCCTGGCAGCCGTGGAGTCCGGCGCCGAAGGCCAGTTGCATCCGGGCCAGATTGGGACGGGTGTGATCGAACTCGGTCGGACGCTCATAGGCACGTTCGTCGACATTGCCGGAACCGAGCATCATCAGGGCAACGCCTCCGGCGGGCAGCAGTTCACCGTCGATTTCGATGTCTTCCAGGATGGCGCGCGTGACAAATTGTTCTGCCGCATCGATTCGGAGGATTTCCTCGATGATGTTTGCTCGCTGCTCAGGCTGCTCAATGTAGGCCTGTCGCACCTGGGGCATCTGGGCCAAGAGCAGAACTCCGTTCTGAATGAGAAACGAGTTGTCAAGGTGTCCTACTGCATAGAAGAAGGTCACGGTGGACATCACTTCTTGCTCCGTCATGCCGCCTGAATCCATGGATTGGAGAAATGCATCAAGCATGGAATCCCCGGGGTTCTTTCGCTTCGTGTCAATGAGATCCTGGACGTAGTCGACGCACCATTGAAAAGCGACGATCGCAATCTCGACGTCTTCTTCGGAAGCTGAGGGTCGCAGAGCACGGCCCATTTCAATGACCTTTTGCCGGCACTGCGCAGCATCATGCGTACCTACACCGAAAATGTGCGCCATCACGCCGAAGGTCGCTTCAAAGGACAGGGATTGGCAGACATCCATGCCGCCTGCCTGTTCGGCTGCGTCCAAGGCGCTGTCGACATACCGGCGCATAACCACACCCCACTCCTGAACACGTGCGGGAGTGAAAAAGGGCGTGCTCAACTTCCGAAGCCGACCGTGGTCGGGAGGGTCCTGTCCAAACATTGAGTCGTGAAAAAGATTGGCTACACCGAAATCCAACTGGCGTGAACTCAGTCGCTTGTCGCGCAGCACTTTGAAAATGTCCGCATGTCGCATCACTGCGTGAACGCCACTAGGGCTGGCGTAGACGGGAGTCATGTTTCTGACGACTTCGTAGTAAGGGTACGGGTTGCTTTGATAGTCGGGATCTCCGAAAGGCAGGAGGTCGACATCAACTGCCAGACTCATTTTGAACTCCTTCCCTCATTACTCGTTACGAACGAACTCGCGTGCGCTTGGGGTCGTAGACGGGTGTACTCAGAACCACAAGTTGGCGTTCACCCTCGGGTGCCTGCACGACAAGGGCCGTATCCGGAACAGCCAGATCCTTGGCAAGCTTGGCCATAGCGATGGTGACGCCGCCAAGGGCCGGCGAAGGAACGGCCATCGTGACCAGCCCAATGACCTGCCCATCGTGAAGAATGGGCGCACCATCAAGGCCGTCCGGTGCACCGGTTATGCCGACCGTCATGACCCGATCCTTCGCGGTGAGTCGATGGGCCTCCAATGCCCCACGTCCTTGGAATGGCCCCTTATCGAAATCCACCGCCCAGCCCAGCCGACACTCAAATGGGGTGGACAGTTCGTCATACTCCAGTCCCGCCATGACCATGCCTGCCTCGATTCGACACATCATCAAAGCGGCGGCTCCGCAGACCGTTGCCCCCATGGACGCGCCCGCGGTCTGGCAGGCAGCGATGAGGCGCGGAGCGTCCTGCACTGGCGCGACAAGTTCGTATCCCAGTTCAGCGGTGAAGCCAATCCGGTTGATCTGGCACTGCACACCTGCGATGTCGATCCCTGTGAGAAAGCTGTAGTAGGGAAATGCCTCATTGGACAGGTCCGTTGTTGTCAGCGTCTGCAGGAGAGCGCGACTCTGCGGACCTTGGACTGAGAGCACACAGGTCTGCTCGCGCAGTTCTTGAAGGGTGGTCTGGGGAGCCAACCGCGCCTCGATGACTTCACCTACTGCGGGGTTGCCTCCCACGATAAGAATGTGTTCGGCGTCGTAGTAGGCCACCGTTGGATCGTCGATCATCCGGCCGTCTTCGCCAACAATCACACCGTAGGCGAGGGTGCCCGGCTGCATCATGGCCACGTTGCGGCTGAATACAGCATCCGCGGTTGCCACAGCTCCCGGGCCACTCAGATCCCAGCGATAGAGCATCGAGTACTCCAGGAGTCCGACCCGTTCGCGAAATGCGGCGTACTCGTCCTCGGGATCGCTGACCCAGAGCGGCACCGCGTACCCCATGACGTCGATCCACTCCGTATCCAGAGCGGGGGGATATGCCCCGTGGAATGGGCTGGTTCGTAACCCCTCGGGAACTGCCACGGCACCTCCACCCGCCGGTCCCCAGGGAAATATCCATTTGGGGAGTTTTGCGGAGGCTACTGACTTGGCGGGCCGCTGTCAGCCGAATGACGTGCAGAAGCGGAATTGGCTCCGCCGATCGACTCGGCGGGGGATAGCAACTGCCGGAATTCCCTCAGGGATGACCGAACCTGCACAAGGTCGCCCAGGATGAGCCCGTGCAGGACGATGCCGTCGAGGGCCGACGTGACCATGGCGGCGAAGTCAGCCGAGGCAGGCAGCCCGCGTTCGCGTAGGTCCGCCAGGATGCCGTCCCGTAGGCCCGTCAGCATCAGGCGGACGGCATCTTGCAGCTCGGGCCGGCGAAGGGATTCCAGCATGACCTCGTACTGAAAGGCCACGAGGTCCTGCTCGCGTTGGATCATGTTGGGGATCCCCTGGGCGAATTCTTCGTCAGTACCCGGGGTCGCGGTGACGCCGCTGGCGACGAGGAGAGGAGAGAGGGAGTACTCGGTTGCCGCAACGATGAGTGCATCACGGGAGCCGAAGTGGTGGCGGACCAGTCCGTGGGTGAGGCCGGCCTGCTCAGCGACCGCCCGATAGGTAAGTGATCTAAGGCCACCTCGGGCAACCACGGTGACTGCCGCGACGAGCAGGGCCTCGCGTCCCTCGCCGTATGCGGGGCCTGACTTCATGCTCGCTGGTCGGGCCACGGTCCTTTTTATCAGGACGGTTCTTTTATCAGGGTAGTTGTTCTATAAGGACAGTTCGTTTGTCAGAACTGTTCTGGTCTCGGAAGTCAATTGTGGTTCAGGAGCCATGTGAGCTGGTGCACGTCCGGTGTGCTATCCAAGGTCGGTGCTATCACCCGACCCCGCAATGCGTACGCGGGCCCGGCAGATGGTGTTCCTGGGAATGGGTGCGTTCAGCCTGGTAGTGGCGACCTACCTGTTCACTACGTTCACCCGACTTGGGCAGGTGCTGGTTGATGAGGTGTGGCTTTCGCGGGTAATTGAGGGGCACCGACTGTTGGCACTCTCCAGGGATGTGCTGCAACTGGTAGATCTGACCACAGTTGCTGCTGCCTGCGTCCTCCTGCTGATCTGGGCAGTCCGCACGGACCGATCAAGCACGGGCGCAGCGCTCGTTGCGGGCTTTGTTGCTGCTGTGCTGACCACAGAGGCGCTCAAGTTTCTGCTACCAAGGCCGCATCTCGCGCAGCAACTCGAAGCGATGATGGGGTCACATGCAGCGAACACGTTTCCCAGTGGGCATGTCACGATCGTGACGGCAATCGTTATAAGTGTGCTGACGCTGACGTCGGCGGAACGACGTTTCATGGCGGCATTGGCCGGGGCAGGCGCAGTTGCGGCAGTCTCTTGTGCCGTCGTGGTTGCAGGTTGGCATAGGCCAAGTGATGTGCTCGGTGGCCTTGGTTGGGCGTTGACCTGGCAGGCGCCGGTACTTGCCTGGGCGCTGGCAACTCGCGGTGCACCTGCGCTCCAGTGGCGCACTCCACGAATGCAGCTGCGTCGGTTGATTTGGGGCTCCGGGACCCTGCTTGTCGTATGCGCAGTGATCATGGGCGCATTCACCGCAAGCGCAACTGGCACTACGGAAGGGTTCATGCAGGCGTGGTTCTTCGGTAGCGCCATGGTGCTGATCGCCGCGTCAGCCATCGCCACACCGACCGTCATCGCCTGGATTACGCGAGGAGTTGAGATTCGATGACACTGCTGGCCATTGAGGGTGTGGGCGACCTGGATGTTGCGATACAGGAGGTCGGACCGCCCACGGCACCGGTCGTGCTGCTGATTCACGGATCGGGACCTGGTGCCAGTGGAGCTGGCGCTTGGCGGATGACCCTGCCCAACCTGGCCGAGAACTTCCGCGTAGTGGCACCTGATCTGATGGGTTTCGGCCTCACTGCGCCAGCCCCGGACGGACGTCACAACCGACAACGCTGGTTGTCCCAACTTGAGGCAGTGATCGACTATCTGCAGGTGCCGAGTGTTCACCTAGTCGGTAGTTCACTCGGTGGGGGTCTAGCGCTGCACCTGGCACACCGGGTACCCGATCGGGTAGGCCGACTCGTCCTCATCGCACCATTGGCTCACTCCTTTCCCCTGACACCTGGCCTCGAGGCTGTGTGGGGATATCAGCCGAGCGTGCCGGCTATGGACGCCCTGATGCATACCTTTGTGCACGATGCCGGCAGGGTTTCGCCGGACATCGTCCAAAGCCGATATGAAAACAGCCTGGCGACGCAGGCCATCTACGCGACCATGTTCCCCGAACCTCGCCAACAGTGGATCGACGATTACGCGATCAGTGCGCAACAGTGCGCGCGGATTCCCCATCCGACGCTTCTGGTGCACGGTCGGGATGACCAGGTGATCCCATTTCACAGTTCGCTGCAACTGTTCTCCACGCTGCCCAATGCTCGAATTCTCGGCCTTCCCGCCTGCGGCCATTGGCCGCAGATCGAGCATGCGGATGAGGTCAATGCCGCATTGAGCAACTTCCTGGACTAAAGGCCCGAGGGGTAGGTTTCCGGCGGCTCACTGAGATCCCAGAGCGGGGTGCGTTCCAAGGGCTCGAGCGCGGATGTCTTGTCGATATGAATCACGGCATCAAATTGATTGTGAATATCGGCACGGAACCAGTGGCTGGCTCGCTCTGTCTGCGGTCGATAGATCACCCCAATGGCCCGTTGGAGCAGGTTGCCGGGGATGCCGCGTGCTGGACTCAGCGGCATAACAAAAGCTCGATGCCCGAGTTGATGGAAGACGTGTTCGTAACTGTCCGGCAGGGCAGCACGCACCTGTTTGCGTTCGGCTGGGCCGCCCCACTCCGATGCGGCAGTGACTCGCCCATGGTCGGTCGTCAAGCCGATAAGAAAACTGTCACGAGGCCAGCGCTGCCGTACCAACTGACCCAGGCTCAACTCACCGCGATGGCCCAGGTAGGTGGCGCGCGCATCACCAACGTGCGAATTGTGCGCCCAGACCACGACCCGAGCGGAACCATCAAATCGGTCTAGGTGGTTGACGAGATCTTCAAGTGTTTGGGCCATATGGGTATCTCGGATATTCCAAGACGACAGAGCCCCACGGAACATCTGTCGGTAGTACTGCTCAGCGTTGAGGATGAGCCGAGCATTCTGTTCGGCGAAGAAGAAGTCATCTTCCGCCAGCCAACCATCACCACTGAGTAGGTCCGCCCGCAGACGCTGCAACTCGACGAGTTGATCGATGACGGGTGCTTCGCAGTCAGCTCGCAGGTCCGTTGTCAGGGCGCGCCCATACTCGTGCCCCTCCATGCTGACCATGTCGAAGCAGGAATAGCGTTCGCGGGCGCCTTCGGCTGCCTCAGGATCGTGGTCGTCCAGGTAGGCGATGACGGCTTCGATAGAGGCTCGCAGGCTGTACAGGTCGAGCCCGTAGAAACCGACTTTGGAGGCTTGCTGCGACTGCGCATCATTTCGTGCTCGGAGCCACTGGATGAAGGCAACGACATCGGTATTTCGCCACATCCATGATGGAAAGCGCCGGAAATCCGAGAGGGCTGACTGCGGATCGCGATCACCGGAAATTCCACGGACGTACCGATTGACCCGGTAGGCGTCCGGCCAATCAGCCTCTACCGCGACCGCAGTGAACCCGAGGTCATCAATGAGTCGTCGAGTGATCCGGGAGCGTTCTCGATAGAACTCGTGTGTGCCATGAGTCGATTCACCGATGAGCACTATTCGGCGAGAACCAATGGTTTCCAACAGTGCGTCATAGTCTTCTGTTGCACCTGTGAGCGGTTGGAGGATATCGATCGGATAGTCGGTAGTTGGCCAGGCATGTGTCGTCATGCAGCAACACTGACGGTTAAATCTGGGTTCATTCTGCGGTCGCAGGTCATACATGCATCCGGCAAAGGTCCCGAAGGATCTTGGCAGGTGGCTTAACGCAAGCGCATTGGCGAGGATGAGGTCATGTTTACCGATCGATTTGCTGCAGGTCGTGACCTCGGACGGATGCTGACCAACCTACGGTTGACGTCACCCGTCGTAATCGCACTGCCACGGGGAGGCGTACCAGTGGCCTGGGAGGTCGCCAGCATTCTGGATGCACCTATGGATGTGCTGATCGTGCGCAAGTTGGGTGCGCCCTTTCAACCAGAGTTCGGCTTTGGTGCCGTTGGCGAGCAAGGGGTTGCGATCGTTGACGATCATCTACGTCACCGTCTCGGCATCTCTGACGTGGAATTGGATCGCATTATCGCCGGGCAGGAGGCGGAGTTACAGCGAAGAATCCAGTACTACCGCGATGGTCGAGATCTGCCGGAAATCCAGGGCCGTTCGGTCATCTTGGTCGACGACGGGATGGCTACCGGGTCGACGGCACGTGTGGCCGTTGCGGTTCTCCGCAAACTCGGCGCTGCACGGGTCATCATGGCGGTACCGACCGCCTCCGCTGATGCGGTCCGGACGCTTCGGGAGGTTGCCGACGAAGTCGTCACGGTCGAGGAGCCGGTTGAGTTCATTGCTGTCGGTGAGCACTATCAGGATTTCACTCAGGTAACTGACGAAGAGGTCGTCCGTCTGCTGCACACGGCGATTGACCGTGAGGTCATCATCCCGATTCATGGTGCGGGGCTGCAGGATGTTCTGCTGTCAGGCCACCTCCACAGCCCAGCACATCCGCTAGGTACGGTGATTTTCGCCCACGGCAGCGGCAGTAGTCGATTTAGTCCGCGCAACCATGCGGTTGCGGAAATCCTCCAGCGAGCCGGCTTTGCAACGTTGCTGTTCGACCTGTTGACCGAGCAGGAGGCTCGGCATCGCGCCCAGGTGTTTGACATCCCGCTGCTGGCGGGTCGCCTACGAGCGGTGACTTCCTGGGTGGCGAGTCAAGGATCGCTCGCACATGTGCCGCTGGTCTATTTCGGTGCATCAACGGGGGCCGGTGCGGCATTGGCCGCGGCGGTCGATGCCGATCCTCCGATCCGTGCGGTCGTTAGTCGTGGCGGGCGACCGGATCTGGCCGGGCTTGCCCTGGCACGTGTGCAGTGTCCGACGCTGCTCATCGTGGGGGAGCGTGATGAACAGGTGTTGGAACTCAACCAGCGGGCTCGGGAGCAGATGACCGCCCCGGTCGAGTTTGAAGTAGTACCTGGGGCGTCACATTTGTTCGAGGAGTTAGGGACACTCGACACGGTGGCGAGCATCGCGGCCCGTTGGCTGCGCGGAACGCTGACCGGCACCTCGGTGGCGGCCTAGCAGCTCCCCCAGATGGACTCGAACCATCAACCCTTCGATTAACAGTCGAATGCTCTGCCAATTGAGCTATGGGGGAAGGGGGTCCAAGGGTAGCAGTGCCCGGGGACTAGATCCCGAGGGCTGCGCGGGCTCGCGCGAGGGCCAGGTCCGCGGCCGCGCGGAGTTGTGGGTCGGTGGGATCCAGTCCGCTGTCGAACACCACGGACCAGCGGACGGGTGCATCGGGTTCCCGGGGCTGACGTCGGGCCACCAACTGGGCACCGGCCTCGTCGGGCAGGTCGAGGAGTGGCACGTGCTGGCGCGTCACCACACTCTCCGTGACCATGGCCTGCACCGCTGAGGGTAGGTCGCCGGGTTGGGGGAGTCGGAAGGTCTCGTGGCGCACCTGGTCAACTGTGAGTTCGTCCTCCCAGGTAATCACCAATTCGGGGGTTTCCCAGGTTGCCTGCAGGATCTGTACCCATGGCAGGGCATGAGTTCTTGGGGCATGAGTTCTTGGGTAGTCCCAGTTTGACGGACCACGGTGCAGGCCTCGGCCAGTAGCGGCCAGCACTGTGCCATCGTCTGCTTTGCACCAGCCGATGACGTGTTCAAATCGTGGGATCTGACAGATAGCTCGCACTTCTTGTCGACTGGTCACGGCAACCTGCTTCCCAAAGCCTCATCGCGCAACGTACGCCGGTAGTCCTCCAGCGCTAGGAGATCTGTAAAAAGCCGTTGATGTTCCTCGGGGTGTGCCAGGGCATCGCAGCGTTGAAGCTGGCCGCGCAATTCGTCGATGCGGCGACCAGCATCCATTTCCAGTAGGCGCGCCACCATGCTTGCGGCGTAGCGCGAATCCGTACCGGATTCGGCCGGGAGTGGTTCGACGGCCAGTTCCCGGACCACTCGACGCACCTCATCGTCGACTGCGGCGTCGAGGACCTGATCGATCCACCCCAATCCATCGACACCTGGTCGCGGACCCCCAGCAGCAACGATGGCGTGGTGCACTCGAAGTGCCTGGGGGTGCGTGAAGCTGCTGTCTTCCAGGCTCTCGTACCACTCGGTGACGGCTGTCGGCTGTTGGAGTGCGCACTTGAGCGCCTCGCGTTCAATCCGTGCCGTGGGACTGGCCACGGGTGGATTCGAGCCCGGCGTCGCGCTTGTAGCTGCGGCATTCTGACCTGCGCGCACGGCCTTGGTTACTGCATCGAGGTCGACCCCCAACCAGCCGGCCAGCAGGCGGGTGTATTCGGGCCGAAGTGCGGTGTCTTTGATGCGGGCCACTACCGGTGCAGCCTGCTGGAGAGCGGCAATCCGACCCTCTGCGGTGTTCAGGTCGAAACCGGCCAGCGTTGAACGAATGGCAAATTCGAAGAGCGGAACGCGGCGATCGATCAGTGCACGTACCGCGGTATCCCCCTGCGCAAGTCGCAGGTCACAGGGATCCATCCCCGAAGGCTCGACGGCCACGTAGGTACGGGCCACGAAGCGCTGGTCCTCACCGAATGCGCGAAGTGCCGCCCGTTGCCCAGCCTGATCGCCATCGAAGGTGTAGACGATTTCTCCGCGAACCTGGTCATCATCCATAAGCAGTCTGCGAATAACCTTCACGTGCTCGCTGCCGAACGAGGTTCCGCAGGTTGCGACCGCGG
>CAZKFI010000014.1:17014-22025 GCA_964551975.1 uncultured Bifidobacteriaceae bacterium | reverse complement strand
CTGCAAGGTGACAGGCCATCACGTCGGTATAGCCCTCGACGACCACAACCTGTTGCTGTTTGGCGATGTCGCGCCGAGCCAGATCGAGCCCGTAGAGCACCTGGCTTTTGCGATAGATCGGCGTTTCGGGGGTGTTCAGGTACTTAGGCCCGTCATCGTCCTCGAACAGCCGTCTGGCGCCGAAGCCGACCACATCACCACCGAGGTCTCGGATAGGCCAGACCAACCGGCCTCGAAATCGGTCGTAGACACCGCGTGCGCCCTGACTGAGGAGGCCACCGGCGAGCAGTTCGGCGTCGGTGAAGCCGAGACCGCGCAGGTGGGTGGTCAGCGCGTCCCATGACTTCGGCGCGAAGCCAACACCGAAGTGCCTCGTGGCATCCTCGTCGAACCCGCGCTCGGTTAAGAAGGTCCGCGCCAATTGGGCACTTGGTGAACTCAGTGCCTGGGCGTAGAACTCGGCTGCTGCACGGTGGGCCGCCACCAGTCTGGTTCGTTGGCCCTGTTGACGTTGTGGGGCAGCGCCACCCTCGACGTAGGTAAGGGTGACCCCACTTCGTTCGGCAAGGCGCTCCACTGCCTCACTGAAGGTGAGGTGATCAATCTTCTGCAGGAATGCGATGAGGTCGCCACCCTCGGCGCAGCCGAAGCAGTACCACATGCCGCGTGAGGGTGTTACATGAAAACTGGGTGTCCGTTCGTCGTGGAACGGGCAGAGGCCTTTGAGGGACCCGCCACCGGCCGGCTTGAGTGTGACGTACTCGCGAATCACATCGTCTATGCGAGCTCGGTCCCGAACGGTGGCGATGTCTTCATCGCGGATCCGTCCAGCCACATTTGCAGTCTAGGTCAGTCGTTGGTGCCATTCGACGATACTCACATCAGTCAGACTGGCTACCTGATCCACTACGGCTCGTAGTCGCTGGGAATCGCTTGTGGCATGGTCGAATCCACCTCGGAACACTGGGTCCAGGTCGCGCCCTTCGCGATGGAGTAGAGCGTGGACGACCTCGGCAATGATCTCGCGCTGCTGCGCATAGATCATTTCGGCACCGGGGCGTTGCATCACGTACCGAACTGCCATTGCCTTCATGACCGCTACCTCGTCGCGGGCCTCTTCCGGCACGATGAGGTCCGCGGTGTAGCGCGTGAGGACACCATCGCCGTAGGCGATTTGCGTGGCGATCTGCGCGGCTCTACTGAATCGGCCGATCAACGTACTGGTGAATGCCTTCAGGCCAACCATTGAGCGCAATGATCCGTCGAAGAGAACCGGCCAGCTTGGTAGATCGGTGAGGCGTTGAATTGCCGCCGCTAACGCACTCGCTTCGGCATGTGGCCGGTAGCGATCCTTGGCAATGTGCACGATTTCCTGCTGTTCCTCAAGTGAGCGTATTGCTGTTGGATCGATAAGGCCGGCATGCACGGCATCTTCGACATCGTGCACTGAGTAGGCAACGTCATCAGCCCAATCCATGACCTGCTCCTCTAGGCAGGTTCGTTCACCCGGCGCAGGAATACGAAACCAATCGAAGCTCGGGGCGTCATCGGCGTAGAAACCAAATTTGCGTTCCCCGTGCCGCCGTGGCCACGGGTACTTGCAGCCTGCATCCAAGCTGGCGCGGGTGAGGTTAAGTCCGACGCTGGCACCATGAGCGTCAAGGACCTTGGTTTCCAGTCGCGTCAGGACTCGCAGAGTCTGCGCGTTTCCTTCAAAGCCCCCGATCTCAGCGGTCAACGTATTGAGCGCATCCTCGCCGTTGTGGCCATAGGGCGGATGACCGAGATCGTGGACCAACCCGGCAACTTCGACGAGGTCCGCATCGCAGCCCAGGGATGCACCTAACTCACGGGCAATCTGTGCAACCTCCAAGGTGTGTGTCAGACGGGTGCGCGGAAAATCCGACTGCCCCGCCAGCATGACCTGGGTCTTTGCGGCCAGTCGACGAAGTGCGGATGAGTGCAGCACTCGTGCTCGGTCTCGGGCGAAAGGACTACGTACCGTCTCTTTGATCGGTTCGACGACGAAGCGTTCGACGTCATCAGGGGCGTAGCCCATGAGCTCTGGCATGTGCTCACCCACCGCTCAGCACGGCATAGTCCGCGGAAACGTCATCGGCAGCGAGGAGTTGTGCGGCCAAATCGGCATCGCACCAGCGGGAGTCCAACCAGCGATCCGGAAGTGCAACCTGCCGCTGTGGCGAGGTACGTCCCCGTGGGCCGGCGCCGACCTCGTCATTGAAGTCCTGATTGGTATCAATCTGGGCAAGCAGTCCGTCGAGTTCATCAAGTGAACTCACCGTTCCCAGCGCTGCACGAACGGGCTGGCGAACCCGAAATCCCTTGAGGTACCAGGCCATGTGCTTTCGAATGTCGCGGCAACCCTTGGTCTCGCCAAACTCCTCACACAACAGTCGGGCATGTTCGCGCAGGGTCTGGACTACGACGGCAAGGGTGGGATCAACTGGAATCGGTTGACCGGCAAACGCGGCGGCGAGCTGCCCAAAAAGCCATGGTCGCCCCAGGCATCCTCGGCCTACGACAACGCCATCAGCCCCGGTCTGCTGCACCATCGAAAGCGCGTCCTGGGCGGTCCAGATGTCACCGTTACCGAGAACTGGGCAATCAAACTCGGCCAGGTGTTCCTTCAGTCTGGTGATCGCTGACCAGTCTGCAGAGCCGCTATAGAACTGCAAGGCAGTGCGCGCGTGCAGAGCCACCCAGGCAACGCCGACCTCTGCCGCTACGCGCCCGGCATCGAGATAGGTGAGGTGCTCAGGATCGATGCCGATGCGCATCTTCACCGAAATCGGAACACGGTTATCTGCGGCCCGAACCGCAGATTCCACGACGGCGCGGAAGAGGTCGACCTTCCACGGCAGCGCGCTGCCTCCACCGCGCCTCGTGACCTTGGGCACCGGGCAGCCGAAGTTGAGGTCGATGTGATCTGCTCGGTCCTCGTCCACCACGAGACGCACGGCCTCAAACATCACCCGCGGGTCAACCCCGTACAACTGCAGGGACCGTGGGTGCTCGTCGGGGGCAAAGGTGATCATGTCCATAGTGGTGAGGTTGCGCTCCACGAGGGCCCGGGCAGTGACCATTTCCGAGACGTAGAGGCCCGCACCGGCTTGCCGGCAGAGTCGTCGAAATGCCCGATTGGTGATGCCGGCCATTGGCGCCAGGACAACCGGTGGATCGATTGTTATTCCGGCCACCTGAAGTCGCGACGGGGTGGCCACACGCCATTCTCCCATCCGGGTACCGTCTGCCACGCACGGCAAGTCCGAAGTGGGGTTCATCAGGTCGGCCAGATCGAACTGGACATCCCGGTGGACCGTCCAGGCCAAGAGTTTGAAGGAGTGACGTAGATGAGTGAGTCCGTGGTCCTGACCGGCCGTCGTCGCTGGGTCGCCCTGGTTTTCCTCGCTCTGGGCGTCGCCATGATCATCCTGGACGCCACCGTGGTCAACGTGGCGATTCCCACCATGATCCGCGACCTGGATCTCACCACTAACGACGCGGAATGGATTAACGCCGCGTATTCATTGACTTTCGCCTCACTGCTGATTCTGGCGGGCCGGGTAGCGGATCGATCGGGTCGGCGCCTGCTGTTCCTCATCGGGATCCTTGGCTTCGTCCTCGCCAGCGTCCTGGTTTCCCTCTCCAGTAATGCCATCGAAGTCATCGGTGCCCGCGCACTGCAGGGCGTTGCGGCAGCGCTCATTCTTCCTGCATCGCTATCGGTCATCAATGCTGTGTTTGTCGGCAAATCGCGCGCCGTCGCATTCGCAGTCTGGGGAGCGACCATCGGAGGTATGGCGGCCTTGGGCCCCCTCGTGGGTGGGTGGCTCACCACGTACGCGTCTTGGCACTGGGCCTTCCTGATCAATGTGCCGATCGGCGTCATCGTGATCATCGGTGTCCTTGCGGTCGTGCCGGAAACGAAGGACGTCACTGGTCCGCGCGGCATTGACCTACCCGGTACCGCGCTGGTCACCCTCGGTCTGCTTGGTGTGGTCTTTGCGCTCATCGAAGGGCAGCGCTATGGCTGGGTCGTTGCCACGCGTGAGTTCAGTGCGGGCCCCGTGACCTGGGGAGTTGGTGGCGTGTCGATCGTCTTGGTTGCTGGCGTGATCGGCCTGCTTGCGCTCGCCATCCTGCTGCCGCTGGAACGTCGACGACTCGCAGCGGGTCGAGTCGTGGTGCTGAACCTGTCGCTGTTCAGGGTGCGCAGTTTCGGTGCGGGCAACGCTGTGGCGATGGTGGTCAGTCTCGGGGAGTTCGGCCTGTTGTTCTCGTTACCCCTATTCCTTCAGTCAGTTCGCAGCTATGACGCGTTGAGTACCGGGGTGATTCTGCTCGCTTTGGCCGTTGGATCCTTTGTGGCTTCGGGTGCTGGTGCGGCATTGGCTCAGCGAGTTGGTCCGGTGCGTGTCCTGCAACTGGGCATGGCCTTGGAGGTCCTCGGCATCATCGGTATAGGTATTGCGATCTCGACGTCGGTGACCGGATGGCAGCTGGTGCCGGGTCTGTTCTGCTACGGAATGGGCGTAGGTTTCGCGACCGCCCAGTTGACCGGAGTGATCCTCTCCGAGGTACCTGTGGCCGAATCGGGTCAAGCCAGTGCGGTGCAGTCGACAGCTCGACAGGTAGGTGCAGCGATAGGTACCGCCATTCTCGGCACCACGTTGATCATCGGGCTGGGCAGTGGCGTGCAGTCCTCCCTGGAGGAACGAGGCGTACCAGCAGCAAATGCCGAGCAAGTGGCGACAGTCGTGCAGTCCAGTGCCGGGCAGGCGATTCCAGGGTTGGCTAACCAGCCCGACGGAGCAGTGTTGGTTGCTGGTGCCGAAGAAGGATCGGTGAGTGCCACGCGACTTGTTGCGTGGGTGGCCGCATTCCTGGTTGGACTCGGACTGCTGACCAGCCTGCTGCTTCCACGCAATGCCGCGCGGGTGTTGAGCGAGGGTTATGCCCCTCCCACAGGGGCGGGGAAACAGTGAGGTGC
>CAZKFI010000014.1:1635-16914 GCA_964551975.1 uncultured Bifidobacteriaceae bacterium | reverse complement strand
TAGACGTGCACTCCCTTGTAGACGTGCACTCCCATAAAGGTGAGTGCGCGTGACCTGTGGTTGGACGCCACTTACTGGTGTGGGTGAGTCGTTGATCCGCGAACCACGAGCCGGGGCGGCAGTTCGATGGTTCGCGGCTCGCGACTTGGATCAGCAATACGGTCCATCAGCAGGTCTGCACCCGTCGTTCCCAATTCCCTGAGCGGCTGTGCGATGGTGGTTAGGTCGATTGAGCGCAGTTCACTGATCGCAATGCCGTCGTATCCCACGATCGAAAGGTCGGAAGGCACCGCGCGTCCCACCTCTTCAGCCGCGGCCATGGCACCGATCGCTGCAATGTCGTTGGCGACGACTAGCGCCGTGACTTGTGCATCCGATTCCAGCAGCGTTCTGGTACCCCGGTAGCCGCCCTCGTCGCTGAAGGCGCCCTCCTCGGTGCGCAGGTACTCCTGCAGGCCGTTGGCGATCATTGCTCGGCGGTATCCCTCTAGTCGCGTTCGTGCTACCGATGAAGACCCGCCGGTGACGTGGGCTATGCGGCGGTGGCCGAGCTCGACGAGATGGTCTACCGCCATGCGCATGCCGGATAGGTCATCGTTACTGACGAGGTCGATACCGATTGATGACGGTTGCGTGATGACGGCGATTGGAATCTGCTGGGAGATCTCCTGCAGGTACACCAGATCTTGTCGGTGGGCGATGAGGATGAGTCCCTCGACCTGTAAATCCAAGAGCTGTTCGATCTCACGACGTTCGACTTGCGGATCGGCATCGCCGGTGACCAGTACGCAGTGGTGATCACGCTCGCGGACCCTGGACTGCACTCCATCCAGGATCTCTGCGAAAACTGGGTTGTGCAGGGTCAGGGCGAGAACGCCAATCGTTCGTGTGCGACGCTCGGCAAGACTGCGCGCTGCCGCGTTGCGGCGGTACCCGAGTTCTTCAGCGGCAGCGAGAATGGCGGCTCGACTTGCTGGCGCGACCCGGGGTGAGCCGGCAAGCGCAAGCGATACCAGGGACTTGGAGACGCCTGCGCGTTCGGCGACGTCATTGATCGTGGGGCGGCGCATGTTCGTCATGCGGTGACTAGCGCTCACGACTCGTCCCTACTGAACTTCGGCAACCGCCACTAGGCGCTGCTCGCGAGATGAAAGGGTTGCGGCCAGAGCCAGCGTGACGGGGACACGTGCCTCCTCGCCGCTCACCGGCGAGGAACCCGCGGTGCGCAGGTATTCCTCAAAGGCCAGCCATTGTCGGCGGTACGCATCTAAGTAGCGTTCCAGGAAGAAGTACTGCAGGGGTGCGCCCTGCACACCGCTGGCCCGTGAGATCTGTGCCTGATGTTGCGGGATGTTGCCTGAGGCGGCCATACCCGCCAGCCCGAGCACTTCGATGCGCTGGTCGTAGCCGTAGGGGGCCTGTCGACTGACGTCAATGGTTGTGGTGACGCCGTTGGCATGGAGCAGAACTGCCAAGGCGGTATCGAAGTCGCCGAGTTCGCCGATCCGTGGATCGATCAGGCAGCTGCCGTGCGCCCAAACGTGGGTAACAGGGGAGTCCACGATGGCGCAGGCCATGTCGAAATCGTGGATCATCATGTCCACGAAGATGCCCCCGCTACTGCGAACGTATTCCGGTGGCGGTGGTGCTGGATCGCGACTGGTGATGCGCACCATGGTGAGGGGTCCCACTTCACCTGCCCTCGCAGCCTCGCGAACAGCGGCATGACTGGGATCGAAGCGTCGATTAAAGCCGACCATAAGTGGTGTGCCATGGTGATTGACTGCCGCAAGTGCGCGATCAACCTCAGCCAGGTCAGTGCTGATGGGCTTCTCGCAGAACGCAGCCTTTCCTGCCTGCGCAGCTTGCACTATGGCATCCACATGGGCGGGCGTGGCCGAGCAGATGGCCAGCGCCTGGACGGTTGGTGAGCCAAGGGCCTGTTCGGTATCGGCGAAGACCGGAACCCCAAGTTCGGTTGCCAGTTCCTCAGCAGCCGCCACGTTGACGTCGGTGACACCGGCAACATGGAGGCCGGGAACCTCGCGGGCAATCAAGCGCGCATGCAGTCGCCCAATCCGACCCGCACCGGCGATGGCAACCCCGACGGATTGATTTGATGTGACGTCCGATGAACTCATTGGTCAACTCCATCTCGATTTGAGCCGTTCACGACGTCATCCTCCGCTCCGCATGCGCTAACAACTGGTGATCAAGTTGTTCCTGGCTCCACCGCTCCGTGACTGCCTGAGTCAGAAGCACCGCCTGGGATGCGGGTGCGAGCCCGCCTATTGGCTGGTCACGATCCAGGTTGGTGGGAAAGGCGTAGCCCTCAGCAGTGGCAGCGATCACGCAGTTCACCTGGGTCTGGGTGAGGTCGACATCCCGTCGGTCACGTAGGAGCGGGAATACCGCACGGCACATGGCCTGACGATCAACACTTTCCATTGCTCGGCCAAATGCGCTGGAAACCTGCAGCAGGTTCGCCATCCTTCGTACGTCTGCCGAGGTGTTCGTTCCGGCCCCGTGTAGTACCGCGGGATTGAAGAACACTGCATCACCTTTTGCCAGCGGCAACTGCACGCAGTTGGCGCGCACGTACTCCGCAACTGCCGGATCGCGCCAGGCCAGATACCCGTCGACCAACTTCTGGCTATGCGGTAAGTACAAGGTAGGGCCGGTCTCCAACGGCATGTCGCAGTGCGCTATCGCTCCTTGCAGGGTGAGTACGGGGGATAGTCGATGAACGTGCCCGGGGTACTGCTCGGCTTGCTCATTGGACATGAAACCGAGGTGGTAATCGCGGTGCGGTACCTGTGCTTGTCCGCCCGGATTGACGACGTTCACCTGAGCCGTCATCTGATAGCCCGGACCAAGCCAGGCCTGGCAGATCAAGGCGATGGCCTCATTGGCGTAGTAGTCAATGAAGGAGTCGGGAGCGGCGAGTGCATGTTTCTGGAGGGAATTCCAGATCCGGTCGTTGGCACCGGCTTTGGCGAAGTGGTCACCTGCTGCAGCGCCACTGGCATGTTGCTCGGCGATGAGCGCTTCGAATAGCGCACTGGCCCGATCGATCACCGTGTGATCGTGGTAAGCCCCGGCCAGAACCACGATGCCCGGACCATCCAACAGCGCCCGAACGAGTTCCGCCTGCAGTGCTCGGGCCGATTCAGTTCCCAGGGTTGGAAATCCGGTGGCGTCGTACACCAGGATCCCGCGTTCCACAGCACTGGACATCGGGTACTCGCCTCGCGTGGTGCGAGCAGAGCAGATCCGCGCGACCTCAGTGACGTCGATTGTTGCTGGATTGAGCCATGCCGGGACTCCGGGCAGAGTCTGGTTCGTCATCGAATCCCCTCCATTGCGCTTCAGTGCTGAACTTCAACTCAACTTAGGGTCGTGCAGGTACCGTGATCGGTGCCGCGGCTGCCGCTGACTCCGAGCAGCACAGCGCCACCTGAAATGCCGCTCGCGCATCCTGCGCTGAACACAGGCTTTCGCCACCGGAAGCAACGGTGTCGATGAATGCAGCAGTCTCCGCTGCGAATGCCTCACGAAAACGATCGATAAACCCTCGATAGGGATCAGCAGCCATAGTGAGACCTTCGGCGATCGGATGTAGGGGGGTGCGCGGAGTGAAGCCCACGGCAATGCTGTCTCGCGAGCCGAAGATCTCCAGGTGCACATCGTGACCCACGGGATCATGGCGGGTACCGGTGATCGCGACTTGGACTCCGTCAGCCAGCTGGGCATGGACGAGCGCCACATCTCCATCGGGAACGGCATCTGCGCGGTGCCGGTACTGCTCATGTTCTCGCACGGCAAGGCTTGAGTAAACGCGGGCAAATCTCGCACCGGTCAACCATGCGATGAGATCGAAGTCGTGGACGAGTAGGTCCGCGAAGATGTCGCCGGCCTGCGACATGAACTCCGGACTCGATGGCTGGTGATCATGTGAGAACGCGTGGATCGCATAAAGCGTGCCGACTTCACCTGCAGTGATCCGACGCTTGGCTTCGGCGACCTCGGGGTCGAATCGCCGCTGGAACCCCACCTGGACCACCGTCCGGTGCTCTTCGATCAAACGGATGAGTTCATCGGTGTCGGGCAATGTCAGAGCCAGTGGCTTCTCGCAGAGAATGGGCCGACGTAGGGGGATGAGTTGGCGCAGCAGCTCGGCGTGGACCGAGCTAGCCGTGGCGAGTACGTAGGCGTTGGCAGGTGCCGACAGGATCTGCGACCAGTTGATCGCGCGGGCTCCGTATTCGCTGGCCACAGACTCGGCCGCCGCGTGATTGCGATTGGTGACGAGAACCTCGTCGACACGCGGGTCTGCAGCGAGATCCTCGACTCGAATCCGCCCCATGCGGCCCGCACCAATGACCAGGACACGGATGGGCGAGCCTGCCATGTCCTGCCTCCTCGCTGAAAGCCTTGCGCCGGCCTGTAGGCAACGATAGCCTGTGTTGGAACGCTCCAATAAGAGGTGACTGTGTCTTCTGCTACTCCATTCCTGTCCAGAATTGCCTCCGCCCCGATCTCCTGGGGCATCTGCGAGGTTCCCGGTTGGGGAGCCATGCTTCCGACGCCACGGGTGCTCCAGGAAATGGCCGAGTTGGGCCTGCCGGCCACCGAGTTGGGTGCACCCGGATTCCTGCCCGATGCGCCTCAGGCCCTGCGCGCGGAGTTAGGCGCCTTCGACATGGCGTTACTCGGTGGCTTCACCCCGCTAGTCCTGCATGAACGCTCAGAGCGTGACTCGGCACTGGCCTATGCGCGGCGTACAGCCCAGCTCTTCCAAGAGTGTGGCGCTACCAAGTTCATCTCCGCACTGGTCATGGATGGTGACTGGAGTGTGCCGCGCCCGATGGACAGCACCCAGCGCAAGCACCTGATCGAGATGCTTGGCGTAGTCGATGAGATCTGCGCCGAGCACGGACTTGAGCAGGTGGTGCATCCCCACCTGCAGACCATGGTGGAAACCAGGGATGATGTTGAGCGAATCCTCCAGGACTGCGATGTGCACTGGTGTCTGGATACCGGTCACCTGGCAATTGGGGGAGTCGACCCCGTGGAGTTCGCCCGCCAGGCTGGCGATCGAGTAGGGCATGTGCACCTGAAGGACGTAGACATGTCCAAAGCCGGCGCCGTTCTCAACCGAGAGATCACGATCATGGCCGGAGTGCAGCAGGGACTGTTCACCCCGCTCGGCCAAGGGGACGTCCCCATCGCGGAGGTGGTGCAGGTACTAGAAGGCTCTGGCTATCAGGGTTGGTACGTCATCGAACAGGACACCGCGCTCACTCAAGGTCTGCCGCCGGAGGGTCAAGGGCCCGTGCGGGACGTCCAGCGATCACTGGACTACCTGCGCACCGTGGTTGACCCAATGCTGAATAGCGCTGGGAGCAACTGATTCGATGCTCGACCTGATCACCGTCGGTCGCGTCAGTGTCGATCTCTACGCCCAGCAGGTGGGCGCATCGTTTCTCCAGCCGCAGAGTTTTGACAAGTCCATTGGTGGCAGTCCAACCAATGTGGCCGTCGCTGCGGCTCGACTGGGATTGTCAGCTGCCGTGGCCACCAAAGTGGGTGGTGACCCCCTTGGTGAGTACGTTCGACTGCGTTTGCGCGAGTTCGGGGTACGCACGGACTTCGTGGGAAGCCAACCGCAGGGGCTGACCCCAGTTGTGCTCGCCGCACTGGATCCACCCGAGGATCCAGTCATCGTCTTTCATCGCGGTCCGGCGGCACCTGATACGACCTTGCAGATCGACGATGTGCCACGAGATGCCATCGAGCAATGCCGAGCCTTTTGGATGAGTGCCTGCGCGCTGGCAACCGGAGACACGGCCGAGGCCAGCATGGGCTGGCTGCAGCAACGCAATCGGCGGACGCACACCATCTTGGACCTGGACTACCGCCCCAGCTTCTGGCCCGACATCTCAGTGGCGCGGGCAGCCGCCCAACTCGCGCTCTCCCGCGCAACGGTCGTGCTTGGCAATCGCGCCGAGTGCGAAATGGCACTCGGGATCAGTGAGCCAGACGCCGCAGCCGATGCACTGCTCGCCCAGGGCGTCCAACTCGCCATCGTGAAAATGGGTGGCGGTGGAGTCCTCCTCGCAGATCACCGCGAGCGGATCCGTGTTGCGCCGAGGTCCATTCAGGTGGTCTGTGGCCTCGGTGCAGGCGATGCCTTCGGTGGCGCACTTGTTTACGGGCTGCTGGCTGGATGGGATCTGGCCACCATTGGGGAGTTCGCCAACGCCGCCGGGGCATATGTTGCTGCACGACTGACCTGCGCCGATGCCATGCCCGATCTTGTCCAGTTGCAGGCCTTCGCCTCGGAGAACGGAGCCTGATGTGTCTGATGTCGAGGTACCGCTGACGCGTGCCGACTACGCGGCCCTGATCGAGGTACGGGTACGTGCACCCGAGCAACTGCAGTCCGCACTGATAAACCGGCGACGTCGCCCCATAGCCGGTGCAGATGGTCGTTTGATGCTCATCGCTGCCGATCACACGGCACGCGGCATGCTTGCGGTTGGATCCGATCCACTCGCAGTTGCCGATCGCTTCACCCTGCTCGAACGACTCTGCCTAGCCCTGGCTGTGCCGGGAGTCGACGGTGTCATGGCAAGTGCCGATGTCCTTGAGGAGTTGGCCTGGCTTGGGCGACTCGAGGGCATGCTGGCCATCGGCACCATGAATCGCGGAGGGATCATCGGTGCTCGTTGGGAGATCGACGATCGCCTCACTGCTTACGACGCCGAACACGTCGCTCGCTTCGGCCTTGATGGCGGAAAAACCCTGCTGCGGATTGACCATGACGATCCGGGTACCGCGCGCACGCTGGAGATGGTCGCACGTGTCACGACACAGTTGGCTGATCATCGGCTCCTCGCCATGGTCGAGCCGCTGCCCTACCGGAAAGACCCCGAAGGGCGAGCCGTCTTGGATCCCAGTGAGGAGCGGCTCATCAAGGTCGTAGCCATCGCATCCGGCCTGGCCTCAACCTCGGCGTACACCTGGTTGAAGATTCCGGCCACTGAGCACGCTGACCAGGTAGCCGCGGCAACAACCCTGCCGATTCTGCTCCTAGGCGGCGACCCCGGTGCCAACTGGGCGCAGACCTTCAGTCGTTGGGAGGCTGCGTTGCGGGTGCCGAATATTCGCGGACTCGTGCCGGGTCGACCGCTGCTCTACCCGCATGAGTTGGATGTGTCCGAAGCGGTGCGCCGGGCCGTCGCGCTGGTCCATCGTGATGGTGATCATTCAAGTGGTGGGTAAGGGAGGTCCAGGTGAGGTGCAGATGAGTGGCGCAGATTGGCTCCTGCGTGCCGGTAGAGCCGCAGAGCTAGGTCGACCTGTGGTGATCGATCCCAGCAGTGCCGGTTGGGCCTTCAGTGGGATGCAGATCCTTGATCTTGCCGCCCAACCCGTGCAGCGACTTCAGCTCGATGGTGTTGAAGGCGTCCTGCTGAGCCTGTCCGCACCGTCGGTGCAGGTCGAGGTGGATGGTGAATCCATCCAGCTGCAGGGACGCACCGGGGTATTCGCTGGCGTCAGTGATTGGGTCTACCTACCGGTGGGTGCATCCGTGGTCGTCAGCGGCTCGCAGGGTGAGGTCGCGCTGTGCACCGCGGTTGCGGACCGAGTTCTACCACTAGCCGTCACCCGTGCTGCTGATGTGCCTGTGGAGGTTCGTGGTGCCGGACGTGCAACACGTCAGGTCAACAACATCGCCACGCCCACATCGTTCACCGAAGCGCAGCGCATCAATGTCTGCGAGGTACTCACTCCGGGTGGCAACTGGTCGTCTTGGCCACCGCATCGCCACGACGGCATCGGGGACTGCCCGTATACGAACGAAGAGATCTACTACTTCCGGATCGGCGGCCCGGCCAGTGACCATGGCACGCCAGAGGGTGGTGGCCTCTTCCGCGTCTACACCGTTGATGGGTCCGTTGATCACACCTGGACGATCTGGGACGGGGATGTGGTGCTGGTTCCTGAGGGCTACCACGGACCCACTGTCGCTGCACCGGAGTACCCGATGTACTTCCTGAACGTCCTGGCTGGACCCGATGCTGATCGCACGATGGGGTTCTGTGACGACCCTGCGCATCACTGGATCCGGCAGTCCTGGGATGCCCAAGAGCAGGATCCACGTTGCCCGATGACGAACGCCAATGGGAAGGTGCAGTGACCATGACACCAACGACCCCAGGGTCTGCTCGTCGGCCGCTGCGTATCGCGGTACTGGGCTTGGGCTGGATGGGCCAGGCGCATAGCCGCTCGGCGTTGCGAATTCCATCGCTATTTCCCGAACGCAGCTTCGATCCGATCCTGGCTGTCTGCGCAGACACGGACCCGGTCCGTCGGGAGCGTGCCCAGCACGATTTCGGATTCGAACGAGCAACCGACGATTGGCGAGCTGCGGCTACCGCGGACGATGTCGATGTTGTCTGGGTGACGGCCCCCAACATGCTGCACCTGCCGATGATCGAAGCGGCCACAGCTGCCGGCAAGGCCGTCTTCAGCGAAAAGCCGATCGGTGGCAAACCAGAGCAGACGGTTCGTGCCTGGCAGATGGCCGAGGCGGCCGGTGTAGTGACTGGAGTGGGCTACAACTACTTGTGGTCACCACTGGTGCTGCACGCGCGTCAACTCATCGCCTCTGGTGAGCTCGGCACCATTACGCACTATCGCGGGCGATTCCTTTCCATGTACGGCAGCGACCCACTCGGACTGCTGACCTGGCGCTTCATCATTGATGAGGGTGGCTATGGAGTCACCAGTGACATCCTCAGCCATTCAATCTCGTTGGCACAGTTCCTCGTCGGTGATATCGAAGAGGTGACTGGCATGCGCAACACCACGATTACTCATCGACCACTACCGACCGGGGCCGCCAGCCATTACGGCCGAGGCAAGCCGGGGGACCCCGTGGGCGCGGTCGAGAACGAGGATTTCGCGTCGATGCTGTGCCGCTTCACCGACGGTGCGACAGGCACATTCGAGGTCAGTAGAACGGTGGTCGGCCCAGAATCACAGAATGCGTTCGAGATCTATGGCACCAAGGGTGCACTGTCGTGGAACCTGGAGCGGATGAACGAGCTACAGATCTACCGTGCCGCCGGCACTAAAGAGGACGGGTACGCCACTGTCTTCGGTGGGGACCGCTTCCCGTATCACGGAGCATTTGTTCCTGGACAGGCCAACAGCATCGGCTTCGAAGATTTGGTAGCCATCGAGGACCTGGAGTTCCTGGAATGTGTTTCCCAGGGCCGGCGCTTCTCGCCTGGGTTTGCTGAGGCGGTGGATGTCGTCAGTGTTCAGCAGGCGCTCATTGACTCCTGGGAGTCACGTACGTGGGAGCGTGTCGTCGATCTCAAAGAACATCGGTGATCCTCGGCATGGCAGCAGTGGCCTGGGCGAAGGGGAGGTCGGCATGAGTCAACAGACGGTGCGTATCACGGTGGCCGAGGCCATCGTTCGCTATCTCATCGCCCAGCGGTGTGTGATCGACGGTGTCGAGCAGCCCCTCGTACCCGGGGCACTTGCCATCTTCGGTCATGGCAACGTAACCAGCCTTGGACACAGCCTGCAGATGCACCGCGACGAGATACCAACCTGGCGCGGTCAAAACGAGCAGGGAATGGGACTCGCTGCTGCAGCCTTCGCCAAGGCAATGCGCCGCCAGCAGTTCATGCTCTGCACTTCATCGGTGGGCCCCGGTGCGACGAACATGGTTACTGCGGCCGGGGTCGCAATGGCCAACCGTCTGCCAGTCCTGTTCATCAGCGGTGACACGTTTGCGTCACGGTTGCCTGACCCGGTACTGCAGCAGGTTGAGCATTTCGGCCAGCCCTCACTCACCGTGAACGATGCATTCAAGCCAGTGGTGCGTTATTGGGATCGCATAATGCATCCGGCCCAGGTGCTCTCGAGCCTGCCGCAGGCTTTCGACACCATGTTGGATCCTGCAGAGGCAGGTCCTGCATTTCTTGGGCTACCCCAGGATGTCGGTGCAGATGCCTATGACTACCCAGTGGAGTTCTTTGCACCTCAGGTGCGGCACCTGGTGCGGGCTCGACCAGATACCCGGCAGGTTGCTGATGCCGTGGTTCGACTGCGCGCGGCGCAACGCCCGGTCATCATCGCCGGGGGAGGCATCCACTACTCACTGGCTGAGGCCGAACTAGGCGACTTCGCTCAGCGACATGCGATTCCTGTCGTAGAAACCGTAGCGGGAAAGTCGAGCCTGCTCGCAGACCATCCCTGCTACAGCGGACCGATCGGTGTTACGGGTGCGGCGGCTGCCAATGCGGTGGTTGCCGATGCGGACGTCATCCTGGCACTTGGCACTCGACTCCAGGACTTCACCACCGGTTCATGGACGCTCTTCGCGCCCGATGCGAGCATCATCGCGGTGAATGCAGCGCGATTCGATGCTCGGAAACATCAGTCACTGGCCGTCGTCGGCGATGCACGGGAGTGCCTGAAAGCCATGGACGAGGCACTTGGTGAATGGAGTTCACCCTGGCCAGAACGGGCTCAGAGAGCGCAGGCCGAATTACGCGGATTCATCAGTGAGCGCACCGCCGCTGATGGGGCACTGCCGCCCAGCTACGCGCAGGTCATCGGTGCGGTACATGCCCAAGCGGCTCCTCAGGACTTCGTCCTCACCGCAGCCGGAGGTCTACCGGGTGAACTCAATATCAACTGGCTGAGCAAGGGCATCGGCACGTTTGACTGCGAATACGGCTATTCATGCATGGGGTACGAGATCTCCGGGGCCTGGGGTGCGGCCATGGCTCGTCGTCATGGGAGGGTCATTGCGCTGGTGGGCGACGGGTCCTACTTGATGATGAACAGTGACATCTACTCCGCAGTGCTCACCGGTCATCCCTTCACCCTCATCGTCTGCGATAACGGCGGATATGCCGTCATCGAACGTCTGCAGGTGGGCCAAGGCGGAGCCTCCTACAACAACATGTTGCGTGACTCGGTACAGGCACCGGGCTCGGGCCAGGCGATTGCGCGCGTGGACTTTGCGGCCCACGCAGCGGCCATGGGTGCGCAGGTGTACTCGGTAAGCACTGCTGAAGAAGTGGGAGCGCTGATGGCCTCCACGAGGGAATCAGATCAGGTTGTGGTGATTGTGGTTTCCGTTCGGGAAAGTGACTGGACCGGAGGCGGCGCCTTCTGGCAGGTCGGCATCCCCGAGGTCAGCGAGCGAGCTGAAGTTCGTGCCGCCCGGGCACAGATGGATGCTGGGCTGCTGGCGCAGCGACGGGGGATCTAGGCACAGGGAGCCACGGCTTATGGCGGGGAATACCCCCGAACAGGGGTGAGCAGTGTGTTCCGCCCCGGTCCTAGGCTGATCCGGTGATTACGGACCTGTTGCCCAGTGTCGTGACCTCGGAAATCGCTCAGCAGGGAATCGCTCAGGAGGGAATCGCCGATTCAGGAGTTGCAGATTCGGCTCTGCCGATCGCAGGTCTGCGGTTGATGATTCTTGAGGACCACACGCTCGTTCGGGAGGGTCTGCAGCGCAGCCTGCAGGAGGCGTTTCCACAGTCGGTGTTTATCTACAGCGGGCACTCGCTGAACGACGCGCTGGTCGCTGCCGCGGACGGGTGCGACTGCGCGGTGGTGGATCTTGATCTCGGTGATGGACGCGCTGCTGCCGATGTGGTCTCAAGCCTGACCTCCAAGCAGGTGCCGGTCGTGGTCGTGAGTGCGCTGGGTAACCCCTCCATCATCCAGGCCTGTGTCCTCGCCGGGGCCCAGGGATATGTGGCGAAGCGTTCCGGCACTGACGAGTTGGTAGCTGTCCTTCGGTCGGTACTGTCGGGTCAACCGCTGATGTCACCCGATCTGGCGGGAGCTTTGGTCACGCAGCAACGCGCTGGAGTCCGCCTCTCCAAACAGGAGCAGCGGGCTCTTGTGCTCTATGCCTCAGGTCTGAAATTGGATTCCGTGGCCCGGCGCATGGACGTGGCGCCCAGCACTGTCAAGCAGTACTTGGATCGGGTGCGCGACAAGTACACCGCGGCCGGTCGGGTGGCTCGGACCAAGTCCGATCTGTATCGGGTTGCTCGCGATGAAGGACTTGTGCCCTAAGAGGCGTTATCGCGTAGCAAGCGAGGTGTGACCGGTCGGCCGTTGTTTATGGCAGATTCCTCGGCGGCCTGCATGACGGCAACGACATCTCGCGATTGCTGCGCTGTGACCTGCATTGGTGAACCATTCGTGGTCCGCCCGTCAGCAAGGTACTTGGCAAGTTCGGCGTGGAACTGGAATTGCGGTACGGGTACAAGCTCCAGCGTGCTGACTGGTTGACCCGGCCGGTGAACGGTGAGGATGGCGGGAAGGTCAGCAACATCGGGTTCTGCCCGGCTATCCCAAGCGCCCACGATAGATCCGTGGGTACCGAAGACGTGGTACTTGGGAGGGCGGGCGGCGGCTAGGTCGGAATTCACAAACGTCGCCTGAGTGCCATTCTGAAAAGTAATGGTCACCGAGGCATGATCGGCATTCGTAGCGTGGTGCCACCGTCGTTTGTGATTGATGCAGGTGACGTGATCAACCGGCTGGTCAATCAGCGTCAGAATCTGATCGATGTAGTGACTTCCCCAGTCGAAAATTGCACCGCCGGAGACCTCGGCGTCGGAGTGCCAGTAGGAGCAGGGTTCGCGATGCCCCCCGACGAAAGTGTCGATGTGGAACACCTCACCGATCTCTCCCGCGGCGATGGCCTGTCGCAAGGTGACGAAGTCACGGTCAAAGCGTCGGTTTTGGTAGACCACGAGTAAGCGATCCTTCTGATTCGCCAGCTCAATCAGCGCATCACACTGGTCCACTGTCAACGCCATGGGCTTCTCAAGGACTACATGTAGTCCTTGCTGCAGTGCTGCTTGCGCCCAGTGGAAGTGACTGTTCGGCGGTGTCGAAACGACCACCAGGTCGATCAAGCCAGACTCCAGCATTGCCTGTGCATCGCTGAACTCAGCCGCCTGAGGGGCCAACTCACGAGCCGCAGCAATTCGATCCGGCTTTGCATCGCAGACAGCTGTCAGCGTTAAGCCCGGAGTGGCTGCAACTGCCATGTTGTGCTCATGACCGATGGCGCCGTAGGCCAGGAGACCGACCCGAATAGTCACTCGGCTGGCACCTGCGGCAGATCGACCCAACGTATCACTCGCGCAGCCTACTGATACGTTCTCAACCTCGCCAGCGCACTGCATTGGCACCGAAGAAGATTGGCACCAAAGAAGATTGGCACCGGAGAAAAATTGGCACCAAAGAAAGGGGTCCACCGTGGGTGACAATGGTCCTGATTCCAACAATGACGACCTAGAGATCGGTCGCTCCGTGGAGCTCGATGTCGTTCTGGATGCAGATGGAAATCCAGTGGGTGCGGTACTTGATGACCTCATCGTGGCAAGCAGTCCGGACGGATCGATTACGGATGAAACCATTGACATCTTGGATGCTGATGGTGATCTGCTCGTGGAAGACGAAACCGTGACGGTGTATGACGCCGATGGCCAGGTCATTGCCCGTGAGGAAACCATCACCGCCGCACTGGATCCGCCGCAGTAGAACCAAGCAATTGAGGCCCGAGTTCAAGAGGTGCATTTCGTGAGTTCACTCGGTCGTCGCTGTCTCAGCGGGTAGAAGATGACTCACGACACCGCGCTCTCGCTGGGAGACGACCGACTACCGGCTCTTGAACTCGCATTTGCCATGCTGAGAGAAGCGTGGGAAGGCTTCGATACCGCACGGCCCGGTCAGCCACCACTAGACAGCCAGACGCTGAGCCTGCTTGCCGAGGGCCTCCCCGAGGTCGGCGTTGGTGCCCTGCAGGCATTGCGGGAAGCCGAGAACCTCCTTGATCAGAGCCTGGCGCAGTCCCGTCCACGGTTCTTCGGATACGTCGGATCCTCAGGTCTGGAAGTTGGGGTGCTAGCTGAGGCCCTGTCCGCTTCCCATGACGTCAACCTCGCTTCAGTGGCTGCTGCTGCCACCTTGGTTGAGCGGCAGACCGTGAGTTGGGTCGGTGAGTTCGTGGGCTTTGGCAGGACGAGCGGTGTCGTTACCAGCGGCGGCATGGTCTCGAATCTGACCGCGCTTGCCGTTGCTCGTGAGCAGGCGTTGCCGGGTAGTCGACGGTCGGGCCTGGATGGGCGCGGAACCTTATATGTGAGCGCTGAAGCCCATTCCAGTATCGATCGGTCCGCGGAACTGCTTGGACTTGGATCGCAGTCCGTACGAGCGATTCCGCTCGATGCCTACCGACGGATGGACGTTCTGGCATTGGATGCGCAGATCCGTCGTGATGTTGCCGATGGACGAGTCCCCGTGGCCGTTGTGGGAACGGCGGGCACGACATTGACCGGCGCCGTCGATCCACTTGCTGAAATAGCTCAGATCTGTCGTGAGCACGGCCTGTGGTTTCACGTGGATGGCGCCTACGGGTTACCAGCGGCAGCCACATCGCAGGTGGGGCACCTGTTCGAGGGCATCGCTCTGGCCGATTCGGCGAGCGTCGACGCGCACAAGTGGCTCTTTGTGCCCAAAGCCTGTGGTGTGCTGCTCATGCGAGACCCCGAGGCGCTCCACCGAGCCTTCGCACATGACGCCGCCTACATGGTTGATGCGATGGAGAATCCCGTCGACCGCACCTTGGAGTACTCGCGACCCTTTCGTTCCCTAAAGCTCTGGACGGCGTTTCGTACTCACGGTGCGGAGGCATTTCGCCGGGCCCTCGGCTCGAACCTAGAGCTGGCCCAATTGCTGGCAGATCGCATCCGTGCGCATCCCGAATTGGAACTCGTTGTGGAACCGCAGTTGTCGACGGTCCCGTTTCGGCATCTTGCCTCGGCCGGATCCGCAGATGCGCGGAATACCGATCTCCATAACGCGCAAGTGGCACGTCGCATGCAGCAGGACGGTGATGTCTACGTCACCAGCGCGGTGGTCGATGGCAAAACTGTGCTCAGACCCTGTATTACCAATTTCCGCACCACCGGGGCTGACATTGATGCACTGATAGATACCGTCCTGCGTACCGGCCGAGATCTACAGCGGCAGAGGGCGTAGCTTTGCGGCTCCCTCACAGCCCACGTATCGGACCGATCGGTAGGCGCACTTCGACGACTCCGGAATCATCGGCAGTCGAATCGCGACTCACTCGGTAAGCACTCGCGGGCAGGTCGTCACGATCGGCAACGACCTCCACTGGCTCAGTGCCCTGGTACAAAATCGCGA
>CAZKFI010000014.1:0-1625 GCA_964551975.1 uncultured Bifidobacteriaceae bacterium | reverse complement strand
GATACCGTCGTCGGTGGCGAGGCTGGAAGGCAGCACGGCATCCCGGACCAGCGACTGTAGGAGAGGTCGACGACCAGCCTCGGAGTCGTAGTGCACACCGGTGCCGTAAGGCAGCAGGCCCAGACCGTTGGTTACCGGCTTCAGATCAGGGCCGAAGGAATCCGTCGGGCCTCCGACGTGCCAGCAGATGCAACCTGCGCTGACACCGGCCAGTACAACGCCCCGCTCCCATGCATCGCGCATCGCCTCATCAACCCCGTGCAGGGACCACAGGGCCAGCAGGTTTGCCACGCTGCCACCGCCGACCCACACCAGGTCCGCTCTGCCCAGAGCTTCTTCGATCAAGCGATTGGGTTGCGGAAACAGGGCAAGGTGGTCGACCTCACAGTAGGAGCCCAGGGCGGAGTAGGTCGCGGCCAGGTAGGAGGCTTCATCACCACTGGCCGTCATCACCAGGCAGACCCTCGGACGCTCCTTGCCGGTGAGAGCCAGTGCACGTCGCATGATGCCGCCGGGGCGCAGGACCCCCCACCGGCCCGGCTCACCGATGAAACCACCACTGCCGGCCAGAATTCGTTGGGTCGTCACTGACCTAGAATGCCGTAAGAGCGCGCACAGTTGTGCGCCTGCGCCTGCTGGCGGATTCACCGACGGCGCGCACGTGTGAAAGGCAATGTGCAATGTCGACCGCAGATGCGGACCGTATGCATCGACACGATCCGGCGTTCACCCAGGTGATGATGGAGTACGTCAACTGGCGCATGTCCCTGCAGGACCCACCGCTTGACGGCATTGGCGATCGCCGACTGTTGGGACCGGCGGTTGCGGGCCTGATCGGTCCGAAACCCCGTGATCCCCGGGAAGTGTTGGACGTCTACGCCGAAGAGCTGTCCGAAACGATCCTTTCGGCGGATAGTCCGCGCAACTACGCATTCATTCCCGCGGCACCCACCGAAGCAGCTCTGCTGTTCGACATGGTGGTCTCTGCCGCGTCTCTGCAAGGTTGTAGCTGGCTGGAGGCCGCAGGTGCCGTAGTCGCCGAGAACCAGGCCCTGCGAGTGCTCGCCGATGCCGCTGGGCTTCCGGCCAGCGCGGGCGGAGTTTTCGTTGCCGGTGGATCGGCGGGGAACCTCTCCGGACTGGCCGTGGCGCGTGATTTGGCGCGTACTCGTCGCCGTGCTGAGGGTAAGAGTGAGTACGGCCTGCGCGTGGTCGTCAGCGATCAGGCTCACTCATCGATTGCTAGCGCCCTCAACCTCCTGATGCTCGATGCCCTGGAGATTCCCACGCAGGACGGGCGCCTGACTCGTGCTGACCTGCAACGTGCCTTGGAGGGTGAGCAGAACCTCGATGACGTTGTGGCAATCGTGGCTACGGCTGGAACGACCAATGCTGGCATCGTCGACGACCTCGCCGCTGCCGCCGACCTTGCGCAGACCCACGGATGGTGGTTCCACGTGGACGCGGCGTACGGTGGTGCAGCGCTGCTTTCCCAGCAGGCTCGGTATCGGTTCGATGGCATCGAGCGAGCGGATTCCATGGTTACTGACCCACATAAATGGTGGTTTGCCCCGTATGACTGCGCGGCACTGCTCTACGCCAAACCGCATCTGGCGAAGGCGGTG
>CAZKFI010000013.1:33595-40813 GCA_964551975.1 uncultured Bifidobacteriaceae bacterium | reverse complement strand
CTGCTCGGCTACGTCACCTTCATGTAGCGCTCCGCTGCCTGTCACGCGAGCCTTTTCAATGGTGACTGCGGGACCCTTCTAGATCCAGTATTCATATTTTCGTATTTCCGTTGTAGGTCTCCGCGAGTCGGTCTGGACGCTCAGGCTTTGGCTCGCGCTCGGCCGACGCCGCATGGCAGCAAAGACGACGCGTGATGTGTGCGGAGGGTCGAACATAGCCGTGGGCGATGAGCCCTCGCCCCAATGGTGAGGTAGTCAACCCCAGTCGATCCCGCGTCTCAAAGATGCGACATGGATCAAAGATCATTATGCGTTAGCTTTACCATCGAGTTCCGCTGCCAATGCACACAGGACAAAAGCCTGTTGGATCCGTTCGCCGGCCCCTTTGGCGAAGTCAGTGTCCGACGGCACCGTGGTCACGACCTCAGAATTGGCCACTTCAGGTGATCAGTACCTGCTGATGCTCGCCTGACGCTCCAGCCGCCGATAGATGGTGTGACCTGACGGCCGGGCAGCGCCCACGAATGATTGTGGGTTTCGAAACTTTCGTGAGTTCGGTCCAACTACCTTCGTCTGAAAGGCTGGACTGGAAACCTGGCGGGAGGCAAGCGGGCCCATCAGTTGGTCAATATTCCGCGCCGCAGGCACGGCCAAGAGCCTGTGCGGGGCTCAATGGCCGTGCCTGCGATCAACTGGACTCTTGGGCTGTCAGCCAGCCGGGATCAGGATGGGTTCAAGAATGCGAAACAGATTGGTTGATTGTCATTGAACGTCCAGGCGTTGGGGGCATTGCTCGAGAAAGGTGACGCGATTGTGCTGGTGACCGTGTACTGCGCGTTGGGAGCGTCGGAGTCCGATGCGCACTCCATCACGTTGAACAGGCCAGCCTGAAGGTTCTGACTCGGATCGGTTCCTCCAGTGTTGGAGTAGTTCAACTCCCAGTTCTGGAAGGACTGGTTCGCATCCGTGTGAAGCCAGAAGTCGTACCACTGATTGTTATCGCCGCCGCCGATGGAGAGATTGCGGTTGGAGTCGTTCAACCAGGTGCCCGGGCCGTTCTGACCCGCCGCGAGAACTCCGCCAGACCAGGTCTGACCGGGTGGAACGGTGATCTGGCCGTTGTCCACTTCACCCATGCCTACGCTGTCGCAACTCTGGATGCCCTCGATCTCAGTGGCTCCTGCCACCGTGACGACGTCTCCGAGTTCGGAGTTGATCGTGTACGTGGCAGTCTGCGGTGCGTCGGTGGTGTTGGTGATGGATATCGGGTTAAAGCCAAGGGTCCCGACGCATCCGCCGAGGGTAGTTGGGAAGCCACCGGTGAGGACGTCAAGCGTGTCTTCGCCGTTCGGGTTGCTATCGAAGTAATTGTCAAATCCTCCTGAAGTGGCTTGCACTGCGGGAGCCACCCCACTGGATGACTGGGTCGAGCATGCGCTTGCAAGGACTGCGACGACTATTGCGCCTAGGCTCAAGGTAGCGAGGTGAGTGATACGCATATCGGGGATCCCTTCTTGGCAGGGCCGAAGTGACCTGCGACTTAGCACGCTATGCCCAGTCGTCTCAGCTTCAACTTTTCTGAGGGAATCCCCGCTCGCGCATACCTCGATCTAACGCGTGGCTACCTTTCTGTTGAGTACGCGCGTGCGAGTGCGCCGAAGTTGATCCAGCCCAATCCGCTGGCAGCGTCGTAGCCAACCGCCGCTTGGCAGCAGCCCACCGCATACAAGTCATTATTGCCCTCGGTGACGTCACTTAATGCTGACGATGGATCAGCCGATTGAGAGGGAGCAAGGGCGTACAGGAACGGATTCGTCATGCCGAGACGAAGGTTCTGGCTTCCTCGCTCCTGTCGAAGCTGCTGAAGGATGAGTGCGAAGCCACCTGCAACAGTTGGCGCTCCCGCTGAGGTGCCGCCCACCCGCTGAACCTGGCAGGTTGACGCTTCGCAGAACGGAATCAGTGGGAACTGGTTCGGCGCAGCAATGCTTGATACATCCGGAACGATTCGGTTGTCGGGCCCTGGCACCGACTTCTGGTACCAGGGCCGCGCGAGGCTGCTGGTTTGAGCGCCTCCACCAGCACTGCCGGCAGCATTCCAGACGACCTGCTTTTCGCCATTGGGAGCATCGCCCGCCAGGCTCGTTCCGCCGATGGCTGTCGCATACGCCGAACTGGCCGGATACAGCATCGCCTCGGACTCTTCAGACGGCACGCACGCCGAAGATCCAGTATCGCCAGCCGAAGCCACGGTGGTGAGGCCGGCGGCTGAGCCAACGGCCAGTAGCCACTCGGACACCGCGAGCGTGCTGGGATCCTGCCTTGATTCGCAGACGCCGATACTGGCCGACAGGAGGTCAGGTCCGCCAGGTTGCAGGGCATCGCCAACTACTGCTGCCAGTGGAAAGACGATCGAGCTGTAGGGATCGAACTCGTACGATCGAATTTCCTTCAGGCCCGGCGCCATCGCTGCCGCTGCGAGAATGTCGAGGATCGGTTCTGTAGAGACCGCAATCAGGTGATCATCCTGCGCAGTTGCCACCCGCGTTGCCGTAACTGGCGGGATGATCAGCCCGGAGCAGGCCTCCGCTGCTTTGATGGACATTGTGGGCACGGCCGCTACCTCGAGGATGGCCATCGTCACACCACTGCCGTCGATTCCCGACGATCGCATCCCATCGGCACCGTAAATCTTCTGAACGCGTGAAACCGCCTTCTCGAGGCCTGGGCACTGAGCAGAGGCAACATCAGGTGTCGACGAAGGCCCCTTTGACGCGTCGGCCCGTGACAAGGTTCGGGCTAGGCCCACGACCTCGGTTACCGCGCCTTTGAGTTCCTCAGGAATCTTCGGGGCCTTGGCCGGCGCAAGGTAGGTGACGCCGTTTTCTTCGGTCTGCTTGATCTTTACCCGAAAGAATGACTCAGCATTGGACGCTGGCATAGTCCCTATCAGGATCGAGCCACTGGGATCGATTTCACCAACGAATCCCTGTGCCTGCAGCGACTCCAAGACGGAAGTGGCAGCGTCTGATTCCGCACCAAACTGCGCTGCCACGCCATCTGCGGTCAGGACTTTGAGAAAGTTCGAACTGCCTGGATCAGCCACCTGTTGAAGCCACTTATCTAATCCAGCGTGATCGCGCTTCAGCCCAATCGCAACCGGTAGCAGCTCGTCGGTTGAAGAGTTCGTTGCCGTCGAGCATCCAGCCAGTGTCCCTGAAAGGAGTAGGCCAATGGCTGCTGCAACTGGTAGCAAGCGGTTAGCGCGTCCTGGAGTGGTCATGAGTGCAGTCTGGCACTTTTGGCAAAGTTCAGCTGCACCACGCATCGCGATGTGCAGATCAGTGAGGAGAACTTTGTTTTGAAGATCGTCGTGAGGGGATTCCCTCACGACGAGTTGGAAAAATCTCGATGCGTGTAGGAGACGTTTGTTAACCCACGCAGGTAAAGACTGCGCATGCAATCACGTGGGTATTGCAGGTGATGGACCAGGGAAGTCAATGTCAACCACGGCCCATGTGTGTGGGCTAGGGCGTGTGTGTTGCAACCGGTGAATTATGCGTCAAGCAAGGATGTTCTTGATCGCACGAATGCACGCAAGGAAGTCGAGTCTCCCGGTGAGATCTTCGATAAATCTGCAGATGCTCCTTCCACGGATGCCAATGGAAAGTTGGAAGAGCGCGAGTCAGCACCTGCAGGCAAGGTTGCCACCGGTGCGGGTGCAGAAATAATGGAAGACCATGCGTTGCAGGCCTTACCCACGCCTATAGGAGTGATGCACTAGACGGTGATGGTAGTGGAGCGGCGCTTCTCCTTTTGGACGTAGATGAACAGCAGCGCAGCACCAATGATGCACATGATCCCGGCACTTACGGCAGCACCCCAGTAGGCGACGGACTGCCCGGTGTTGAGCACATCACGTGAGCCTGCGATGAGGTCGGCAACGTCCGGTGGCATCCATGGCTCTGATGAGAGGTCGTTTACATGGGTACCCTCAACGATTTCGTTGGCGACAAGTTCGGCCAGGTCCTTTGGTAGGCCTGCATCGGTGAGCGCACCAGTGGTGTACGAGACGAAGGCCGTGAGTCCTACTAGGCCGGCGACAATCCCGCCCAAGCTGCCACCGAGATTCTGCAGCGCGTCGCGAACCGCGGCTCGCGCGCTGGATCCATCAGAAGGAGCGATGTCCATGAGGGTTTGGGTGAGCGGACCCACAGCGGCCGCACTCGGGAAAGCCACCAGGCAGAGCACTGCTACCGGGTGATAGATGACGGCTTCGCCGTCGACAGTGAGGGCGAAAAATGAGGCAAGCCCCGCGAGCAGCATGAACACACCTGCTGTGCGCGGTGCACCCCAGCGGGCCGCAGCCCATCCGCTCACGAAGCAGCCCGCCAGGGCACAAAGCTCCGGTGCTGACAGGATCACGGAAACAAAGATCACTGGATCGAAGTACCGGTATTGGATGAGCAGGCTGGTGAAGAAGTAGAGGTTGGCACCGAAGAGCAGCATGGTTGCGAAGATGACGAGCCAGGCTCCCGGACTGCGCAGCAGGCGTAGGTCGAGTCCGCGCAGATGTGCCACCTTACGGAGTAGGACGAAGGCGACAAACGCAATGAGTGACGCCGCAACAAGGACCACAGCAACGTTGATGTTGGTCCCGGCAACCGCCGCGGCGAGAGTGAGACTCGCCAGAGCCAGTCCTGCGACTAGTGGGGTGATGAGTTCGGATCCAACTGAAGAGGTGATACCAAGTTTCGCGGGGACAGCGACAAGTGCAAGCACAATGGTGAGTACACCGAGTCCGAGCCAAAGGACTGGCACGGCACGCCAGCTGACGAACTCGACCAGCGTTGCGCTCAATGGTGGAAACGCGAAAGAGACAGCGGGAAGGAGCGCCGCGAAGGCGGCGAAAGCCTTGGCCCTCAAGGTGCTGTCGGTAAAGATCGCATTGACCATGGCGAGCCCGACGACGCCCATGGTCACGCCACCAATGCCCCCGAGAGCGCGACCGGCGAGCAGGAAGAAGAACCCAGGTGCGAGGGTCACCAACACCGCGCCGAGCGAGTAGCAGCCGGCACCGAAGAGGAGCAGTCTCCGGTAGCCGAGGCGGTCGCACAGTGAACTTGATGCGAAGACAACGAGCAGTGCAGCGCCCGCGGGAATCAGGTTGGCTGCGTTTGCTTGGTCCACTGTCAGCCCGATGTCCCACTGGGCGGGGATGATCATGAACTCGTACGTACCGAGGGCGAGGATCATTGCGGAGGCCGCCACAAATGCGGTGAGTACAGCCCGGCGTACTTGGCTGCGCGAGAGCACCGCCAGTTCCGTCTCGTAGCTAGTCACGCGCTCTCCTCAGGAGACCTTGAGGCCTTTGAGGCTAGCAAGGGTGTGGATAGAAGATGTGCACTGACACGACGGCACCTAGGTCCCGTGAGTGAAGGCCACCACCATGTCGGCCGGCCGACGAAAGGCGAAGCCACTTGCCGGCGTGACCGAAACAAGTTCAATCGTCGGCCAGGCAGAGAGCAATTCTTCAAGGGCGATGACCGTCTGCATCCGTGCCAGATGGACACCGAGGCAATGGTGCTCACCGGAGGAGAAACTCAACCCAAGCCGCGCATTCTCGCGATGTAGATCGAATCGCAGCGGATCAGGAAAAGTGCTGGGGTCCCGGTTCGCAGCGATTACCGAGATTCCGATGAATTCGCGCTCACCAATTTCTACGCCGGCCAGCGTCAACGGCTCGCGCGTCCAGCGCTCAATGAAGGCCACCGGTGGCATCCAGCGAATCGCTTCATCTACTGCACCAATTAGAAGCGTCGGATCCTGACGGACCTGCGCCATGGATTCTGGATGTTGCAAAAGGAGGAGCAGCGTGGTCAAAACCGAAGCCTGAATGGTTTCGATAGCCCCAAACATCACAACTCGCAGCTGAGCCGCAACTTCTTCCGGAGTCAATTCGGACTCCTCAACGACTTTGGACCGCTCCAGTCCTTCTAGGAGCAGCGCAGTCAGCTGCGCTCGGGCAGCTTCTGCTCGTTGTAGTGGTTCAGGATCGCCGGAGTATTCCATTGCTGCCGCAAAAGCACCGTAGAAGGTGTCAATCAAACGAACGTCATCCAGTGGAAGGCCAATCACCTGCGCAGCGACTCCAACCGCGAACGGTGCGGCAAAAGCCTGCGTCAACTCGGTCTGATCTGTGATGTTTGCAATCAACCCCCGGGCGTAGGTGCGAATTGAGTCCGCGAAAAGGCGTTCGGTCTCTCGAGCTCGAAACGGCACTTCGAAAGGTTGGCGGTAGCGCTTGTGTTCATCACCATCAACGGTGAGCATCATGCGCCCAAGGGATGCGCGCACCATGTTCTGTTGAGCCTCGACAGTTGCCCCAGACTTGGGTAGAAGCATCAGCCGGGCCGGCTCCCGCGCGGTGATGAGCCAGCCGCCAAGGTCTGGGAGCCAGGTCACCGGCTCACGTTCACGAAGATCGTCGAGTACATGCTCACGCCCGGCCTCACTGAGATCTGCCAGTGTCACGTCGGCTCCCGCTGGGAAGTTGGCCCGACGACGAGCGTCTTCTTCCTCATCGATCTCGACTTGATTGAGAAATCCACTCAACTGTTCCATGAGGATCCCGCACCTAGAAGTGAGCCACCAATTGCGGGTTCAGACTAATGTGCGTGCCCACCAGGGGAGTCGGAAACGCTTTACCAACAGTGTCGGCAGGAGTGATGCCCCGACAAATTGCCAATCCCGGGCCTGCCATGTCGGCAGGCCCGGGATTGGCACGTCGAACTAGTTGGTGGTACACCCTTCCGCGTAGAGCGCCTCAGGAATCTGCGCGTCAGCCGGATAGGCGGTCATGTCGTTGTCATCAATCGAGCCGCATACGTCGGGACTCGCTTTGGGAATCCAGAACTGCCCCTCCGCTTGGAAAATCTGGGTGTAGGTGACGGCAGTGTCCTCGGATGTGCCGACCGTGGGCTGCACCACCGCCCAGCCGTCAGCACAGTTCAGGTCGTCGACTCGAAACACCTGAACGTTGGGATCTTCTGCGGCCTGGAGTTGTTGGACCGCCTTTAATATGGTGGCGTCGTCACAGGTGGTCATTCCGCCGACCATGGACGATGAAGCCGCGGGACTTGCCTCGTCGGAAGACGAGCACCCGGCCAAAATGCCAGTCGTTACGAACGCGAGAGCCGCTAGGGCGGCAGCAGCCTT
>CAZKFI010000013.1:0-33585 GCA_964551975.1 uncultured Bifidobacteriaceae bacterium | reverse complement strand
TATTCATAGGCGACACGCTACCGATAGCCGGAACTTGACCACTCACGGGAGGTCTCACTGATTGGATCCTGTGGTGACCGCACTACGGCAACAGGTCAAGGTTCTTGTTGCAGGTGTTGCGCTGATGGTGATTGCTGGCTTTGCACCGGCGGTTCTGCTGTGGAGTCTTGGATGGGGTCAGTGGGTCAACATCTCAGTACTGACCGGCCTTGCCCTATTCCTTGCCTGCGTTGGCGGTACAGGCTGGCGAACAGGCCTGATTATCGCTGCCCCCTTCGCCCTGCTTTGTGGACTTACTGATTGGGCTGCGCATAGTGCGTTGTTGGCGGCCGGCGTTCTCGCCGTTGCTGCCTTTCTGCGAGGCTACGCGGCCAAGGCGGGACTGCACGACGCACTCACCATGGCGGTGATCGCTCTTGGGTTCATTGCAGCGTCGCCACCGCAGTCCGATGCTGGCGTAACAGCGCCGCTCTACGTGACCCTAATTTCCCTCGGAACTGCCCTTTGGGCAACGCTGATCATGTACTTCCTTCGTCATCGCCTACCCGCACGCAAGCACACCGGTCTCAATCCGATTCGGGTGTTGTCATTCAGTCTGATTCTGGCGTTTCTCGTGGGGCTTGCCACATGGGCCGTTGTGACGCTCAACCTCGGTCACACGGGAGGGTGGATCATCCTCACCATTGTTGTCGTTTTTCAACCGGCACTTGGTGCAGGCTTTAAGAAGGCCTGGCAACGTGCGGCCGGAACTATCGTCGGTTTCCTTATTGCCATGGCCCTAGGTGCGGTGCTGCCATTGGGACCGGTGCTGTTCTGTGTCGGCGCAATATTCCTCATCGCGGCGTTCGTCCTGCTCCTACAGAATCGTCCCTATTGGCTCTACGCCTCACTTTTGACTCCCGCTATCGTGCTCTTGGAAAGCTCGGGATCGCCGGTTCAGGCGTTGGCGCAGCAGCGTCTTATCGCCACATTGGTTGGTGTGACCGCAACAATGCTCGTCATGCTGGCATTTACGCCATTCGCCGAGATGCTCGTGGATAGGTCGCGCTCGCGCCTCACTTGATTCTGGGGACAGTGAATTCCTTGGGGTGTAGGTTCACCACGTGATTGAAGCTGCCCTCTTTGGAGCAATTGCGCAGTCAGCCTTGATCATTGGCGCACTACTCGTTTGGAAATTCCCCCAACTCAAGAGACCTGCCATCGTGGGTGGTCTCATGGCCTTCGGTGCCGGAGCGGTCATCTCCGCAGTGTCCATTGATTTGGTGTCGGTTGCCTACGAGGAAGCCGGAGAGCTTCCCACTGCGCTCGGCATAGCTATCGGCTGTGCTGCCTACTTCATCATCATCCGGCTACTCGAACGCGGGAAGAAAGAAGAGCAGCCTGGTGAGGTTATTCAGGCCGAGGTTCTGCAATCCAGTGACACTGATCATGGAGCCGGGCATGGCGCGACGAAGGAGGAGGCCCGCAACCTCACCGTTGGCATGGTGATTGATGGGGTTCCGGAATCCGTAGCCGTAGGCCTTACCCTGCACACCGCTTCAGTAGGCGTCTCCGCCGCCTTGGTTGGCTCGATCTTTATAGCGGCGATTCCAGAGGCCATCGGTATCGCTGCAGCACTCCTTGCCGGCGGGATCGCCCTTGGCTCGGTGTTGCTCCGCTTTTCAGTCATCGTCATCATCGGCGCAGTGTTCTCTGCCATCGGCTACAGCCTGCTGGTTGGGGCTTCCGACTCAACCCAAGCGATGATTCAGTCCATTGCTGCCGGGGCGCTCCTTGTTGTCGTCATCAACGAAATGATTCCCATTGCCGTACGGTCGGTGAAGGGCTGGGCCGGCATCATTGGCGCCGCCGGATTTGTGTTTTCAGCAATTCTGACCTGGGCTAGCGGAGGCTGAAAGCCAGGACCGGTAACCCCTATAAGCGCCTTCAGGGGCGTCAATGTGGGCAAAGCCTTCGGAACAGGGCTGAGGTACGCCTTCATTCTGGAGCGGGTAGATTCAGGCGGTCAGTCAATTACCCACACACAACTTTTTCCATAAACCGGTTTGGTTGGTGACGATGATGATTCGGCAAGAGGTACTCAGCGGGCGGAGCGGCTTGCTCTCGGTGGTGATGTTCGGAGCGGTCCTCATTACGGCGCTCGGCTCGGTTAGTTTCGCCGAACCTGCGCGGTCCACTGGAGCCTTTGAGGATGCAACGGAACTCTCGTGCGCTGAGGGTGGCGCATGCCGAGTCGGAGATCAAGGTCCGGGCGGTGGAATTGTGGTCTATGCAGGCGCAAGTCCACGGCGATGGGGCAGATACCTCGAGGTGGCTCCCACGGGGTGGAATGGTGGTGACGATCCAGCTTTGACTTGGTGCAACCGAGCGGTCTCAGCGAGTACGCGCACCGGACTAGGTGAGGGTCGCGAGAACACCATTCGCCTTCAGGAGAGTTGCCCGGAGAGTCAGGTGGCTGAAGTCGTGTTGAGTTACGCCGGTGGGGGTGAGCAAGACTGGTACGTGCCATCGAGAGACGAGTTGCGGAAAGCAAATCGTGAACGCTCGCGCTTGGGGATGACAGCCCACTACTGGTCGAGTTCCATCAATCCCGGAAGTATGACAAGCATGATCTTGAACCAAAACTTCTCGCGCCCCTGGGATCCATTTCCCTCAAACCCGGCTGTGCGCGGCATTCGGGTCCGACCCATGCGAGCCTTCGACTGCACTCAATGCGGATAGCGAGACGACTAATCACTCCCTTTCATCGCAATGTGATCTGGAAGGGGGGATGCTCGGGTGCGTGTTCGTGATGATTCCGAGTGGCAGGCAATAGCGGGGTATTCGCGGGGTGCCAGGGTCGGCGACTTCATAGCCATCAGTGGGACCACGGCATTGGATCGCAATGGACGACTGGTTCGCGACATGGCCACGTATGAGCAGACCCACCAGTGTCTACAGCGCGTGATTGATGCGGCTGTTGATCTTGGTGCCTCGCGGCAGACGATCATTCGGACGCGGATCTACCTGGTTCCTGACGCTGATCCGGAAGAAGCATCAAGGGCCCATCTGGAACTGCTTGGTGACGTGGCGCCGGCAAACACGATGGTCATCGTGGCTGGCCTCATTGGTGAAGGTCTCCTTGTCGAGGTTGAACTCGAGGCCCGTGTACAAGGTGGTGCCGGCTAGCTGTCGTCGACCGGTAGACGGCAAGGCCCTACGTGGGTACCCTCCAACAGGGGTTCGGCTCTTTAATCATTGGGAGGCTGGCGTGTCTCGACTGGTGTCGGTTGCGGGGCCAACGGTAGGGGCGATCGTGGTTGCGGTGGCCCTGATGGCGGCGCCATCGTTGGCCGTCACGACCGACGATTCACCGAGCCCCGACGCCAGCAGCTCCGCGCAACCAACGCCCTCAGCGAGCGCCACCGCCACTAAACCGCCCAAGGTAGCGAAGCCGATTCCAGCGACCAAGACGACGAAGGCCAAGCATGTGCCCTGGTATCCGACGCAGAGCAAGGAGCGGGGTAAGCGAATCGTCTACGACAAGGCATTGATGACAATCTGGCTGATCAATTCCCAAGAAGAGGTTGTCGCGCGATATCCGGTAGTTGGACGAAGTGATCGGCCACCCGTAGGGGTCTTCAAGGTCTATTCGAAGTCTGAGCGCAGTGCCAACCGGGAACTCAAGTTGACGTTCAACAACATGGTTCGGTTCTATCCCGGTAGTACCGGTGCGGCGATCGGTTTCCATGACATTCCTCGAACTTACGCGGGCACTCCGATTCATGGTCCAGACAAGCTGGGTCTGCCGCTCGGTATTGGCGGCTGCGTGCGCATGACTACCGCGGCTTCGGGTCACGTCTACCGCTTCGCCCGTATCGGGACGCGGGTTGAGGTGCTCTAGGCGAACCTTCCGTCAAGGAGGCGACATGAAGACCTGGGTTGCGACGTCCGTAGTGGCGTTACTGGGTGTTGGGTTACTCAGTGCGCCAGCGGTACAGGCTGAGGAGTTCACCGATCCAGCACGCCTCGCTGCGGCGATTGATGCGGCAAAGGCCAAGGCCAATAGTTCGGGGATCACCTATACGTCCGGTGGCATCACTGTGCAGGGCAATGCGGGTGGCACGGTCTGGCGAACTGTGGATGGTGACGGGTACATACTGCATGCGAAGGACGCATCGGGCTGGACGCTCTATGTGCCCAATACTGAGGATTCCAACCCCGATAGTCGCGTGACATTCGACCTCATCCTGCAGTCACTGGGTAAAAAAGTGGGTGGGCTTCAGGCTGTCGGCCCGGAGTCGGAAGAAGAGGTTCTGCTCAACAATCCCTGGTCTGGGTTGCGTGGAATTCAAGAAGCGACCTACACAACCGACAGCGCGGGTCGCTTGACGGCAGTGGATGCTTATGGTGAGCGTCTCTTCGAAGTGAAGTCTTGGTCTGGTCCGGAGGCGAAGTTGCCTGCGGCGAATCAGATCGTCACCACGGCGGATCAAGCGCGTCTGCAGTTGATGTTGCCGTTTGTGATGTATCAAAGAACTGAAGTTGACTCGCTGTATCGCGAAGCCATGGCTGATCCGCGCTTCAAGAGCCAGCCGGTTGAGACGCTCTTGAAGACACTTCGTGCGAATGGGTGGAATCCTCGGCCGAACGCCAATGGGGCTGTCGTGGAGGGGGTGAGCGCCTCCGGATTGCGCTGGCGCGCCACAATTGCTGCCCGCGGCAGCAAGCGAATTCGCGGTGTCAAGTTTGCGATCACGACACCGGCGCCTGCTCCACCAACCTCGATGAGGGATCCGCAAGAGAGTTTCATTGCGATTGACATGACAAGTTGGGGCTTGGGTGGCCTCGTCAATCCCATATTGCCGTCACCTACGCAAGAGTCGGTGCTGGACTGGATAGCCAAGGGCCTGGGTGGGGCAGTGCAATCGAGGGTGCCACTGGTCATGGAGCCAGAGTCGGGCGGGCGTGCCAGCGCGAACTTGGTTACCGAGGGCAATGGATGGCGGGTGAACATCGCACGTTCCATAGACGGATACTGCGGTAATTACGTGATGACCAGCGCCCATAAGCGCCCCATACTGACCGCGCCAGCATCACCGGGTGATGTCACCGCCACTGGTACATGCGCTTGATGCGACTGATGAGGCCCTGCGAGCAGGGCCAGCAGGGTCAGCAGAGCCAGCAGGGCCAGCAGAGTTAGCATTGAGAGCATTGATTACGTAGGTCCAGGCTGTGGATGTGGGGTCGATTACCTCAAAGTGTCCGGTGTCGGCGAGTTCGATACATGTGGCGGTTTCACCCCAGAGCCGGTGAAGTGCGCGGCTTTGGGAGATCGGAACAAGGGAATCACGAACCCCGTGGATCAGAGTCACTGGACACTGTGGTGGTGATTGTTGTGCGGGATCGAACTCTGGGTGTGATGCGGCGGGGGCGCCAAGGAATTCCCGAACGGCACCCTTCCCAAGATTTTCTGAATCGGCCTGCTTGAGATTCGTGACTGGCGCAAGTGCGACGACACTGTGCACGTTATTGCCTTCGCGACATGCAGCGAGCAGAGCCAGGTGTCCACCAGCAGAGTGGCCCCACACCACAGGTAAACCCGCTGAGAACGTGTCGTTGAGCAACTCAGGCAATCGTCGTAGGGCACGGCAGACATCCGCAACGGTCTGCTCCGGGTGACCTGGGTTGCGACGGTACTCAATGAGAACGCTCACTGAGCCAGCATCAGCAACGGCTGCTGCAGTTTGGCGCAAGTGCACCCGGTCGTAGGCGGGGCGCCAGAATCCACCGTGGACTGCGATTGCCCACCCTTGCGGTGTGCCCGCGGGTAGGTAGATATCGGCGATCTGCTCGGGCTCGGAGCCGTAGGCGATCGTGCGAACTGGCAGGGGTTGCTCTCGGGCGAGAATTGAGCGGTCCTCGCCATCGCTCGGCGCAGGTTCGGCCTCCTTCACTGGGCGAGGTTTCGAATCTGGTGGAGACCTGCTTCAACTTCCGCGAAGCTGGTACTCAAGGGTGAGAGGCCAATGCGAATGCCGTCCGGATTTCGATAGTCAGGAATTACCCCCTCTCCCCACAGTCTGCGAGTCATTGCCCGGGCGTCCGTATGCAGCAGGGTGATGTGGCCCCCTCTGAGGGCGGGATCGCGGGGTGAGTTGACGGAGAAGCCCAGTTCCTTTGGCCAAGAGTTCACGACCTCTAGTGCGAACTCCGTGAGCGCGGTCGACTTCTCACGAATCCGCTTGATTCCGGCCTCTTCGATCAGGGCGATGCCTTCTGCCAGCGGCACCATCGCCAGGATGGGAGGGGTTCCGCTGGTGAGGCGACGAATGCCGTCCGTGGGCACATATCCCGGCTCCATTTCGAATGCATCCTTGCGACCTAGCCATCCCCAGATCGGTTGCGACAGTGTCGCTAGGTGTTCTGCCTTGACGTAGGCGAATGCCGGTGAGCCGGGCCCACCGTTGAGGTACTTGTAGGTGCAACCGACTGCGTAATCGACACCAGCAGCATCCAGTTCCAGGGGGAGCAGCCCGGCAGAGTGACTGAGATCCCAGATAACCGACGCGCCACTTCCGTGCGCTAGCGACGTGATCGTGACCATGTCAGCTATGGCTGCGGTCAGATAAGAGATATGGCTGAGGAGCACCGTTGCCACGCTCGCATCGAGTGCAGTTGCCACGTCAGCGGGTTGGAGGGCGGTGCCATCGGCGGGAGAAATCCACCGCAGTTTGAGCCCACGTTCATGGGCGATTGCCTCGGCGATGTAGCGATCAGTGGGGAAATTCCCCTCCTCGATCACGATAGTGCTGCGGCCCGGGTTGGCTGCACATGCTGCATGAAGGAGCTTGTAGAGCAGCACTGTCGTAGAGTCCGCGACGATAACCTGCCCCGGTGCGGCACCGAGCATGATGCGAGCAATGTCATCGCCCATGCGCAGCGGCCAGTTCAGCCAGGTGGCATCCCAACTGCGAATGAGTCCGGTGCCCCAGGGTCCTTGGATGAACGATTTCATTGCATCGGCGGTAGTTACCAGCGGTCGGCCGAGTGAATTCCCGTCGAAGTAAGCAGTCAGCACCTCTTGGGATGGCAGGAAGCGTTGTCGAAATGTTGCCAGGGGATCGGCTTGATCCAGCTGCTCAGCTCGCTGCCGGTGCACCTGCACAGCATGCCACCAAGACCCCGTCCGCTCAGCGGGTATACGTCTGCTGACATGCTTACCCAGTGAGTGAACATGCTGTCGTTGTGGTGCACCGGCACGTGGCGTGGAATGAGACAGACGCAGCCGGACACAACCACTTCAGCGCGGTCTTCCGGTGGATAGAGGAGTCCGAGCACGAGCTCTATCGGCAGCTTGGTTTCGATACCGCCCTCATTGATCGCATTCCCAGAGTGCATATTGAGGCCGACTATCGCGAACGTCTCTACTTCGGTCAGTGGATCGCCGTAGAAGTGGCGGTGGCTGAGGTGCGACGTTCATCATGCGAGTTGACCTTTGCGGTTCGAACTGAAGATGACCGCGTGGCAGCCGAGGGGCGCTACGTCATCGTCCACGTGGCAAGTACGTCAACTGGGTCGCTCGCCTGGCCAGATGACATACGTGCGAAGTTGTCTGCCAAGCAGAGATACGTGGTGCGGCCCACCCTGGATGCTTGACGCCGCGAACTACTCAGTGAATCGAGTCAGTGCGGTCTCTAGCGCCGCACCGTGTTCATCAGCCAAAGCCGCCTTCCGCAGCGCTGCGAGCTGCGCAGCGGCGTCAGCATGACCAGCGAGATTCGGTAGGACGTCCATCATTGCGTTGAAGTTCTTCATACCGTTGGCGTGTGTCTGCCCGTAGCCCTTGACGACCTGCTGGCACTCCACGATCTCGCAGGCCAGGTCATAGTTGGTAGGCGCATAGGTGTTGACCAGGGCCAGCCAGCCGTTAATGCGGTCGCGCTCGAGACCAAAACGCAGTGAGCGACGTCGGATGGGTCGCATCCGGGCCAGGACATACAGGGTGGTGAAGCCCCAGACAGACGTTGTTTGAATCTTGATGCCCTTGTGGGTGAACTTATGGATGAGTTTGCCCATGGCTTGCGAATTCAACAGCCAGCGACCCAGTGCAGTGGGGAGGGTATCGGAGATCTCTTCTACCTGAGGGTGGAGATACTCCTGAACGCGCATGACCTGTGCCTCGGAGGCCTGTGCCTCCTTGCCGACCCGCTCGAATCGCTTGCCTCGCGTCTTGTGAAAGGCAACTCGAATGGTGTCCTCGTAGGTCATCCACAGTGCGAGGTAGCGAGCCGCCTCAGTCGTCAGGCGCGCCGTTCCATCGCCGTACTGCTCGAGTGCGGCAACAGAAGTCAAGCGGTCAAGGTACTCGTCGGCGTACTTGATGTCTTGGTACTCGGCGGTGCGGCGAGCACCAAGGACCGCCATATAGCGGGCAGGCGCGGGAATCTCAGCCTTGATTCGCGCCGCCTGCTGGGCCAGGCGTGGGCCGACGAGTTGCGCCGGGTCCTCGGTCGCCGTTCGGAGCATGGCGTCATCGGGACCATCAGCAACTGCACTCGGCCGGGGGCTGATCTGCAGATCCACTCCTGGCTTGGCGGTCACGGCGCGAACGCCACCCTCGAATGCGCGCAGGCTCGCTTCGACACCCTTGCCACCAGCACGAATGGCTGACTCGAACTGCTCGCGAGTGAAGGGAAGTACCTGGGCACCGCAGAGTGCGCCGAAAAGAACCGCGCTGATCACGCTGTTGGATTCCTCGGCAATTCGCGAGAAGTCACCGCGCAGAAATGTCTTTGAAGCCAGTGAGGCCGACTCCAGGAGGCGGCCGGAATCGACTCGCCCATCGCCCATCGCCGTGCGCTCCGGCATTGAGTAGGTCCGACTCGTCGAAGCGATGAGGGTTGTTCGCTCTGGGGTGACGAATCCGCGCTGGATGGCCCGACCGGCTTCCATGAGTTCGGAGGCGACGACGATGTCCACCTCCCCGGGCGTCGGCATGGTGCTCAGCACCGGCTCAGGGAGTTCCTCTCCATCAACCAGCCGAGGGAAGAGTTCCACGTAGTAGACCGTCGCACCGGTGCGTTGTGCCACGCCTGCGACCGATGTGCTTTGCGCGTAGAAGCCGTGACCCTCGGCCATGCTGACCGTCCACTCGGACAGCACGCCGCCACCCTCACCTCCCATGGCCAAGATCGCCATGGTGATGGGACGTAGCCGAACCTTCGGTTCGAGTACGGCGGTCATGACTTGACCGGATCTAGGCCAACGAGTTGGCGTTCCATACCGCGCTGTAGGAAGCGGAGGTATGGCCGGCTGATGGCAGCCTTCACGCGATCCCAGGCGCTGGGGTTGGAGATCAACTGGGTGCGATAGAAGGATGGACACAGTGCCGCGGCGTGAGCGTTCTCACCGCATAGGCCGCACCCCACGCAGCTATTGATGACCGTCGCGATCGGATCCTTGCGCATTGGATCCGGATTCTCTGCAATCGTGAGCGATGGACAGCCCGAGATCCGAATGCAGGAATGATCACCAGTGCAGGTTTCCGGGTCAACCCCGAAGCGCTCGCTGATGACCCGCTTGCCCTCTTTGATGGCCTTGGCCTTCGCCGGACGTTCACGCCGCATGCGATTGAGCGTGCATTCGCTCTGGGCAACAATGACCTTCGGTCCGGTCTCCTTTGAGGTCAGAGCATCGATGAAGACTTGCTTCATCTCATCAACCTTGAAGGTGTTCGTCATCGTTCGAGCCCACCGAACGCCGACGCCGCGGACGGCGCGCTCTATCGGGTGCTTGGTTGATCGACGGGGATTTTCTGCTGCGGATGACAGCAGGTCTTGGCCACCGGTGGCGGCGCTGTAGGCGTTGTCGACCACGACGAGCAGCTGGTCGTTCTCGTTGAAGACGGCGTTGCCCACGCCGCTGGTGAGGCCGTTGTGCCAGAAGCCGCCATCACCCATGAATGCGATGGGCCGGCGCGAGGCATCTTTGCCATTTAGTGCAGAGGCCGCAGCGGAACCCAGTCCGTAACCCATGGTTGTAGCACCGATATTGAATGGTGCATTGATGCTGAACAGATGGCAGCCGATGTCCGCGCTGACGTAGTGCTCGCCGACCTCGCGCTGGGCCAGGGTCAGGGCCGCGAAGATGGGACGCTCAGGACATCCGGTGCAGAACCCGGGGGGACGACCCTGAACCAGTTCGGGGGCGATCCGCGGAGCGAATGGGCTTCGGGTGTCGTCATCGGGAAGGGTGACGACAGGTACCTCATCGATGAGTTCAGGCGCGTACTTGCGGATGAATGCGGTGACCCCTCGGGTGACCGCAGCGGGCGTGTATTCGCCAGCGACTGGGAGTAGATCCTTCCCGTGCAGGGTCGCGGTCGCCCCATTCCGTCGCAGGATTGCCTGGATGTTCTGCTCGATGAAGTCGGGCTGCCCTTCTTCTACCAACAAGACAGCTCGCTTGCCCTCGCAGAACTGCACGACCTCATCGTCGATCACGGGGTAGGTGACGTTCATGACGTAGAGCGGAACGTCACTGTTGCCGAAAGCATCTGAGAGTCCGAGTAATTCCAGCGAGCGATTAACGGTGTTGAACAAGCCGCCTTGCAGGATGATCCCGAAGTCGTGCTGACCATCGGAGACGAACTCATTCAGACCGTTTTCCTTGATGAACTGCACGGCCGCGGGCCAACGCTTGTGGACTTTCTCCTGCTCGTGCAGGAAGCTTGCTGGCGGCAGGACGATGCGACTGAGGTCGCGACGAGGAGTTTCCACTGCCTCGCTGATGGTCATGCTCGGCCGCTTGTTGTCCTTGGTGACAAAGGAGCCCGTCAGGTGGCAGGAGCGCAGCCGCAGTTCCAGGATAACCGGAGTGTTGCTCACCTCGGAGAGCTCGAATCCCTTTTCGACCATGTCAACGATCGCGGTCAGATTCGGTCGCGGGTCAAGCAGCCACATCTGAGACTTCATGGCGAATGCATGGGTGCGCTCCTGCATGATGCTGGCGCCCTCGCCGTAGTCCTCGCCGATGATCACCAGTGCCCCGCCGGTTACGCCACCCGAGGCCAGGTTGGCCAGGGCATCGGAGGCAACGTTGAAGCCCACGGTGGATTTAAAGGTGACGGCTCCCCGAAGCGGGTAATGGACGGAGGCGGCCAACATGGCACCGGCCGTGGCCTCCGAGGCGCTGTTCTCGAAGTAGACGTCGAGTTCGTCCAGAATGTCCTGGGCATCGCCGAGAACGTCCATGAGATGGGAGATGGGTGCCCCCTGGTAGCCGCCGACGTAGGCGACACCTGACTGCAGCAGTCCCTTGGTGACCGCCAGGATGCCCTCGCCCCGGAACTCCTGGCCCGCCCCTAGTCGAAGTTGCTTGACCTCTTCGGCGAACGAACGCTCCGCCATGTCACGCCCTCCCATCAACTCGGCGAGTCGAACCAGGTTGCCTGGTCCTGGTGCCTGTCTGCTTACCCTTCAGGCATTCTGACGGCCCAGACCGCGACGGCGGACTTGGGTATCACTGACCTGCTGGGCCATCCTGCGGTATTCCAGCCAGGCTGGCAACGGTCTTGGTCCGATGAGAGGCCATGCGGCACGTGATCTGCGCCGCATCGGCCGCGGCCGTGCCGGCTAGCCCACGTCCTGGTGGCCACCGTTGGAGTCGTACTCCTCCTCGGCGTCCAGGGCCAGGGAGCGAATCATCGGGAAGTCGTTGAAGGAGAACAGGAAGGCTGGATTGGCGGGATCGTCATTGGCGTGCTCGTGCCAGGCCCAGGAGGGAACGCAGAAAATATCGTGTTCCTGCCAGTCGAAGCGGTAGCCGCCGATAATCGAGTGCCCACGGCCTTCGGCTACGTGGTAGACCACCGAACCGGTATGGCGGTGCGCCTTGGTTGCCTGTCCGGGAGCCAGCAGCTGCATGTGGGCACCCATGGTGGGCATGACCGATCCGCCGGTGGCCGGGTTGACGTATTCCATGATCACCCCGTCGTAGGGGGAGCCGTCACTGACCTTGGCCAGGTTCACCAGGGCGTCGCGCGTCACCTCCCAGGGATACCCCAGGAGAGGCGAGTAGGCCCTGGTCCAGGTACGTCGATCCGGCTTCAGGATTCCGCTGCCGTGCATGAGGATCGAGGTGTTGGGCACCTTGCCTGGCACCTGATGCAGGTCCGGATGGACCTGGTAGAAGTTGGCATCAAGGGCATTGACCAAGGGGATGTCCAGGCCGTCCTGCCAGATGACGAAATTGTCGGAGGCCTCATTGCCGTGCTCGTGCCAGGTGCCGTTCGGGGTAATCGCAAAGTCATTGGGGCCGACCTGGAGGCGATCGCCATTAACAATGGTCCAGGCCCCGGTGCCTTCGATGACGAATCGCAGTGCCGAGGCGGCATGACGATGTGCCGTCATGGACTCGCCGGGATTCATGATCTGAATCCCTGTGTAGAGCAGACCTACGGCAGCGGATACATCCTTTCGCTCATCGTTGACGAGGTACACGACGCGACGTCCAGCATCCTCACCGCGAACCAGAGTGGCTGATTCGACCACGAGCGGGCGCAGGTCCTGGTAGCGCCAGAGCATTGGGACTGACTTGGGCTGCGGGTACCAGGGTTCGATTTCGTTCGCGACGGTCCACAGGGCCCCTGACCCGAACTTGGCGAGTCTGGCGTAGTACTCCTCGAGCTCCGGGGTGTCGGCAACTCGTGCGCGCCCGATTTGGTTGTCATCCATGAGTGCCTCCCAAAGGAGCCGTGAGACTTCGTCGCACCTTATCGCGCCGTATCGCGGTGTGTTCACGAGTGCTACGTTTGCCCGACTTCACGCAATGCCGGAAAGGAATGCCGTGGCGCAGTACCCCAGGTTCCGTGCCGCTGCCGTACAAGCCGCGCCCGCATTTTTGGATACCACGGCGACGATCGACAAGGCCGTGGCGCTCATTGGTGAAGCAAGTCGCGCTGGTGCTCAACTGGTGGTCTTTCCCGAAGTCTTCGTTCCCGGTTATCCCTATTGGAATTGGACGATGACGCCGCTTCAGGGGTCGCCTTGGTTCCAGCGACTCTTCGACGCGTCGGTTGACGCTGCGGGCCCCGAGGTTGCGCAACTGTGTGCCGCGGCGCGTGAACACGGAACGTTCGTCGTGATGGGCATCAATGAGCGCGATCCGGTGTCCCTGGGCACCCTCTACAACTCTTTGGTCTTCATCAGTGATGAAGGTCGGGTACTCGGAGTGCACCGCAAGCTCGTACCAACTTGGGCCGAGAAGCTGACCTGGACCGGGGGCGACGGCAGTTCGCTGCGGGTGTACGAGACAAAGATTGGGCGCCTTGGCGGACTTGCCTGCGGTGAGAACACAAACACCCTGGCACGATTCACGCTGCTGGCGCAGGGCGAGAACGTGCACACGGCGAACTACATCGCGCTCCCAACGGCACCCCCCGATTACGACATGGTGGAAGCCATCAAGGTGCGCGCTGCCGCGCACTCCTTCGAAGGGAAGCTCTTCACCGTGGTCTCATGCTCCGCAATCACACCGGAGATCGTCGACATCGTGGCTCACAACGACGAGTCGCGCTCGATTCTGGAGCGCAAGCACAGTGCCTTCAGCGGCATCTTCGGCCCCGACGGACGCCTGATCAGCGAGCCCCTGATTGATGTTGAGGGCATCGCGTACGGGGACATTGATATCTCAGCCTGCGTGCAGCCCAAGCAGATGCACGACATCACCGGGCACTACAACCGATTTGACGTCTTTCAGTTGCATGTCAACAGGCGGCCCATCAATCGAATCACGTTTCACGATGAGCAGGTACCCGATTGGCCTGATCAGATGCCCGGTCACCACTAGCGAACAAGTGAAGGAGTTCCACAATGCGATTGGTCACCTACAGTCCAAGCGGCGGCGTGCCACGTCGGGTTGGCCTGGTTGTGGACATGTCGGTTGTTGATCTGCGTGCTGCCCTCGCCGGTCGGCTAGACATACCGGAATCGATGATTGAGCTGATCGCTGCCGGGCCCGATTTCCATTCGCAAGTACGCGATGAAGTTGCAGGCACTCAGGCCTGGGCACCGGAGCACTGCCAACCTCTGGAAGACGTGACCCTGCATGCCCCACTGCGTCCGGGCAAGATCATCGGCATCGGTTTGAACTATGTGGAGCATGTTGAGGAGTCCAGTCGCTCATTGGACACGTCCAAGGATCTACCCGATCGACCGGTCCTGTTCAGCAAGCCTGGCACGGCGGTGATTGGGCCTGGTGAGCCCATCCGACATAACGCGAAGTTGACCAAGCAACTGGATTGGGAGTGCGAGCTCGCGGTGGTGATCGGGCAACTCGCCCAGGGCGTTAGTGAAGAGAGAGCCTTGGACTATGTCTTCGGCTACAGCATCATGAATGACATCAGTGCACGGGATCAGCGTCGATCAGGTCAGTGGTTCTATTCCAAAGGCCAGGACAGTTTTGCTCCGTTCGGGCCAATGATCGTCACTGCAGATGAGATCCCCAACCCACACACACTGCAACTGACACTGAACGTCAATGGCGATCAGCGCCAGAACGGAAACTCCGAATTCATGCTCTTTAAGATCCCGACGTTGATCGCTGACATCACCGCAGGCGTAACGCTGGAGCCGGGTGATGTCATCTCAACAGGTTCCCCACAAGGAGTGGGTGCGGCGATGGATCCACCGACGTTCCTGAAGCCTGGTGACGTGGTTACGTGCACGATTGAAGGGATTGGCTCGCTGACCAATCCTGTTGTCGCTGTGTGACTTGAAGCGGACTGCGCTGCGCACGGTCTTGAGGTTGTTGGAGGATGCTCCGTGTATGAGTCATGGCGCCATATCGATCCGAAGACCCACCCTTCGGTGTATGGCCTGCTTGGTGCGCTGGTAGCACCACGCCCGATCGCGTGGGTCGCAACCCGCGGGGTTGATGGATCCGACAACATTGCGCCGCATTCCTTCTACCAACTCGTCAGTACCGCACCGCCCGTGGTGATGATCAGTTCCATCGGTGAGAAAGACACCGTGCGTAACGTCCGGCAGACCCGGGAGTTCACGGTCTGCGGCGCTCCGGCGGCCTTCATGGACAAGGTCAACCTCACTGCGGTTGAGTTCCCGCATGGCACGAGCGAATTCGACGACATCGGCCTGACGCGGGTACCGGGGACCACGGTGGATGTTCCGCGCGCCGCTGAGGCTCCTTATGCACTTGAATGTCGCCTGATCGAGATCCGACCCATTGGGAATGGGCTGATGATCTTGGGCGAGGTGGTGCACATCATCATCGCTGAGGCAGCCTACGACGGCGATCAACTGAGTTCAGATCGCCTGGATCTCCTGTCGCGCCTAGGGGGCGCCGAGTGGGGGCGGGGTGGTGAGCTTCACGACGTACCTCGAGTGAGCCTGGCCGAGTTCACCGCACGAAACCCTGTTGCTGATTAGGCTCCTGGCTCGATGACGTCACATGAAAGCAATGCCATGCCGGTGGTTTGGGATCCGGTATCCGCTGAGTCACATGAGGATCCCTATCCAGCCTATGAACGTTTGCGCGAGGAGTTTCCGCTTTACTACCTCGAGCAGCACCGTGCCTGGGCCCTGTCGCGCTACGCCGATGTTAGGGATGCCCTTCGTGATTGGCAGACCTTCTCAAGTGCCCAGGGAGTCGAGCTGGGTGAGTACGTGCAATTTTTCGGAGAGGGAAGTATCCAGGAACTGGACCCGCCGCGCCACGATGTCATCCGCCGCGTCCTAGCGCCCCGCTTTTCCTCCAAGAACATCAAGCGCTACGAGCCGATTATCCGCGAGTGTGCACAGGAACTGCTGACCGAGCTACCTCAACCAGGAAGCGTTGACCAGTGGGATGTCGCTGCTCGCTTCACGCAGCGCCTGCCGATCATGACCATATTCCGCATGCTCGGTATTCCAGACCAGGATGTGCCTTGGGCCATGGAAGCCGGCCTCGAAATGCTCAGTAGGCCTGCGGGTGAGTCAGGCCCATCACCGGCTGCCATCGCTCGCAGAACAGAGCTCGTCGCGTATATCCACGATCAGGTCGCGCAACGCCGTGCGGGTTCACGTTCTGAGCAGGTCGGTGACGATGTTCTCGGTGATATGGCCCGCGGTATTGATGACGATCAGATGCGTGCGTCCGAGGTGGAAGGTTTGACCCTTCTGCTCATCGCTGCCGGAATGGAAACCACGGCGAGTTTGATGGGGAACGTCGTGCACGCGTTGGCCACTCAGCAGGTGCAGTCGGTGGATTTACTTGATGACTCACAATCTTTTTCCATGGTGGCGATGGACGAGTTTCTGCGCTACGACGCACCTGGACAGTGGTTAGCGCGCGTCACCACCCGCAGTGTCGTCATGCATAACCAAGAACTCCCCGAAGGCAGTCGCGTCTTGGTTCTGTTTGCATCGGCGAATCGGGATCCGCGCGAGTTCGATCGTCCGGATGAGTTGATCCTCGACCGAGATGGGAGCCGGAATCTCTCCTTCGGCGAGGGTGTCCATTTCTGTCTCGGAATGCCCCTGGCACGCCTAGAGGCTCGCGTTGGCATCACTGAGCTGCTGTCCCGCGAACCCAGATTTGTGCTCGACGGAGCGTGCCAGCGCTATCCATCCCATGTGATTCGCGGCTACTCCAATATTCCGGTGCGTTGCGCATGACGACATCGGAACAGGGCACCACACCGAACAACGAAGACGCGAAGCACCGGGTCGGGTGGTTCGAACTCTTCTACGACTTGGTATTGGTGGCCACGATCAATAGGGCAGCGCAGGTCGTCGGCGAGAGCCCCACCTGGTCGACAGCAGGGCTTATCGGTGGCGGTATGGCGGTCATTCTGGTGCTCTGGTTTGCCACCACAGTGAATCTGGGAAGTTTCTCGGGTCGTGAGGGACTGCGGCAAATCCTGGTAGTCGTTCAAATGATTGCGATGGTGATCGCTGCTTTGGCGACCGGGCAGGACACCGGTCTACCCACGGTGATGGGTTTTCTTGCACTGACCGTTGCGTTTGCCTCCATCGCCGTGCTGTATCGGGTTTCTGCCACCGGGGAGGCCACCGCTCAGCGAGTAGGCAGAACGATCAGCAGAGCCGCCTTCGCGGCGGCAGGAGTCTTTGCACTCGGCGCACTCCTTGTGGTCTGGCAACCACCTGGAGTCGCCCTACTCGAGGTCGCCTGTGTTGCTGCGGCTGTTCTACTTCTTGCGTTGACGCTGCTGGGAAGGCCGCTGCGACGATTAGTGGAAAGCGGCCATATGAGTACCGAGCATCTGCAGGAGAGAGCCGGACAGTTGGTCTTAATCGTGCTCGGTGAATCCCTGATTTACCTGGTGAAGAATCTGAGTGGCCTGCCATCGATCCCACATCTGCCGCTACTTGTCCTGACCATCATTGTTGTCTTCGCGATTTGGCGGATCTACTTCACGACGATCTTCCCCGCCGGGCTGCCCGCTGAAGCAGGAGTTATCAGGGCGTGGTTGCTGCTCCACGTCGTCCTGATCTTCGGTGCCGTCTGCATGGCGGCGGCATTGTCGTCAATGGCTGTTGTCGGTATGTCGGATCCACTTCCTGCACAAGTGGATACCTGGACTGTTCTGCCCGTGCTGTCCGTGATGACCGTGGTCCTGTTGCTCACCCTGGGTCAACGTCGGCGCTCTGCCGCCAATTCCGCGGCACGACTGCTGTGGGATCGATTGAGCATCGTGCACGCCGTCGCGGTCGGCCTTCTTATAGCCCTGTGGCCCTTGGGCGCAGGTGGTCCGATGACTGACTCACGATGGTCACTTGCATTAGGTTCACTCGTGATCATCGCTGATGCAGTGGCGAGTGGTTGGGTGGTCAGGTCGTGTCGGGAAGCGCAGATTCTGCCAGCGCCCTGATCTTCTCAGCCAGCGCGTTGATCTCGAGCATGCGTTGCTGGGCTTCTGCATTGGCTTCGGTTAATCCGCAAAACGCGATGGTGTCGAAGAGGTACTGGTCGAAGGGTGCCGCCTCCGCGGAGCGTCCGTTGCTCACTTGGTCCAGGGCTACCTGCGCCGCATTGAGCATCGCCGTGTTGTACTCGGCCAGGTTGTCGGCATCCACCCAGCGGGCTCGCTCGCGGAGTGCCTGCGCTGCTGCAGTTTTCTTTCCGACGCGCTTTGCCGCCTTCTGATGTTTTTTGGCTGCCTTGTTGGTCGCGGCAATGATGTTCTCGTATTCGAAGCAGCCGTCATCCATGATGATCTCGGTGCCGGGGATGATCGTGAGATACAGCGGGCCGACCGGTTCCAGCGTCGGCTCCGGTGTAGGTGTCGGTAGAGGAGCTGGGGTTTCACTTGGGGCGGGCAGGCTCGGGGTGGGCAGGCTCGGGGTGGGCAGGCTCGGGGTGGGCAGGCTTGGCGTGGGCAGGCTTGGAGCCGCGCTGGGCAGGGTGGTGGCCGGTACGGATGCGGCCGGAACCGACGCGGCAGGAACCGATGCGGCGGGCAGCGATGCATCGTCGCTGCCGCAGGCGCTCAACGCTAGCGGCGCCAAGAGTGCGATCAGCGCTAGTGGAGCTGCGCCAGCCAGAAGTGCCGTTCCGAGGGAGCCCAGGGATCCGGACGATCCTGAGGAGCCCTTGGGTCCTGGGAATCTGTGTGCCGCCATGGCTCATCACCACCCAATTACTGTGACATACGTGAACAAAGTGACTATCGGGAATCTAGCGGCTGATGGGGTAATTGGCGTTTCACCGCGCCGGTGCAAGGCGCACAGCATCGATATGCCACGCTTGCCCGACCATGACTACGCGATCCACAGCCCCTCAGTCCCCGTTCTCCGGTCTGCCGCTGGGCCAGCAGGTGCGCCTGGCCCGAATCTTCACCCGCGGGCACCTCTTTGGCCTCGCGGTTGACCATTTCGTCAGCTACGGCCAGGCAACGGAGGGGGGACTGGCCGACCTCCCTGGGGCGTTGGCCCAAAGCATGGCGGGTGGTCCCGACTCCGTCACCATGACGGCCGGAACCGCCAAGCACTGCTGGCCCCGGTACGCCGGACAGGCCGCCTTGATCGTGGAAGGTGCGTCCTTCACACCCGACGATCGCGTCAGCGAGGTCATCGCAACCGTCCAGGACGCGGTCAGGCTAGGTGCTGATGCCATTGCAATGGCGGTACCGGTACGGGGCCCAACGGAGGGCCGCTATCTGCGATGGCTCACTGACACGGTGCGTGAAGCGAGCCCGTATGGCCTGCCTGTGGTCGCACATATCTACCCGCGCGACTACACCGACGAACCCAGAATCGTCTTCCATGCCGATCAGATTGCCTGGGCTGTTCGCTGTGGCATCGAATGCGGGGTGGACGTAATCAAGGTGGGCTACCCCGGAGACCAGGCCGCGTTCGCGCAGATCGTTGATCGCTGCCCAACACCAGTGGTTGTTGCAGGGGGACCTAAGACCAGCACCTTGACTGATGCGCTGCAGACTGTCTCCGATGCGCTTGGTGCCGGTGCTGTGGGCGCGGTGGTTGGACGCAACATTTGGGGGGCAGATGACGTACCGCGCGCATCACGTGCCTTCGCCGGCGTCATTCACCGCGGGCTACAACCGAATCAGGCTCTCGCCGAGGCCAGTGGTGTCGATGAGGTGGTCGACGCACGGTGATCGTCGGGCTGGGTGCTATCGCGGTTGACACGGTGCTGGTCACCGCTGGCCACTGGTCTGAAGGCAAGGGCCGCATCCTTGATCGTCGGTTGCGCATGGGTGGCAATGTTCGTAACGCACTCGTTGCCGCTGCGGCACTGGGAGGGAAAACCGCGTACCTCGGATGTCTGTCTGAGGCACAGGAGTGGTCTCATGTCCGTGCCGACCTCATCGAGCACGCAGTCGACCTCTCCTTTGTTGAGTGGTACCCAGGTGCCAGCCCAATCCAGTCCACGATCGTGGTCACTGCTGAGGGTGAGCGTTTCATTGCCTTTGATGACTCAGTCCTGGCCAGTACGCCTATGCCTGCTGAGGTGACCGTGCGCCGTGCCATGGCGGCCGCTTCAGTTCTGCTCGTGGATGTCAGTACCGCACCTGAGGGCACGTTGCCACTCATGCACGAGGCGCGACATGCTGGCGTCCCAATCGTGGTCGATGCGGAACGTCGAATACCTAATTCGCAATTAGTGGAGGAGATGCTGAGCGTCGCCGACCACCTGATCCTGCCCAGGCATTTCGCTGAGACCCTTACCTCGTGGACCGGCGATCCCGAAGATCTCCCTGTTCGAGTACATGAAGTTCTTGGTACTGCGGCTGACGTGGTTGTTGCGGTAACCGATGGGAGCTCCGGTGTCTATGCGCGCCTTGCGGATTCCTCAGTCGAACACCTGCCGGCGTATCCCATTCACGCGGTCGACACGGTGGGGTGCGGGGATGTCTTCCATGGCGCGTACGCCGTGGGCCTCACTGCTGGTTTGGATACCAAGGAACGGTTGCGGTACGCCTCGGCTGCAGCAGCATCGGTTGCCGCCCTTGCCCAGGATCACGATCGCGTTCCCGATGCAGCGACCATCGCTGCGCTGGTGAATGCACCGGTGCGCACCCAATCGTGAGGTCAGGGTGCGACCGGCGCCACGACGTAGTTTCCGGTCGCGTCTACTCCGACGACCTGCCAGCCTTGAGCGAAAGCGGATTGGAAAGCCTCACGAACCTGGATACGCCACCGTTGAGCTGCACTTGGATCCTGCTGACGAAGCCGCACGATATCTGCGGGTATCTCGATCGTCACAGAATCCTTTGGTGGAGTCAGGAGCGCCGGTAATGGTTGCAGGGCTGCACTTGTGGCCGTTGGCGCATCAAGCTGCCACCAAGCCAGGAGTCGATCCGTCTCGTCACCATGATTGAGTGCGTCGTCCATCGGCCCATAGAAATTGACCTCATACTTCGCCACCTGTACGCCGAGGTTTCGAATGTTGAACACCGCGTTGCGTCGGACCAATGGGTCGAAGGTCCAGGCGATGACGGGCAGGTCCTGCTGAAGGGCCCACATGCGTTGGTGCTGCTTGAGTGCCGTACCGACACCGCGATCGCGCACCCCGTCCAGTACTGCAGCCATATGCGAATGCAGGACCTCCACCCAACCACCCTGCGCTCGGCGATGTCGTCCGGAAACCGCGACGGCAGCGCCAACTGGTTCGCCGCTGCTGGTGGCGATGCTCGCATAGCCCCCCGAATAGACGATGGCCTTGAGGAGATTCGGTTGCAGTTGTGTTCCACCCGAGACTGATGGCCAAACGGCGTCACAGATACTCCTGACGATGTGCAGGTCAGCTGGCTCAGTCGCCAAGCGCACTGACACGTCGGCACGCGCGCTGGATTGTGTTACTGCGCGTTCGGCACCGGCGATCAGTTCCGATCTGCTATCCACGAGACAACGGTAACTGCAAGGATGGTCGGGTGCTGGAGGTTGACTTGACCGCGCGTATGGTCGAGGACATTCGCCGTCTGGTCGAGATCGAGTCGCCTTCGCAATCCGTTGCGCAGTGTGGGCTGGCAGTGGAGTGCACCTCGAGTATCTGCCAGGAGTGGCTGGGTAGCCCAGGGCGCGTCGAGCTCCACGACGCGCGACCCGTGCTGCGGTGGGGGCCGGCCAAGCCACAGATTCTGCTACTTGGCCATCTCGACACGGTCTGGCCAGTGGGGACCTTGGACCGACTGCCCTGGTCCTGTGACGGTGACCGGATGCGTGGCCCCGGAGTCTTCGACATGAAGGCGGGAGTCATCGGTGCGATTGCGGCATTGAGCCTGGTTGAGGGGGACTCGCAGATTGGCTTGATGCTCACCACGGATGAAGAGACCGGCTCTTGGGCCTCAAGGGCTGCGATTGCCGATGCCATCAGCAGTGCCCAGGCGGTTCTCGTTTTCGAGCCGTCTTTGCAAGGCAAGGTGAAGTCGGCTCGCAAAGGAACTTCCTGGTATCGGCTGCAGTTCAGCGGGCGTGCTGCGCACGCGGGCCTTGACCCGGAACGTGGAATCAACGCACTGTTGATGGCAGCCCAGTGCGCCCTGGACCTGGCACCGGTGGCTGATCCGGTGCAGGGCAGCACCTTGACACCGACCGTGCTGACGGCGGGGACTACAGCCAATACCGTGCCGGCCAGCGCCGAACTGGTCCTCGATGTGCGTGCGTGGTCCACGGCGGAACAGCAACGCATCGATGATGCGGTGCGAGCCTGGCAACCGGAGCAGGGAGAGCTGCAGATCCTTGGTGGAATCGATCGCCCGGCGATGTCCCCGGAGTCATCGGGTGATCTCCTGCGCCGTATCGAGGCTGCAGCCGCCCGCCTGCAGCTGCCCCCCCTGGGTCACGCCGCGGTGGGGGGAGCCAGTGATGGCAACCTCACGGCCGCAGCCGGGGTACCGACCCTGGATGGCCTCGGAGCCGTCGGGGACGGGGCCCATGCTGATCATGAGTGGGTGAGCGTGCCGGATCTGGCGCCTCGGGCCCGACTCATTGCGGCGCTGCTGACCGATCTCACAAGGTCCTGAACTCACGACGAACTAGATCCAGGACGAACTGAATTCAGGACGAACTGAGTTCACGATGAACTGGGCTCAACGTGCCCCCTGAGTTGAATCAGGCGCAATGATGGGCACATGACCGAAACCGCAGCTGTTCAGCTCCCTGATGGTGTCCGTGCACTCCTGGATACTCCCGAGTTCGCCACGATCGCGACCCTTCTGCCCGATGGCTCCCCGCACCTGTCCGTGGTGTGGGTGGAGCGCGATGGCAACGACGTACTGGTCTCCACCGTGAAAGGTCGACGCAAGCACCTCAATGTGCAGCGCGACCCGCGAGTGGCCGTCCTGGTGTACCCCAAAGACAACCCCTATTCATATGTCGAAATCCGGGGAACGGCGACCATGACAGAGGAGGGCGGTCGTGAGTTGATCGACCGCCTAGCCGGTAAGTACCGCGGCCTGGACCGTTACCCATTTGACGATGGCACCGACAGCGTGCGTGTCGTGATTCGGATCCAACCCAGGAAGGTCGTGGCCTTGGATCTGTCGAACCGATGAGTGTCGACATGAGCGTGGATCTGATCAATCGCGCCATCGTTCTCGCCGAGCGCCCGCGCGGGCTCCCCGATGCGAGCACCTGGCGACTTGAGGAGCGAGTGGTTCCCCAGGTACGGGCGGGACAGGTCTTGGTGGCCGTGCGTGAATGTTCACTGGACCCTGCGATGCGCGGCTGGTTGGACGATCGCCCTTCATATCTGCCACCGGTAGCCATCGGCGACGTGATGCGAGCCATGGTGGTCGGGGAGGTGATCGAATCGCAGGTGGACGCCTACCCGGTGGGTACCTGGGTGCTCGGCGCATTGGGAATCCAGGAGTATGCGATCGCCACACCGGCGGCGCTCACACGCATTGATCCGAATCTGGGTTCTGCACGCGAGTACCTCGGCATCCTGGGTACCACTGGGTTGACGGCTTACTTCGGCCTTTTCGAGCATGGCAGGCCGCGAGCCGGCGATACCGTCGTGGTGTCTGCGGCTGCCGGTGGCGTGGGATCTGTTGTCGGACAACTCAGTCGGATAGCTGGAACCCGGGTAGTGGGCATCGCCGGTGGTCCGCAGAAGTGCGCACATCTGACGGCAGATCTCGGTTTCGATGCGGCGATCGATTACCAGGCAGGGGATGTGCGTCGAGCCCTTCGGGCGAACTGTCCCGACGGTATCGATGTGTACTTCGACAACGTCGGAGGCGGGATCCTCGATGCCGCACTGGCAAACCTTGCCCGAGGTGCACGTGTGGTCATCTGCGGTGCGATCTCCCAGTACAACGTCGATCCTGATGCGGCAGACCCACAGCTGCGCTCTGCGACCGGGCCGGTCAACTACCTGAGCCTGCTTGTCCGTCGCGCGACGATGTCCGGGTTCTTGGTCTTCGACTACGCAGATCAGTACCCCGTTGCTCGGGCGCGCCTATCGGCTTGGAAAAAAGCGGGGCTGATCACCGCGCGTGAGACAGTGCTGCAGGGCGGAGTCCAGGACTTCCCGGCGGCTCTCCTCGCGCTCTTTAGGGGCGAGAACGTTGGCAAGCTCACCCTTGAGTTGACGTCGGGGGTGCGCTGAGCGCATCCTGCATGCGCTCGGAGAAGTCCCAGGTGGAGACCGTCAGATCGGTGATTTGGATGGCTACTTCGGAATCAATACGCGAGAGCAGCCATTGAGCTAGCGATCCTTCGTGGGGAATCCCATATCGCGCAAGGAGTGCCGGCAGGATGCGACCAGCTTGATCAGGGAGCAGTGCTGCTGTGCCGTGGCCGCGCACACCACGGTACGGCGGGTGATCGGCTGCGATCTCGAATCCGCAGCTCGGGTCAGCAGTCAAACGGCGCACCACCAATGCATCGCGCTGGGTACAGCACCACAGAGCGTCATCCACGGGCAGGAACCACAACGATTGCACGGTGGGCCCGGCTGAACTGGTCGTGGCAAGCCGGATCGGGATGACGGTCGTGGACCAGAACTGACGAATCTGCTCGGTAGTCCATGGACCTGAGGTCACCTGTAGGGACATGGCGGTTACTGAGCCAGCGCCGAATTGAGAAGTGCATCGGTCACCGCATTGCCGAACTTGCGATGCGGATCCAAATCGTGCACCAACTCAGCGAACTCGCGGAATCGCGGATACTGCGCGACTAGCAGGGCTGGCTGGTAGGTGGTCACCTTGCCCCAATGTGGACGTGCCCCCAAGGGGGCAAGGAGCTCATCGATCACCGGAAGCACCTCATAAACCGCGGCAGTCTTATGCCAGGTGAAGTGAATCCCAATGGTGGGCCTTCGATAGTTGGCCGACAGCCAGAGATCATCGGGCGCCACGGATCGGATTTCGGTGACATGCAGGATCGGCTGGATAAGAGCGCGAACTCGTTCGATCGCAGCAACGGCGCTACTGGCCGATTCGCGAGGGAGCAGGTATTCGGCCTGGATCTCATCGCCTGAACTTGGCGTAAAGGCCATGCGGAAGTGTGGTAGCCGTTCGAACCATGGCCCCGGTACCCCGAGCTGTTCGGTGCAGTGGATGGGGTCGTGATCGGGGAGTGGGTGCGCGGCATGATCTCGTCGCCGTCCGCCGAGCCAATCAGCTCCCGGCCATGTCACGCCTGCGTCGCAGCGCTGCTTAATCCAGGCTTGGCATCGTTCATCGTCACCCCAATTGGTGAAGATGCTCACTGACGTTGCAGCACCGAAGATCTCATCAACGCTCTCCGCTAACTGAGTGCGCGGTATGTCGTCGATCACGATCTGCGCGACCTCGTACATCGGCTCGGTAGCAAGTCGGACCTCGGTGACGGCACCAAGGAGACCCAGTGCCACAACTTGGGGTGCCAGGTCCGCACCGGTGACTTCGACGAGCTGCCCATCGGCTCGGATGATCCGAAGTCCAGTCACCGCAGTAGCCAGGTTGCCGAGTCGATCACCGGAACCATGGGTGCCGGTGGCGCAGGCACCGGCCACACTGATGTGCGGCAGGGAGGCCAGGTTGTGTAGTGCCAGTCCATGCACCTGAAGCGCGGTTGCGAGCGCTCCGTAGGTCATCGCGCCACTGACCCAGACCGCATCCCGCTCTGGGCTGATCTCCAAGGTCGTCGGAAGGTGCTCCAGGCTGAGCTGCAACTCAGGCGCCTGGGCTATCGGGCTGAACGAGTGCACGGTGCCCAGTGGCCTGATCCGGCTCGCCTTCGCCACGGCCTCCTGGGCGTCGGCCAACGATTCGGGGCGCAGGCATCCCTGGGCCGTGAACTCCTGATTGCCAGCCCAGTTGCCTGCGATGGGGTCGTTCACCGTCATGCAGGCAGCGTAGGAGGCAACTAGGGTGCCAAGGTGATGGAGCCCCCCGACTCTGGTCGTCAGGCCCCGATGGATCTCGGGGAACTACGTGGGCAGTGGTCGGACATCCTGATGGTGCTGGAGCGTATTGATCGAGTCGCCTGGATGATCTGGTTCGACGCGCGTCTTGCCGCCTTCGACGGTCGAACTGTTGTGCTGGACTTCTCCGATCCGGCGCGACTTGATCCGGGACGCCGCTACCCCCTGCGTGAGGACGTGCGCGATCGGGACGCACTTGTCCTCGCAATTCGCCAGGTGACCGGTTTGCAGGTTGAACTGCAGGTGCTCCCGCAGGTCATGGCGGCTCCGGGAGCGGGAGGTGACGGGTGACAACGAAGTCGACTACTCAATTTCGGGTGGTCACCGTCAACGTGAATGGGATTCGTGCTGCTGCCCGCCGTGGTGGCCTTGACTGGCTCCATCAGATCAAGGCGGACGTGATCTGTCTACAGGAGGTGCGGGCAACGCACGCGCAGCTGCACGAGGTGCTCGCCGAATCGCGCCTGAAGAATTTTTCGGTTGCCCATGCACCGGCACCGCAACTCGGTCGAGCAGGGGTGGCAATCCTGACAAAGGGCGAGCCAATCGAGCAGCGTGAACGTTCCGGTGTGGCCGGTCTTGACAACAGCGGTCGTTGGGTCGAGGTGGATCTTGCGTCACCATGGGGGCCGGTGACCGTGGTCTCGGTGTACGTGCACACCGGCGAAGCCGATTCACCGAAGCAGCAGGAGAAGTACGCCTTTCTCGATGTCATGGATGCACGCCTGCGTGCCTTGCGCACTCGCGCCACTCGCCGGAAGGGTCACGTGGTCGTCTGTGGGGATCTCAACATCGCCCATCAGGAGATCGACATCAAGAACTGGCGTGGCAATCTCGCCAGTGCCGGGTTCCTGCCGCAGGAGCGCGCCTACCTTGACCGGTGGTTCGCCCGCGATTGGATCGACTTGGGCCGCACCCTTGGTGGGCCGGGTCCCGGTCCCTACACCTGGTGGTCCTGGCGGGGTCGTGGATTCGACACCGATGGGGGCTGGCGCATCGACTATGTGATCAGTACCCCCGGCCTTGCTGAGCGAGCCAAGCGAGCCGTGGTCGGCAAGGCGCCGACCTATGCCGAACGTTGGAGCGATCACGCCCCGCTTACCGTCACCTTCTCTTAGTGAGCAACCGGGTGATGAGCGGACTGATCCGAGCCTGTCACCCGCTACCTACGGTGGCGGTTACCGCCTGCGTGACGCTGCTCGGCTGGCGACTGGGCTGGTCCGGAATTCATCTGGTGTACCTACTGGCTGCCATCCTCAGCGGTCAGTTGTCCATCGGTTGGAGTAATGACGCGCACGATGCGCAGGAGGATTTCGACGCGGCTAGGCGCAGCAAACCGGTAGTCGACGGCAGCATCACTGCACGGCAGTTGTGGACGGCGGCATTGATTGCGTTGCTGTGTTGCGTGCCATTGACGATTCTCGCTGCAGGACTTTGGGTGGGTCTGCTCCACTTCACCGCGGTTGGGATGGCCTGGCTGTACAACCTTCGGCTGTCGCGGACAAATCTGTCCTGGTTGCCCTACGCGGTGGCGTTCATCTGTCTGCCGTTCTTCCTGTGTCTGGGGGCACCTCAGTCACGGTTACCGTCGGTGTGGTTCGTGCTGGCCGCAGCATTTCTCGGTGTGGGTGCTCATCTGGCCAATGCCGGTATTGACCTGACCCGTGACCGTGCGGGGACTGCCGTTTGGCTCGGTCAGCGCTACACGGGTGCGCTGGCCGCTGCGCTGCTCGCCATGGCCAGCCTGGCAGTGAGCTTGGCGATCTTGGGAGCAGATCCCGTACTCGCCGCAGTGGGCGCTCTTGGCGCTGGCACACTGCTCATCGCTGCACTGCTGATCTGGCGCCGGGGAAATTGGGTGGGCGGATTCCGACTGGTGCTGCTCCTGGCGGGCTGGTGCGTACTGCAGTTGCTGGTGGCACCCGGTGATGGCGCACTGATCGTTGCGCCGCCCAGTTAGTTCCAGGCGGAAGCTGCAATCAACTCGGCAACTGTGACTTCGGTCAGCAAACGTACGTCATCGACTTCGTCGTTTCGATAGCGCAAGGAGTAGTCAGCACCTGGGACGTCGGCACCGACCGCGACAACGGTCGAGCCACGTTCGGTGGTCCAACGCAGCAGGTTGGACTCCCACTGCGATCCGGGAAATAGCAGCATCCGGTAGTCCAAAGTCTTCGTCAGATACACGTCAACATGACTCCAGTCGCCCGTTTCGCAGGCGATCGCAGATCGACGCGGTCCTTCGCGCAGCATCAATGCCGACTGCTGTGCTGAGCTCATGCGGTGGGCCGGCGCCACCATGGCCGTGCCATCAGGGCCGAGGATGAAATCGCTGATCCTTGGCAACCATTGCGAGCTGGAATCCAGGAGGTCAGCGCATGCTGCAGAGGATTTGTGCAGCAGGTCGACAGGATTAACCCGCTGATCCCAGCGCGCAATCAAGGCGAGGTGCAGGGCCAGGGTGTGTTGGAAGGATCGACAGGCGACGCCACCTTCTTCAACATCCGCGTACATGGCGACGGTCTGTTCTGCAAGCTGCGTGATCGCACTTCCCGGTGTGTTCGTCACGGCTATTACCGGGCACCTTCCGATGAGGGATTGGGTGGCCGCCAACGTCTCCTCCGAGCCGCCGGATGCGGAGACCGCAATCACCCTGTCGCTGCTGCGCAGTGTGGGAAGCAGCGAGCAAGAGGCCAGTTCGGCGGTCGCCTGGATCCCCAAGCTTCGCAGCCGAGCTGCGCAGATTGCGTTTGCATAATGCGACGACCCCATGCCTAAGAAGAGCAGGTGCCCATCAGTTGGCAGTTCGGGCCAGAGTCCACCATCGCTGAGGCGATCGGCCAGCTGCAGCAAGGTGTTTGGCTTGGCCTCGATGTCTCTGCGAAACAGTGTCGTGTCCATTGCGTCCTCGTCACCTATCGGTCGAAGCCAGGTTGCTTAGAAGGTCGGGAAGGGCTGAATCCGGAACATAGCGCCAGTGCGGTAGGTGACCAGCAGCGTAGAGGTACTCACGTGCCTCTTGCTGCACGCGCAGCGCTGGGATAAGTGTGGTGTCCAGCAACGTGCGGTCTGGGAGGGTGGATTGGTATGCCTGGAGAAAACACTTCTCGGCTCGGGACATCCACTGTCGCACGATTGTGGGATCGAATTCGGGTGTGCGGTACATGACCACTCGTCCAACGTGATCGATGGAGCAGAGCATGCCAGCGACATCAACTGCGGCAGGCTGAGCCGAGAGTCTCTCTTCGAGGGACAGGACTGGATTGCCATCGAAGTCGATGACATGCAATTCCCCGGTTACGTCAGATCGAAGGATCTGGCCCACATGAAGGTCACCGTGAATCCAGATCAACGCGGTACCGGTTGCCTGCCGCAACGCCTGCAGGTACGTCCCCGCCTGCGGGGCCAGGGATCGCAAGCGCTCGGCCTCTGGGCCGTCCTCGCCAACCAGAGCGGCGATCCCGAGTTGCGCAGCGTTGAGAGTCTGGCAGGCACGCTCGTACCAGGCCTCGGTGGTGGCCGAATCTGCCCTGCTCACCCCATGCCGAGCAAACACTCCATGCATTCGGCCGACCAACTCACCGATACCGCGGATTGGCTCGAGTGCTTCATCCATGGTGATCTGCTTGCTGGCCAATGCCCGCACTAGCGTCGGCCCCCACTCCCAGCCATCCGTGGTCTCCGGGAGGTACGCCGTGACGATCGCCTGGAGCGCGCCGTTGCGGTCGTGCAGCAGACCCCAGGGTCGGGGAGTTTGGGTGAACCCTGCCTCAGCCAGCAGCTGCAGTCGCTCCGGCGCTGGTTGCCGGCCTGGTACCGGCGCATTCAGCCACTTCACGACAGCGCGCTCGCCCACCACAACTGAAGTGTTGGTTTGATCGACATCGATCGAACGTTCACCTTGGGCGGGCTCAGCAAACCACGTGGTCAGTTGTCCGGTTCGTTCACTCCCTGCGAACTGGTGAACCATTTCCGCAATAAGCGCCTCGGAGGCGCCCGGTGGAATCGACGACGGACGTGGTCCCTGCACCGCTATGGCGTCTGACCGAGGCCGACCGCCTCGATGACATCGGCGCCACGACGTAGGCCATCGCGCGCCCTGATCGCTTCACCCGTGGCTGCTAGTTGCGAGCGCAACGTACGGTCACTGAGCAGACGCTCGAGCGCATCGAACATCTGCTCGTCAGTGAACTCGTAGGTGCTCAGGCGAACCCCGAATCCCAGTTCATCGATGCGCTGCGCATTGTCGTACTGGTCCCAGAACAAGGGCAGCAGGATCATCGGCTTGCCGAAGTGCAGAGCCTCAGTGGTCGTGTTGTTGCCACCATGCGTGATCACGAGATCCACGTGTGGAATGACGTTGGTCTGCGGCAGGAACTGTGCACCGGACATATTGGGTGCCAAGCTGTACTCCGAGTGCTGTGGACCCATACTGACGATGTAGTGATGGGGTGTCCGCCCCAGAACGTCAATCAGGCGTTTCATGAGTTCTACGTCGGCGCTACCCAGCGAGCCTAAGGAGAGGTAGATGAGTGCGCTCCCGGCTGGACGATCAAGTGCTGCTGCCGGAAGTTTGTAGTCGTCATCAGTCTGTCGAACACTGGAATCCATGCGGAACCAGTTCGAACCCAGTGGGCGGATATCGGTGTAATCCGCCTCCTGCGGGTAGACGTAGAGATTTGCGGCCGAAGACGTGTGGATGAATTCCAGATCGGGCAGTGGCTCCGTGCCCTGACTGACGACCCAGTCGTTCCACTGCTGCCACATGGGGCGGTGGATACGGTCGTAGGCAGCTCGGAACTCGGCCCACTGGGCAGAATCGGCGACGGGTAGGCCGGAGAATTTCGGGGGCACAGTCGGCCCGGTCATCTCCAAGGGCTGGCAGGAGACGATGCGGACGAACGGCGCGCCGTGCGTGAGCAATGCCGGGAAGGTCAGCACGTTATCTTCGACGATGACATCTGGCTGCACACGTGCCAGTACTTCCCGCAGTTGTGGCTCGCAGTACATGGCTCCGTCGATCAACGCCTGCCAGGTGGGCTGGATGAAACCCTCCAATTGGTCGATTGTCGGAAGTCGAAAGATCGGTGCCGTGTCTCGGATGAACTCCGTCCAAAACTGCCCGGCCTCCTGTGGTCCCTCCGGTGGAGGAGCCAGATCCACGAGGTCCTCCTCGAATCCCAGGGGAGCCAGCCGGCCCTCCCATTCGGTGGAGGATGCGAAGACCACGCGATGTCCGCGTTGGGTCAAGGCACGACCGATGCCGATGCACTGGTTCGTCGGACCATAGGCAGACTCGGGCATGAAGAGCACGGTGAGTTGGCGCTTGTTCATCTTTCCTCCGATTGCTGTCTGGCTCCGTTGCCTTTACTGGGTGTTGCGGGATTGTGGAATGGCAGTTCATGGTGCGTCGCCATGCGCGCATAGTCGAGGATGAGTTCGGCACATGATGCTGGATCGAGAATGGGATGCCCGGCCATGATCCGGTATCCGTAGGCATCCTCCAGCGCAACGAGATTCCGCGCGATAGCCAGTGGATCCCCGATCAGTCGGAAGGTTCCGTCAGTGTGCCCTGCCTCGAGGATCTGTTGATACATGGTCACCTGTCGGTCGAAGAGCGATGTGAGGAGAATTGCGTAGACGGGGTTGCGTGCCGCTTCACCGCCGAGTGCGCAGAGCAGGCGCACTTCCTCATCAGAACGACTGGTCGGCAGACCCGAATGGATGGTGACTGCCAAACGCTCAGCCGGGTCGCTGATGCCTTCGATGGCCCTGAGTCGAGCGTCGTAGAACCGCTCCATGCCTGCGCGGTTGGCCTCGATCAGGAGATCCTGCAGGTCGGGAAAGTGGTAGAGCACTGCACCGGAGGTGAGGCCTGCCTGCTCGGCCACTTGGTTGAGTCGAACCTGGGTGCCGTGTACAGCCATCGCCCGCTGGGCAGCAGCCAGCAGGTCGGCACGTCGGGTGGCACGTGAGCGCGCACCACCCTGCTTGGTCTTTGCCATGGCTTCGCCACGATACCGAGTGGGTTGCACTTTGAATGTCGATTCAGGAAAGTGCTTGCGGAGGTCATGTGGGTGTGCAAGTGTGCTTGCCGACGCATTCAAACGATCACCGCGCACCCTGAGCCGATCTTCAGGTTCGACCCTGGGGGCAGTAGTGATGTGAGGCCTCGTTATCGAGGCGGTTAGGAGAAGCCAGATGCGGGCACGTCGTGGACTTACCGCGCGCGCATTGGTCATCGGCACAGTTGCCGGAGCCGTGCTCACCATGGCTGCTTGCTCGAGCTCTGGATCCGAATCCGCTGATTTGGACCCCAACGCGGATCTGAGCAAGCAGTCGTTGACCGTTTCCAACTGGGCGGGGTACTACCCGGAGGATCTGCCTCAGAAGGTCCAGGAGGCCTTCGGCTCACCGGTCACCATCACCAACCACGCCACGAACGAAGAGATCATGGCCAAGCTGACTGCCGGTGGTGACTCGGGTATCGACGTTGCGTTCGTCTCGGGCCAGTTCGCTCAGGCTCTCAACGAGGCCGGCCTGGTCGAGACCATCAACCCAGAGTTCATTCCGAACCTGTCGAACCTGTACCCGGAAGCTCAGGAAATGGCGTACGACCCGGGCAATGCCTTCTCCGTTCCCTATGCCTGGGGTACGACGGGTATCTGCTACCGCAGCGACCTGATCGACGAGCCCACCAGTTGGAACGACATCCTGCAGCCCAGTGCGGAGAACAAGGGCAAGGTGACCGCGCTTGCAACGGAGCGTTGGCTGATGCTGCCGGCGCAGAAGATGCTCGGTTTCTCGGCGAACACCACCGACGAGGGCGAGATGGAGCAGGTCAAGGAGGCTCTGATCGCAGCCAAGCCGAATCTGCTGGCCTATGACGACACCACGTTCTACAGCCGCCTGGTCTCAGGTGAGGCCAATGCGGTGGTGGCCTGGGACGGCTGGTGCAACTACGGCATCGCCGAGGACCCCAACATCAAGTTCGTCGTCCCCAAGGAGGGCAGCGATCTCTGGGTGGACACCATGGTCATCCTGAAGTCGTCGAAGAACAAGGAGGCGGCACACGCCTTCATCAACTACATCCTGGATCCGGCAAACCACGCCTGGGTCGCAGAGAACATCCTCTACAAGGTGCCGAACAAGGGCGCCATGGATGCCGTCGGCGCTGAGCTGGCCAAGTCATTCCCGAACATGGGAGTGACCCCGGCTGAGTTGCTCAAGGGCGAGTCCCTGGTTGATCTTGGTGACGCAGGACCGATGTACACCAAGATCGCCACCGAGGTCACCTCGAGCTAGCCGAGTACCGATTAGCGAAAACGAACGATGACCCACGCCACTGGAGGGCGCGGCGCCAACCGGCGTCGCGCCCTCCTTGGCCGTGCTGTCTTCGCCGGTCCCGGGCTGTTGTACGTGACGGCGTTCATGACTATTCCGCTCATCATCATCGCGGTCTATTCGGTGCTGACCCGGGGCCGATTCGGCGGGGTGAAATTCGAACCGACGTTGGAGAACTACCTGCGGGCCTTCGAGCCCGTCTATCTCGGCGTATTTGGGAATTCACTGCTCATTGCCTTGACAACCACAGTGCTCGCTCTGCTCATTGGGTACCCGGCTGCTATGGCCATCGCGCGGCTGCCGCGCAACTGGCGAACCGTTGCCCTGGTCTTGGTGGTGCTGCCCTTCTGGTCGAACCTTCTCATC
>CAZKFI010000012.1:18311-42123 GCA_964551975.1 uncultured Bifidobacteriaceae bacterium | reverse complement strand
GTCACTTCAGTGATCGGCGAGTCCTCCAATGCCGGCCAGTCATTGCAGGCCAAGACCCCCCAGGCAAGGGCCTCTCCAAATGTCGGAGCAATCTGCTCCCAGTTACGCGACAGCGTGCGCACTTGATCAAGGCTGATGTCGTAGGGACGATCCAGGCAGGTGACGGCGTAGAACGCCTCGGACGAGTTATCCAGGTACTTCCCGTCCGGGCCTCGATTCAGGCGAACATCAAGCATCTCCAGAAGGCGGCTTGCATCCTTCTCGACCACAGCGCCACTGAGTCCATCAATCAGTTCCGGGTAGTCGTACTGCGGAAAGTACAAGTAGGACAGCACTGCCCATGCGGCCACGGGTTCATTGACGACTCGATCACCGACCAGGAGCGGATCGGAGTCCAGGCTTTGTAGCCAGGCGCGCATCGCTGCGGCAACTTGAGCGCTGTCACCGGGGAAAGGGCAGTCGCTTTGCTCAGCGCAGTACCGGGCGAAATCTTCAAAGGCCACTTCGAAGGCCCTGGCCTGGCCGAGGGATAACTCCTCAAGGTTGAGGTCCGCCGGCAAAATGCCATCGAGCACCATGCGCCCAACGTTCTGCGGGAAAAGCTCGGCGTAGACAAGGCCCAACATCGATCCATAGGACTTACCGAGATAGTTGAGTTTCGGGTCGCCTAAAACCGCGCGCACAATATCCATATCCCGAGCAACATCCTCGGTACCCATATGGCGAAAGATTGGATCCCCGGTGCGCCCGCAGCCAGTGCCTGGCCACGAGTTGGCGTCGAGCAGACGCTGCTCTTCGAATGGAGTGTCCGGTGTGCCGTCAATGATGAGGTACTCGTCAAGCTGCTCATCCGTCATACATTCGACCGGGGTGCTTTGCCCGACACCACGCGGATCCACTCCCACGATGTCGTAACTCTCGGTGATCTGGGGTGTGACGATGAATGATGCAGCCTGGGCGTACTCAACCGCACTACCCCCAGGGCCGCCTGGGTTCACCAGCAGTGAGCCGATCGCGTCGCCGGTCGCCGGGACACGGGTGATGGCCAAGTCGATTGTTGCTCCATCGGGAGCCTCGTAATCCAGTGGCACTTTCACGGTCGCACACTGGGCTGCGCCGCATTCGCGCCAATTCAGCGGCTGCTGGTAGTACTGCTCGAGGCCTGCCGGTGCCGGAGTCACCGCGGAGGGCGATGGAATGGGGATAGCGGCCGGGCCTGCCGAATCGCCCGACACGCGCAGGGCCAGGAATAGCAGCACGCCCAGGGCCGTTCCCCAGGTAACCACGAAGGCGACAGCCAGTGTGGCGATGAGTACCGCAAGGGTGGTGCCACGCTTAGCCATACGACGTACCGTATCCCGGTGGGCCGGAGTAAACGCGAGCCAGGAGATTTCGCCCAGATCGTGGAACAGGGCATCCACGTTGGCTTGGAGGCTGTGGACGGGGTGCGCGCTGCCCTAGGCCAGCCAACTGCGGCCGGGCGCGTCCGTGCCATGGAGCGACAAAACAAGCGCGCCCAAGCACTCCACCTGCGCGCACTCGAGCGCTATCGGCGCAGACTCGCACGGGCACGCAAGCAGCGCACCGTGGGGACCAGCGTGGCCGCCGTTACCGGGACCTTGGGCCTACTGGACCTCGTGATCCAAGGGGTGAGTAGTGCCTCCGGAGTATTCGGACCTGCCTGGCTGTGGTGCTCGACCGCGGTTGTCTCCGGGCTTGTAGCAGCAGGTGGTGTACGTACTCTGCGAAGGGCCGAACCCCCGCAGCCGCCAACGTTGGCGCTCGCTCCTCCTGCTCCCCTTCCTTTAGGCGCCTGCGGGTACGCGGAGGTGGCACGGTTCTCCAAAGTTCGCGTCAAACTCAATGACGTAGCCGCTGCCGTCAACCGATTGCACCCCGATGCCGCTGTCGAACTTCGCAGGGCTGATCGTGAGGCAGCGGTTCCATTGAATGCGCTTGCCGAACGACTAGCCCTGTTGCATCAGATCGCCAAGGATCTTCCCGGCTCACCTGCGGCCGCGGCCAGTGCGGATTCCGCCAAGGTGGTTGCCGAGCGGCTGGCTGATGGGTGCCTGCGCTACGAGGAACTCCTCGCCGCCGCAGCGCGACTCCTGGCAGCCCCGGATCAGGCTCGGTCCACGGATGAGGTTCTAGGACCAGCGGTTGCTTCGATGGTTGCCTACGCACACGGGCTGCAAAAGGCTTCCCAAATCTAGAGACGTGAGCCTTCAGGCCGCATCCGCCAGCATCGGATCCTTCAACTGCACCATCAATGACTCCAGGGCAGTTATCGGCGCAACATTGGCGGCGAGTTGCGCTCGAGTGTGCGTGATGGCCAGCATCCGTCGAGCAGTGTCGACGGGAGTGCCGGCCTGAGCAAGCTTGGCGATCTGAGGCCTCATCTCCTCATTGATAAGGCCCAGGGGTACCTCGTACTGGGTGAAGAGCACATCGCGATACAGCCCTAGGAGATCCACTAGGGCCCGATCGACGTGATCACGCACCATGCGCGTGGCACGAGTACGTTGACGACGCTGGAGGTCTTTGAGAGCAGCATCCATCGATCGCCGTAGCGCTCCACGAACTGGAGAGGTGCCATCTCCCCCGCCGCCAAACTCCGTGCGGATTGCGTCCGCTTCGTTCGACTCCCGAGGTTGGGTTGCTGCTTCGGCATCCTCGGTTGCCGCGGAGAGCAGATTCGCCGCATTCACGAAACAGGACGGCAGGTCGCGCAGCTCCAAGGGAATCCGCAGCACCTCTTGCCGGCGAATACGTGCATGCTCATCCCTGGCTAGGGCCCGTGCCCGACCGATGTGACCCTGGGATGCCCGAGCTGCGAACGCCGCCATGGCCGGGTCCACGCCATCACGAGTGATTAAGGCTTCCGAGACCTCGCTCGGACTCGGGGTCCGCAGGCCGACGTGGCGGGTTCGAGATCGCACCGTGGGTAGCACGTCTTCCACGCTGGGCGCGCAGAGCAACCAGACGGTGCGCGGTGATGGCTCCTCCAAAGTCTTCAACAGCACATTGGCCGCTTCCTCAGTCAGGCGATCAGCATCCTCGACAACCACGACATGCCATGGCGATGACACTGGCGCCAGAGCTGCACGCTGGATGAGGGCACGGGATTCATGGACGCTGTAACTCAAACCCTCGGGTCGGACGATTTCAACATCTGGGTGCGCTCCGGTTGGCACCTGCCGACATACCGAGCACTCACCGCAACCACCAGCTGGGCATGCCAGGCCCGCAGCAAAGCAGGCTGCCGCAGTCGATCGCCCTGATCCCGGTGGTCCGGTGAATAGCCAAGCGTGGGTCATGGCAGGTCCTGGTGGCCGGGTCTGCGCATCACCCACTGCCTGCTTGAGGGTGTCGATCACCGCCTGCTGTCCGATAAGGGCCGCAAACACCCCGTCATCAACGGACATGCACCCTCCACTTCAACCGGCGACAGGACATTAGTCCGCGGAAGTGGTGCGTACAACGGCGAGGAGTTGATCAACGCGCAAGGCGATCTGGTCAGCAATGACCTGCGGGGGTTGAGTGGCATCAATCACCACGTAGCGTTCGGGCTGCGCTGCGGCGATCGCGAGAAAGCCGTTGCGCACTCGATCGTGGTACTCCAGGGGTTCGGCCTCAAGGCGATCCGGATTCGCGACTCGCGCCAGGCCCTGCCGAGGATCGATGTCCAAAATGATGGTCAGGTCAGCGGTCAAACCAGCAGTCGCCCACAGACTCAGCTCTCGGATCCGGTTGGGATCCATCTGCCTGCCGTAGCCCTGGTAGGCAACCGAGGAGTCCAGGTAGCGATCGCAGATGACGATGGCACCTGCCTGGAGGGCAGGCCGGATGACCTGGGCGACGTGATCGCCGCGCGCTGCTGCGAAGAGCAGTGCCTCGGCGCGGGGATCCAGACCCGCCGAGGCGGGATCGAGCAAGATTTCGCGAATACGTTCCGCGGCAAGGGTGCCACCAGGTTCCCTGCTGCGCTGGACGTGGCACCCCTGGGCGAGGAGGTGCTCGGCAAGGAGTCGCTCCTGGGTGCTCTTTCCAGCACCTTCACCGCCCTCGAAGACGATGAAGGCGCCCTGATGAGTCATGTCAGGCGGAACCAGCGGGTACCGGCTCGACCGTAACCGGACTAGCCGGTGGCACAGATTCCACCGGTGCCTTAGTCGCCGCCGTCTTCTTTGTGGTGCGCTTCGCAGCCTTCTTTGCGGGGGCCGCTTTCTTGGCGGGCGCCTTCTTCGCCTTCACCGTCCGACGAGTCGTCGGTGCCGGCGGACCCTCGAGTGCGATCTTCGCGCGACGTTCTGAAAGCAGATCACTCGCGCGCTCAACGCTGATGGTTTCTGGGTCGTCGGCCGACCGCAGTGATGCGTTGGTCTCACCATCGGTGACGTAGAGACCGAAGCGGCCGTCCCGGACCACGATGGGCTTACCGGTCGTGGGATCCACGCCCACCTCACGCAGGGGCGCTTGCGCCTGTCCGCGACCGCGCCGTTGCTTGGGCTGAGCAAAGAGTGCCTGGGCCTGTTCCAGCGTTACTGTGAAGATCTCTGGCTGGCTGGTCAGGGTGCGGGACTCCTTGCCGCGCAGCAGATACGGACCGTAACGGCCATTCTGCGCGGTGATCTCCTCACCGGTTTCGGGATCAACGCCAACGATGCGGGGCAGGCTCAACAACCGCAGGGCTTCCTGCAACGAGATCGTGTCAGTCGTCATCTCGGCAAACAGTGATGCGGTGCGCGGCTTGGCCGATTTCGGGGAACCTTCGGGAAGGACTTCGGTGACATACGGGCCGTACCGACCAGTCTTGGCCACGATCTGCAGACCGGTATCAGGATCGGTCCCTAATTCGTGGTCACCGCTGGGCATGGCCAACAGTTCTTCGGCCTTCGCGGCATCAAGTTCGTCGGGGGCCAGTGTTGCCGGAATATTGGCCCGCTGCTCGCCGCGCTCGACATATGCGCCGTAGCGTCCCACGCGCAGGACTGCATCCGTGCCAGCAATCGGACTCGTCGCAATCTGTCGTGCGTCGATCGCGGCCAGGTCTTCGGTTAGCGGTTTGACGCCCGGGAATCTTCCGGCCATACCCTCACCGCCGCGCCAGAACGCCTCCAGCTGTTGCAGGCGATCAGTCTCACCATTGGCAATGAGATCGAGGATCTCTTCCATATTTGCGGTGAATTGGTAATCGATCAGCTCGCGGAAGTGTTCCTCGAGCAATCGGACCACAGAGAAAGCCGTGAAGCTGGGCACCAAAGCGGAGCCGCGCTTCCAGACATAGCCGCGGTCCAGGATCGTTGACATGATCGACGCGTAGGTGGACGGGCGACCGATACCCAGGGTCTCCAGCGCCTTGACCAACGAAGCTTCGGTGTAGCGGGCCGGTGGATTGGTCCGGTGCTCATCCGGACGTAGCGCCGTTGCCCGGAGGCTGTCTCCTTCCGCGAGGCTTGGTAGTTCGCGCTCACGATCTTCATCGGCTTCTTCTTCAGTGAGATCACGCAAGGCCGCGTAGAAGCCGGGGAAGACCACGACAGTTCCGGATGCTGTGAACTCCGTATCAGTGCCGTCTGCGGTAACCGCACCCAATTTGACGGTGGTGGTGGCGACCTTGGCATTGACCATCTGGGAGGCAACGGTGCGCTTCCAGATGAGGTCGTAGAGCGCGAACTGGTCGGTGTTGAGTTCGCCGGCGAGTTCACCTGGTGTGCGGAAGGACTCCCCTGCCGGCCGAATCGCCTCATGTGCTTCCTGGGCGTTCTTCACCTTCTTGTCATAAGTACGCGGCTGCGGGTGTAGGTACTCCTGCCCGTAGAGCTCCACGACCTGGCGCCTGGCCGCGGTGAGGGCCTGCTCGGACAGTGTCTGTGAGTCCGTGCGCATGTAGGTGATGTAGCCGTTCTCATACAGGCTCTGTGCGATGCGCATGGTGCGCTGGGATCCCCAGCGCAATCGGCTCGCCGCCTCTTGCTGCAGGGTGGAGGTCATGAAGGGGGCCTTCGGTGAGCGCTCACTGGGCTTTTGCACCACCGACCGCACCTGGAAGGTCACCTCAGCCAGGCCCTGCACCAGGGTCGTGACGCGCACCTCGTCTAGGACGACAACGCCCTGTGATTTGAGCTTGCCGGCATCGTCGAAGTCGCGGCCGGTCGCCACACGCACCGAGTCGACTGCGGTGAGGCGGGCATCGAAGTTGCCGGGAACAAAATCGCCAACGATGTCCCAGTACCCGGCGGAACGGAATGCGATGCGCTCACGCTCACGATCGACCACCAGCCGGACCGCCACCGACTGCACGCGCCCTGCCGATCGAGCCTCGCGGCCGATCTTCTTCCACAGCACCTCGGACACCGGGTAGCCGTAGAGCCGGTCGACGATACGTCGAGTTTCCTGAGCATCGACGAGTTGCATATCCAGGTCGCGGGGGTGCGCTACCGCTTCGGCAATCGCCTCTGGGGTGATCTCGTTGAAGACCATGCGGTGGACCGGGATCTTCGGCCTGAGGACCTCCTGGAGGTGCCAGGCGATAGCTTCGCCTTCGCGGTCCTCGTCAGTGGCCAGGAGCAGCTCGTCGGCCTCTTTCAGTGCCTTCTTCAGGTCGTTGATCGTTGCGCGCTTGTTCTCATGGATGACGTAATGCGGTTGAAAACGATCGTCGACGTTGACCGCGAGCTTGGCCCAGGGCTTCTTGCGGTCGGTCTCAGGCAGCTCCGAGGCCTTGGAGGCAAGGTCGCGAATATGACCGACGGAGGCAAGCACGGTGAACTCCGGCCCCAGGTAGCCGGCGATCTTCTTCGCCTTCGCCGGTGACTCGACGATCACCAGGGTCTTACCCGCCAACGCATCCCCTATGTCGCAGTGGTGCGATGAAGCACGCCTAAGCCCATCGCAGGTTGCGCGCCGGCGGGTGAGCCGGCCCGATCCCCGAGGAGTGTGGCCGGATGGGGCACCCTGATGTCAAGTCACGGACGCCGACGGCGTGGCGAAACGGTTGGTGCCTCGGCAGTTCTGTGGCACCAAACCGTTCGCAAAGTCGCCAAATTGTGGCCAGGGTCACACCGACGCGGTGTCAGGCACATCACCCACGGCGATTGGACGCCGCTTGGAGATGATGACTGCAACCACCACGATCAGTGCCGCACCAACCGCGATCACCCAGCGCAGGACCGGGTTGGCGCCGGTGCCGATGGACAGGGTTACCACCGCCGGGGCGATCAGCAACGCCACCAGGTTCATCACCTTGATCAGCGGGTTGATCGCGGGGCCAGCGGTGTCCTTGAACGGATCGCCCACGGTGTCACCGATGACGGTCGCGGCATGGGCCTCAGAACCCTTACCGCCGAAGTGACCGTCCTCGACGTACTTCTTGGCGTTATCCCAGGCTCCACCGGAGTTTGACAGGAACACCGCCATCAGCACACCGGTTGCGATGGTGCCAGCCAGATAGGCGCCCAGGGCACCGACACCCAGCCCGAATCCGACGGCGATGGGCGTCAGCACAGCGAGCAGACCTGGCGTGATTAGCTCCCGCAGCGAATCGCGCGTCACGATGTCGACAACCTTGCCGTACTCAGGCTTGGCTGATCCATCCATGATGCCGGGAATCTCACGGAACTGACGACGCACCTCGAAGATGACGGCGCCCGCTGCGCGCGACACGGCATTGATGGCCAGCCCGGAGAACAGGAACACCACTGCGGCGCCGATGATGAGGCCGACAAGGTTGCTCGGGTTGGCAACATCGAGCACACCTTCGAACTGCAGGAGGTTGTAGATATCGCCCGACGTCGCCTCGAGATCGACGTCTGCCGCCGCAAAAGCGCCGACCACTGCGTCTCTGAACGAACCAAACAGTGCGGTTGCCGCAAGTACGGCGGTGGCGATGGCGATGCCCTTGGTGATCGCCTTGGTCGAGTTACCCACAGCATCCAGACGGGTGAGCACCACGGCGCCTTCGCCGTGCACATCGCCGGACATCTCGGCGATGCCCTGGGCATTGTCGGAAACCGGCCCGAAGGTATCCATCGACACAATGACGCCGACGGTGGTGAGTAGGCCGGTGCCTGCCAGCGCGATCGCGAACAGTGCGAGCAACACCGATCCGCCACCGAGAAGGAACGCACCGTAAACGGCAAGGCCGATTAGCAGGGCCGAGTACACCGCAGACTCCAAGCCAATGGAGATACCCGACAGGATCACGGTGGCTGGGCCGGTAAGCGAGGTCTTTGCCACGTCATCAACCGGTCGTCGGTTGGTCTCGGTGAAGTAGGCAGTGAGCTGCTGAATGACCGCAGCAAGAATGATGCCGATAAACACTGCCCCAATGACGAAGATGCGCGGACTGATACCGATGCTCAGCGCCTCGGCGTCAAGGCCGCCAATCGCAGTGATCCCCGCCCAATCTGCGGGAACCCATAAGAAGACTGCCCCGATGACCAGCACGGCTGATATGACCGCAGATATGAAGAAGCCACGATTGATGGCAGACATTCCGGAACGATCCGAGGCACGAGGTGCGACCGCGAAGATTCCGATCACGGCGGTGATGACACCAATCGCCGGAATAACCAGTGGGAGCACCAGACCCAGGGTGCCGAAGGCAGCCTTGCCCAGAATCAATGCCGCAACCAGGGTGACCGCGTAGGACTCGAACAGGTCAGCGGCCATGCCCGCGCAGTCGCCGACGTTGTCGCCGACGTTGTCCGCGATAGTGGCCGCATTGCGGGGGTCATCCTCGGGAATTCCCTGCTCCACCTTGCCGACCAGGTCTGCGCCAACATCGGCAGCCTTAGTGAAAATGCCGCCACCCACGCGCATGAACATGGCCAGCAGTGCAGCGCCGAAGCCGAAACCCTCGAGGACCTTTGGCGCCTCACCCTGATAGACGAGGACGACCAGGGCCGCGCCGAAAAGGCCGAGGCCGACAGTGAACATGCCTGCGACACCACCGGTGCGGAAGGCGATCTTCATGGCCTTCTGCTCACCGCCGTCGCGAGCGGCCGCCGCCACGCGCACATTGCCGCGTACGGCAAGCCACATGCCCATGTAGCCGGTGATCGCGGAGAACACCGCGCCCACCAGGAAGAAGATGCTCCGCCCGATTCGCTCGTTCATCGTTTCCGCTGGGAGGATGAACAGGACGAAGAAGACGATGATGGCGAAGATGGCCAGAGTCTTGAACTGGCGACTCAGGTAGGCGGAAGCGCCTTCCTGGACCGCAGCAGCGATCTCCTTCATTCGATCGGTGCCCTCGCTGGCGGCGAGCACCTGGCGAACCAGAACACCGGCGACCAGAAGAGCGGCCAAGGCGATCACCGCCACGGCCACGACGGTGACGAGGTTGCTGCCGGTCAGTTCGAACATGGGTCTCCTCAAGCCGGAATTCGACGGCTGAGTCTACGCAGATGGGTACCCCCGTTGCGGTCCAGGGCTGTCAGGAGTCGTTACTGAATCGGACATGGGTCGTGGCTGCGTCCAAATCCGCGAATACTGGGATGACATCGGCAAGCCCAGTGATGCGCAGCAACTTCAGCACAGCAGGGTGTTGCACCGCCAGGACGAACGGCACTCCGCGCTGCACGGCCGCCTGATGATGCCGGTGCAGGTGCGAAAGGGCGGTGGAATCTAGGAAGGTCAGGTCTGTGCCATCGACGATGACGGGTGCCCCAGTGGCGGCAGCCTCGTCGAGAACGGGCAGCAGGGTGCGCACCGTGTGAAGGTCCAACTCACCAGGGACAGTGACGTGACACATCTGGGTGACATCGTCCATGCGCCATGCAAACCCCCGTTGCACGCGGTCATGTTGGCACAACCTGGCGTAGCGTGATGGCAAATGGCGAGTTTGAGTGGGCCACCGGGCCCTGCTTCACGGGTGCACCTGGCCGCCATCGAAGATGCTTTTCCTGGTTGCCTTCGACACATCAGGCGCCACTCGGCGCGTGGTGCGCAAACTGCTGAGTGGCCGGACTGGCTACACCCGGAAGTGCTGAGCGCGATCCAGCGCCGCGGCATAGCCGAACCCTGGAGTCACCAGGTGCGGGCGGCGTGCCTTGTGCATGCCGGGCGTGACTGCATCCTCGCTACGGGTACCGCCTCCGGAAAGTCACTGGCGTACCTCATGGTTGGTTTGACCGCGCTGCGGGCGGAGGCAGCCGGGAGCGTCTGCTACCTGGCGCCAACCAAGGCCCTGGCGCACGATCAGTACCGAAACCTCGGCTCACTGCAGCTGCCTTGGTTGCGGGCCGCAACCGTTGATGGCGATGCCAACGCCGAGGAGCGGACCTGGGCTCGACAACATGCCAACTGGGTGCTCACCAATCCAGACATGCTGCACTTCTCGATGCTGCCTCAGCATGAACGTTGGGCGCGCCTATTTCGCGGACTCAGGCTGATCATCGTCGATGAGTGTCACGCCTACCGAGGGCTGTTCGGTGCGCACATAGGAATGGTGTTGCGCCGCTTGCTTCGGATTGCGGAGCATTACGGCGCACAGCCCCGAGTCATGGCCCTCTCGGCAACCCTGGCTGATCCGATGACACTCGGCGAACTCCTGATCGGCCGTCCCGTCACCGCAGTCAGCGAGGACGGCTCACCTCGCTCGGAGCGTTGGATTGGCCTGTGGCAGGTACCCAGCGAGAGCGACCGACCATCGGTGAGTTCGCAGGCGGCACAACTCATGGAGTTTCTTGTTCGCAACGGCGACCAGACCCTGGCCTTTGTGGGGAGTCGTCGTGAGGCGGAAGCGGTTGCCGGCAACGTGCGCGATCACCTGGTAGCCGACGATTCGGAGCTCGCCGCATCCGTCGCCGCTTACCGAGCCGGCTACCTGCCCGAGGAGCGCCGAGTACTCGAAGACCGGTTGCGCACCGGAGAGATTCGCGGCATGGCATCAACCAGTGCCCTCGAACTCGGCATCGATATCAGCGGCATGGATGCAGTCATCACGGCGGGATGGCCTGGCACTCGGGCATCGCTCTGGCAGCAGTTTGGCCGCGCTGGCCGAGCCGGGCAGCCCGGATTGGGCATCTTCATGGCTCGCGACGATCCGTTGGATTCGTATCTCGTTGAGCACCCCGAAGTGCTGCTGGATTCGCCGGTCGAGACATCGACCTTCGATCCTGGCAACCCACATGTGGCGCGTGGGCACCTGTGCTGTGCCGCAGCGGAAATTCCGATTCGTGACCAGGCAGATGCTGAACGCTTCGGTCCGCAGTCCCTGCAGGTACTCGACGCATTGGTGGCTGATGGGCTGCTGCGCAAGCGGCCGACCGGGTGGTTCTGGACGCGACGAGATCGCGCAGTCGACCTGGTTGACCTACGCGGAAGTGGTGGCCCGCCAGTGCAGATCGTTGAACTGCCGACCGGGCGGCTGTTGGGCACGGTTGATGCGGCCGCCGCCGACCGCAGCGTGCACCCGGGAGCCGTGTACACCCATCAAGGTTCGACCTTTCTCGTTGAACAGCTCGACCAAGAACAGTCCATCGCCCTCGTCATACCCATGGACGTCGACTACACCACGCACGCACAGTCGATCAGTGACGTCGTGATCGTTGACCAGCACCATCACCGGGCCATGGGCGCCGGTTACCTCACTACCGGGTTGGTGGATGTGACCAATCAGGTCGTCGGGTATCAGAAGCGGCACCTGCTCACCGGGGCGGTGCTGGCGAATCTGCCACTCGATTTCCCTGAGCGACGACTTCAGACCATCGCAACCTGGTGGACGGTGACTCAGGATGATTGTGCCCGTGCAGGAATTGATCCTGCCGCCATAGCTGGTGCTGCACACGCAGCTGAACACGCGTCGATCGGTCTCCTGCCACTGTTTGCCACCTGCGACCGCTGGGACATTGGCGGTCTCTCCATCGCCAGACATCCGCAAACCGGTGAGCCCACCGTGTTCGTGTACGACGGCTACCCCGGTGGCGCAGGCTTCGCCGCTCACGGCTTCCAGGTCGCAGCTGCCTGGCTCGCCGCTACCCGCGATCTGATTGCTGACTGCGCCTGCGTGGATGGCTGCCCGTCCTGCGTGCAGTCACCCAAGTGCGGGAGCCAGAACCAGCCGCTCGATAAAGCTGCCGCGGTACAGATGTTGCATTTGCTCACCCCATCGCAGCGCGTGCACTGATCTGCGTTAGCCCGCGCGTGCCCGACCGATGAAGCCTGCCGGCTCCTTCCCGAGCCAACGTAGGAGGCGTTCGACGAGATTGGGGGCAGGCATGCCGACCTCCACTGCGATCCCGGAAGCGGATACCTCGCAGGTGATCAGCGCTGTGCGGTTCGACTCGGCCACCGCCCTGGCCCGCTGGCAGGGCTCTAGCCACGTACTCGCGGCGGCCAGTGCCGCCAGGTCTGCGGAGGTGGCAACACGTTGACGCGCCAAGGCCGCTTGGGCAAGGGTGAAACCGAACATGGCAACGCTCACCAACAGACTCATCAGGGCAATGGACCAGACAGTGGCCGAGCCACGCTCTGACTGCAGGCGGAGCCTCACCACGGCCGCAGTTCCTTGGCGGCCGTGGCCGACTGTCGCACGGTGGTGCCGGCCCCATCCAGAACCGGCACCGGAACCAGGAACTCCTGTGTGAGGAGCACCGTGACCAGGTCTCCATGATCGTGAATGTGTACCTGAGCACGTGGTGCCTGGGAACTCACCCACCCTGCGACCTGATCGGCCGGCTCACCACGAGCGATGGCTCGAGCGGCATTGCGTGCGGTGTCACCCAGCGCAAGTGCCGTGATGCCCAGACCCAGACCCCACAGCAGCGCGAGCGTGACACCGGCCAGTACCGGAATCGCCAGTGCTGTTTCCAGTAGGGCACTACCCCGTTCATCGGCTAGTCGCTGGTGTCTCGGCATAGCCGAGACACCAGCGAATCTTCCGGCAGATCTGCGCATCAGCCGATGATTGCTTGAAACGCACCGGTGATGATCGCCCAGATCAGGTCCCTTGCGGCGTCAGAAGTCAGCAACTTGATGAGTACTCCACCGAGTCCAGCTACAGCGACGGTACCGACGGCATATTCGGCAGTAGATAGTCCACGTTCATCAGCGTGCAGGCGATGGGCGACCCTGCGCACTGCTGATAAGGACCGCATGCCAAGGAACTGCTTGACCATTACTCCTCCAGGCGCTGCATCATCAGCGATGCAGCATTGAGTCGACGGACGGTCGACGCGTGCTGCCATGTGGCATCTGCACTGTGCGTCAGGGGAACTCGACAACCAACACCTCACCTGAAGCTGTGGACCAACTTTGAGGTTGGGGACGAAGTTGATGAAGTCGACAAACTCGACGCAGTCGATGAAGCCAACGCAGTCGATGAAGTCATTGCGACATGAGCAGTTGATCAGCGAGTGAGGCGATGACCGGCACCACACCCAAGAGCAGGAACGCCGGGAGGAAGCACGCTGCAAGCGGTGCCACGGCACGGACACCGGCGGAGCGTGCTGCCACCTGCACGGTGGATCGATGGCGACGTCGAACATCCGACGCCACGCCGGTCAACATGGCAGCAAGGGGTGCACCACTTGCTGCTGATCGAATTCCCGCCTCGGCAAGGGGTGCCAGGGCTGGTTCGGTCCGGACGTTGGCCCAGGCAGTTGCAGGATCGGCTCCGAGTTCCAGCGCCAGTGTTACGGCACGCACGGCCGAACTCGTTGGTTCACCGATCGCTGCACTGACCACGCGCAGTGCTGACTCCAATCCAGCACCGGATGCAAGAACTGCGGCCAGCAGATCAAGGAAGGCAGGTGCTTGACGCAGCAGCGCGGTGCGACGTTGACGTTCACTGCGTGACTCCAGTCGAGCCAAAAGACCGGGTCCGAACACCATCAGTGATGCCCCAATGAGCCACCCAGGCCATCCGCCCAGCAGCACCACAACGGCCAGACCACCCAGCACGCAGGCAAGTCGAGGGTTGATCGACGCACGCACCCTCGACTGCTCTTTCGACTCAAGTCGTAGGCGCCGGGGCACCGGCAACCAGGTAAGGACGGCCAGGCTCAGGCAGAGTGCCGCAAGCAGGGTGGCGGCCTGCGTGCTCACAGCGCCTGCTCCACGCGTCGAGCGATTTGACCGGTCCAGAGCCAGCCCACGAGCGTCAGGGCGCCACCGAGTCCAGCGCAGGTCCAACCGATTGGACTTCCCAGCAACCACTGCAGTGGGGCACCACCGAGAGCCATGCCCAGGAGTACTGCAATGACTGGCAGCCCAGCGAGCATCCGGGCGGTGGCACGAGGTCCCGCAAGTTGCGCCTCCAGTTCGACGTGCACCTCCTCGGCGACTCGAGCAGATTCCGCCAGTCGCTCAATGGCGACTGCAAGTCCACTGCCAGTGGCTGCACAGACCTGCCAGCACGCGGCAAGTGGCGTCAGCGCCGGATTGCGTTCCGCGTCCTGATACAGCGTCTGCGCCGCATCGGCACCGAGGGACAGCCCGGCATAGGTGATTGGCCAGACCGGTGGGGTCCCCGCTGCATGCTGCAAGGCAACAACCGGTGCCTGGCCCGCCCGAAGTTCACCGGCAAGGGCTTGGAGGCATCGGATCACTCGTTCGCGTTCCAGTGAGCGCGCACGACGACCCATCGGCCCAAGGCCCCGAAGTGACTTCACTAGACCTGCAATCAGAAAGACACCCGGTGTCGAGATGGACGTCTTGCTGTGCGCTGCGCTGCGTCCGAGTGACCCAAGGGTTGGACCTATCAGCGCCACAGCCAGACCTATGCAGGTGGCGGCTAGCAGGGACCACACTGCGGTGACTTGGCCAATCATGACGAGTCGTTCCGCGATGTACTCCGCGCTGGGGATCGCGGGGCGAGTACACCCCGCTGTCGAACACGTTGCCTCAACCGCTCCATCGCCGGACCTGGTCGCAGACCCCGTTGACCGCGTAGCAGCGCCGCGCTCGTTCGCAGAAACTGCCCGCCTGATGCAGCCTCGCGCGTGGTCAGCAGATGCACACCGGCGAGCTGTCGCCGACCCTGCGAGTTCTTGTCTAGGTGGATGATCACCTCAAGTCCGGCACCGACCAGGGCCTGCAGTGCCGCACGATCTAGGCCCGCCATGAGACCCAACGCCTGAAGTCGTGCGGGCACATCCTCCGCCGAATTCGCGTGCACGGTGCCGCATCCACCCTCATGGCCGGTGTTCAACGCTGCCAGCAGGTCGACCACCTCGGCTCCACGTACTTCCCCGACGACGATGCGGTCTGGGCGCATCCGCAGTGCCTGTCGCACCAGGTCTCGCATGGTCACCAGTCCAGCGCCCTCAATATTGGGTGGACGTGACTGCAGAGCGACTACATGGTCATGAACTGGACGCAGTTCCGCTGAATCCTCAACGATCACGATGCGCTCTTCAGCAGGGATGCAGCCCAACAATGTCGACAGGATGGTCGTCTTCCCGGACCCGGTGCAACCGCTGATGAGAAAGGAGAGGCGCGCTCGAATCACCGCTTCCAGCCACGATGCCGCCCAACCGTCGATCGTTCCTGTGGCGATCAGGTCATCAAGGGTGAACGCCGCGCGTCGAGGCACGCGCAGGGAGATCACTGTGCCGCGAGTGGCGATCGGTGGAATGACTGCGTGAAGTCGTGTGCCGTCTTGCAGGACTGCATCGACGCAGGGCATCGCTTCATCCAGCCGGCGACCGGCTGCTGCCGCCAGTCGCTGTGCCAGCAGGCGCACCTGCTCCTCAGAGTTCAGCGACAGGTCCACTCGGCGTAGGCCTCCGCCATCGTCCACCCACACGTCGTGGGGTCCGTTGACCAGGACGTCGGTGACTCCAGGAGTGCGGAGCCATGCCTCCAGAACCCCAGCGCCTGCGAACTCACGGCCCAACGCTCCCGCGATACCCAGGAGGGTGTCATCGCCGACCAGCAACCCTTCATCCCGAACAGCAGCAGCGACCGCCTGTGCGGTCGGCGCCTGGCCCGCAACAATCAGACGGGCCCGGACACGCCCTGCCACCTCGCCGGTCAGGCGTTCGTCGGTAGTCGTCATGTCACCACTGCCGATGAGCTCCGATGGATTGCGTCTCGGAGCAAATCTTCCGGTGCAGTTGGCCGCAGGCTCGAAGAAAGCCACCCGGCAATTCGCCGCGATCGACCCCAGCTGGGACCGCCGACTGCTCGCGCATCGACACCGGTGTGAGCCCCAAGGCCTGCCCGATCTCTGCGGCCCCCAGGCCTGCTGATCGCTGACGTACGACCAGATGCATTCCGCCACGTCCGGAACCAAGACAGCCCAGCAGGCTCATCGCGGCCGCTACCGCACTCAGTCGATTCGGTACGACGATCACCAGGGCCTGCATGCGTTCCAGCCACGGTCCAGCCGATGTCCCGGTGACCAGGGCGCGACCTATGTCGACCACCACCAGGTCATAGCCGCGCACGGCGGTCTCCATCAGGGCGGTCACCGCATCGGCCGGCACGGCAGTACCGGCGTTCCGGGCGTGGGCAAGGACAGCGACACCATTCATATGGGGAAGCGCGTAGTCCAGGGTTGCCGCACTGAGGCGCCCACGAGCTCGAACAAGATCAGGCCATCGAGCCCCGGGAAGTTCCTCCGCCCCCAGGAGGAGATCGAGCCCACCGCCCAGTGGATCCGCGTCCAGCGCGAGGACTCGGTCACCGCGGCGAGCGGCAGCCGTCGCTAGCCCAACGGCCAGCGTCGAAGCGCCCGCACCCCCGCAGCCACCGAGCACCCCGATCACGACCCCCTGACGCGGGGGACCCTCCACGACTTCCCGGAGTCGATGGACCAGGGCCTGCTGATCCTCAGGAAGGGCGAGCACGACCTCAGCCCCGAGGGCGAGCGCCTGACTCCAGGTGGTCCCTGCGTCGGTGCCCGCTGGATGGGAAGCCAAACGGTTGCCGGAGTCCTCGATGATCACCACGTCGCTGCGCCGGGGAACCCCCTGCAACTGCGGGAGCAGATCGGTTGTGACCAAGACCAGCGCTGATTCCCGCCACCAGGTACGTGCCACCGCCCCATCACCGGCCACAACGACGTCGACCCCGACGAGGCCGGCCAACTGCAGCACCTGCTCAATGAGCACCGGACTCGTGGCAACCAGCAGAGTTCGACTGCCCCGCATCGGTACATCTGGCGTCGGCACACCCTGCATAGGCACACCCTTGGCGGACCGTTCTGCCCGCACCAGTCGGCCGACACGTGTTGTGGACGGCGTTCACCTTCCTGTGGAAAAGGGAGGTACCGTGGTCACGTGCGCAGCGCCGCATTCTTCGATCTGGACAAGACCATCCTGGCCAAGTCCAGTTCATTCGCATTTGCCCGGCCGTTCTACCGAAACGGCCTTATCGGCAGATCAGATGTACTTCGTAGCGCGTACGCGCAGCTACTCTTTCGCACCACCGGAGCTGACCACGATCAAATTGAGACGATGCGCGACTACATGTCCCAGTTGATCACCGGCTGGGAGGTGGAGAAGGTGCAGAGCATCATCACCGAAACTCTTGATGAAATCGTCACGCCGATGGTCTTCCAAGAAGCCATCGATCTCTTTGCCGAACACCGCGCCGCCGGACGCGACATCATCATCATCTCAACCTCGGGCGCGGACATGGTTGCGCCAATCGGTGATCTGCTCGGTGCGGACCGCTCCATCGGCACCGAAGTAGGCATCGTGGACGGTCGCTATACCGGTGAGATCACCTTCTACGCCTACGGACCCGGTAAGGCGCAGGCGATGCTGGAACTCGCTGAAGAGCAGGGGTATGACCTCGCGACGAGCTACGCATACAGCGATTCACACACCGATCTGCCCATGCTTGAACTCGTGGGCTTCCCCTATGCAGTCAACCCCGATACTGAACTTCGCAAGGTCGCCACTGATCGCGATTGGCCGATTCTGGACTTCGCTCGCCCGGTCGCGCTACGGCGAGCGATCGAGCCGAAGCGAGCAGCGGTTGCCGCGGGCGCGGGTGTTGCACTCGTTTCACTCGCCGTAGGGATCGCATGGTTTGCTCGACGCAAACTCAGTCGGCAGACGGCGCCCTTCTGACCGTTCCGACCTGGTGCTCGACCCCAACTACCGATCCAGTTGTTGCTCGGCGACCTGAGCACCAATGCGGCAGACCTGGGCGAACCAGACCAGGTATTCCCCCATCTGCTCAGCGGTGCCACCCAGGTAAGCCCGTACCGCTGCCACGTACGCGGGTCGACCCATCATCGACATGCCCAACTCCGGGATCGTGAAGAGCGCAGGGTCAACACCACGCTGCGCCAGGGTGCAGCGCACCGCTGCCCGGGCAATCAGGCCTGAGCCTTCAGGAAAGGGCCGAAGGGCCTGCAACTCGGCATGCACCACACCGGCAACAACCAGCGCTGCGGCGCCATCGGAGCGGGTCAGCACCGAACTCAGCAGAGCCAAGCGTCCAGGTACCTCCGCAGCCGCCGGTAAGGCGCCCAGCCGGAGCGGATCATCGGCCAGTTCGGTGCTACGTGGCCGACCCGGCTCACTGGAACTGCCCATCGCCCGGGCTACCTGGGCATGCATTGCTGCCAGGACCTGCAGTGGCGCGGCACCCCACTGACCCTCGCTGCGGGCGGCGAGTGCTGTCACTGCCAATGCGGCGTCCAGTACCCGGCCCATCGGGGACTCATCGGGCATAACGAGGTCGGCGCCGTCGATGGCTGCCGAGGCGCGAGCACCTGCAGTCAGTGAGTACTGGGCGGTCTGGGCGGCACGGGCTCGAATCTGCCGGTTCCACAGGACCGCATCGATGGCTGTGCGTGCCTGATCAATTGACGCTCGAACTCCGGGCAGGTCGGCGAGCAGTAGGAGTGGATCCACGGGGTCCGGCCCTACTGCCTTTGAGCGACCACGAGTTGGCTCCACCACACCCCATCTAAGCCTGCGGGCTGGCAGCATGTGCCTGTGGATCATGACGCCTTGGAGAACCTGCTCGCCGAGACCCGCGAGTTCCCACCCCCACCCGCATTTGCCGCCCAGGCCAATGCCACAGCGGCCATGTATGCGGATGCAGCCGAGGATCGCCTGAACTTCTGGGCGGACCAGGCTCGCATGCTGCAATGGGAGACCGACTTCACCGAGGTGCTCGATTGGTCGAAGGCGCCATTTGCCAAGTGGTTCATCGGTGGACGTCTGAACGTTGCCGTGAACTGCGTAGATCGACACGTCGCCGCCGGTCACGGCAGTCAGGTTGCCCTTCGGTTTGAGGGTGAGCCCGGAGACCGTCGGGATGTCACCTACGCCGAGTTACAGGATGAGGTCTGCCGCTGCGCAAACGCGCTCACCGAACTCGGCGTCACAGCGGGTGATCGCGTCGCCATTTATATGCCGATGATTCCCGAGGCGGTGATTGCGATGCTTGCCTGCGCACGCATCGGCGCCCCCCACTCAGTGGTATTCGCCGGCTTTTCCGCGGAAGCCCTGCGCAGCCGAATCGAGGATGCCGCTGCGCGACTGGTGATTACCGCAGACGGCCAGAATCGGCGTGGTTCGGCTATGCCGTTGAAGCCCGCAGTCGACGAGGCGGTGGCACAAACCCCCAGCGTTGAGCACGTCCTCGTCGTACGCCGGACAGGCAGCCCGGTGTCGATGGTTGAGGGACGAGACCTCTGGTGGCACGACTACGTCGAGCGTCAATCCACCCAACATCAGCCGGAGGCTTTCGATAGCGAGCATCCGCTCTTCATTCTCTACACCTCAGGCACAACCGGAAAACCCAAGGGCATCCTGCACACTTCCGGTGGCTATCTCACCCAGGCATCATTCACGCATCGCAACGTCTTTGACCTCAAGCCCGACACCGATATCTACTGGTGCACCGCAGATATCGGCTGGGTCACTGGACACTCCTACATCGTCTACGGGCCGCTGGCCAACCGGGTCACGCAGGTCATCTACGAGGGCACTCCGGACACACCGACCAAGGATCGCTTCTGGGACATCGTTCAACGCCATCGCGTGACGATCTTCTACACCGCCCCAACCGCGATCCGCACCTTCATGAAGTGGGGTGATGATCTGCCCCTGGGCAAGGACCTTTCCTCACTTCGACTACTCGGCTCAGTTGGAGAGCCGATCAACCCCGAGGCATGGATCTGGTACCGCGACATCATCGGTGGCGGCCGCACTCCCATCGTGGACACCTGGTGGCAGACCGAGACCGGCGCGATCATGATTTCACCGCTGCCCGGTGTCACGGTCTGCAAGCCGGGTTCCGCAATGGGCACGCTCCCTGGCATCAGCGCAGCAGTGGTCAATGACGCAGGCACCCCGGTGGGGAATGGTTCGGGTGGTTATCTCGTACTCACTGAACCCTGGCCATCAATGCTTCGCGGAATCTGGGGCGATGACCAGCGGTACGTGGAAACCTATTGGTCACGCTGGCCCCAGTACTACTTTGCAGGCGACGGCGCCAAGTTGGACGATGACGGTGCCATCTGGTTGCTGGGACGGGTTGACGACGTCATGAACGTCTCCGGTCACCGAATTTCCACAACTGAAGTCGAGTCGGCGCTGGTCTCGCACCCGATGGTTGCCGAAGCAGCCGTGGTCGGCGCCAATGACGAGATGACCGGTCAGGGCATCGTTGCTTTCGTGATCCTGCGCGCAGGCAGTCAGGACGGGCCCGGTGTGGCCAAGGAACTGCGCGATCACGTCGCCCGCGAGATCGGACCCATTGCAAAGCCGCGTCAGATCCTCGTCGTCGCCGAACTACCCAAGACTCGTTCGGGCAAGATCATGCGCCGACTCCTCCGTGATGTCGCAGAGCATCGCGAACTCGGGGACGCCACCACGCTGGCGGATCCGACCGTGATGAACCTCATCGCGACCGGGCTGGAGAGCAACCAGTCAGAGGACTGAGCAGCATCGTGAGACTCAGCTATACCTGATCGGCTGAACGTGGCAGCATCACGGTGTGGCCGGACGCGTGATTCTCGGGCGGCCAACCCTGCTCCAGCGAGGTTGGCTGCTCAACCAGCTGCGGGACGAGACCGTGGGCGGGGCGGTCCTGCTAGTCGCCGCAGCCGTTGCACTGATCTGGGCCAACTCTCCGGCGGGGGCCAGTTACACCGCCATCGTCGATGCGCCGATCGGACCGGCGAACATTGGGTCAATCCCGGTTGGGCTGCAACTGCCGGTGGGGGTCTGGGCCGCTGATGCCCTGCTCGCAATTTTCTTCTTCATCGTCGGCTTGGAACTGAAGCACGAACTCGTTCTTGGCTCACTGTCTCGGCTGCGCGAGGCCGTCGTACCGGCGGCTGCAGCCCTTGGCGGCATGGTGGTACCCGCGGTCATTTTCGTCATCGTCAACCTAGTGATGGTGGGGGGCAGTACCTCCGGGTGGGGAATTCCCATGGCGACCGACATCGCATTTGCCCTCGCCGTTCTGGCGGTGATCGGTCGCAGTCTTCCCGTCGCCCTCCGCGCATTCCTTCTCACACTGGCGGTGGTGGATGACCTCGGGGCCATTGCCGTCATCGCAGTGTTCTACTCGGAGAAGTTCCAACCCTGGTGGTTCCTTGCCGCCGTGGGCTGCCTGCTGCTCTATGCCGCAGCGCAGCGGGCACGCATCACCACACCATGGCTCTACGTACCACTAGCCATCCTCGGATGGACCTGCACCTTCTATTCCGGTGTGCATGCAACAGTCGCGGGAGTCGCCTTCGGACTGCTCACTCGGGTCCGTCTGGATCCCGGCGAGGACACCTCACCTGCTGATCGGCTCAACAGGCGTATCCATCCGCTCAGTGCCGGAATCGCCGTGCCGATTTTCGCCTTCTGCGCAGCCGGCGTCGATCTACGATCCATCGGACTTGCTGCCGCGGTCGCGTCACCTGTGGCGATCGGCGTACTCCTCGGCCTGGTGTTGGGCAAGCCCATTGGCGTCGTCGGCGCCACCTGGCTGACGGCGCGATTCACCAGGGCGAGTCTGCATCCGACGATCGGTTGGCGCGACGTCGGCGCGATCGGCCTGCTTGCCGGTATTGGTTTCACCGTTGCGCTGCTCATCACTGAACTGGCCTACGAGTCCAGCACCAACCTGCTGGATTCGGCCAAGACGGCAGTGCTCCTGGCCTCGGTTGTTGCCGCAGGGCTTGCCAGCCTGGCTCTCATCAGCCGCAATCGGCACTACGCCCAGGTGGCTGCCGTTGAGGAGCGCGATGAGGATCGGGATGGAATCCCGGACGTGTATCAGCAGCCGACCGACCGGTAGCCTGACGCGCAGGAGGCAAGCCATGTCAGATTCCACCCGCAATGCAGATGCCGCAAGCGCAAGCTTCTCGGCACTGATCAACCAGGCGATCCTCGATGCCAAGCGCCTCTTTGAGGCCAACCTCAATCTGGCCAAGGCAGAGATCGGTGCTCGCGCAACGCGAATTCAGGGTTTCACCCTGTTTGGCTTGATCGCCGTGGCACTCCTGGCTCAGGCTGGGGTGTTTCTCTTGGTCACGTTCGCGCTGGTGTTGGTCGCCCTCGGGTTGCCGTTGTGGGCGGGTTTCCTCATCGTTGGCATGGTGCTGCTCCTTGGAGCGGTTGGGTGCGGTCTGGCTGCCTGGCAGCAGTTCAAGCAGTTGCGGGCTCCGCTGAAGTCGGTGCAGCAACTCCAAGCCACTGCGGCTGCACTCGTTCCACCACCGTCGGGCGGCTGACAGACGGTGCCCTTCGTGGAACCGGACCTGGCGATCCATGCGGCAGGTCCTTGGGAACATCGCACCGTTGCGGCAAACGGCGCTCGCTTCCATGTCGTCGAAGCTGGTGAGGGACCTGCCGTACTGCTCCTGCACGGATTCCCGGCATTCTGGTGGACCTGGCGGCGACAGATCAGTGCGCTGGCCGATGCGGGCTATCGCGCGATCGCGATGGATCTGCGCGGCTACGGCGGATCGGACCACACGCCACATGGCTACGACCCCTTCACCCTGTGCCAGGACGTAGCCGCCGTCTTGGAGTGCTTGGGGGAGCGGCAGGCAGTCATCGTCGGGCATGGCTGGGGTGGTCTGCTGGCCTGGTCCATGCCGGTACTCCAGCCGGAGGTGACTCGCGCCGTCATCGCGGTGAGCGCACCGCATCCACGAGTCCTGCGGCGAGCAGCCTGGCGCTGGCAACAGCTCAGTCGCCTGGGTTATGTACTCAGTTTTCAACTTCCCTTCCTCCCCGAGCGCTCCCTGACCCGAAACAACGGCGAGCGTGTGGGCGAGTTACTCGCCGCGTGGTCTGCCGATCCAGACTGGCTGAGCGAACAGGTTGGTGACACGCAGATCGAGCAGCGTGCCTGGTTCCAGTCAGCATTCCTGCGTTGGCCTACGGCGCATACCGCAATCGAGTATCACCGCTGGTCGGTGCGCTCCATCCCGCGTGCCGATGGCCGCCGATACCAACGTGCGATGCGTGGCATCATCAATGTTCCCGTGCTGCAGGTGCATGGCAGTGCTGACCCCATGGTGCTGGCGAGTAGCTGCCCGGGTGGCGTGGACTACACCTCTGCGGCATTCGACTTCCACGAACTGCCCACCGGGCACTTCCCCCACGAAGAATCACCAGCTGTCTTCACGCGTACCCTGCTCGATTGGTTAGACCAGCTCACGATGAGTAGCTCACGATGAGTAGCTCACGATGAGTAGAACACGATGAACAACGATGACGATGTAAAGAACTGATACTGATGAAGAATGATCACCGCGACCGTCTCGGGCGCCCCCTACGCGGTACCGATGCCAGCGAACACGCGTTTCCGCAGGTTCCCGAACGGGAATCAATCAGCAGTGCCGAGGCAATCACCCTCGCGCGTTACTACCTCGAGCAGGATC
>CAZKFI010000012.1:0-18211 GCA_964551975.1 uncultured Bifidobacteriaceae bacterium | reverse complement strand
TCAATCAGCAGTGCCGAGGCAATCACCCTCGCGCGTTACTACCTCGAGCAGGATCTGCCATTCCATGTGCACGAGGTGTTCGAGCAACGCTGGCGGTGCTGCCCAGAGCAGGAACGTGCACTGTGGCAGGCCCTGGCGCAATGGGGCGCGGCAATCACCCACGCCGCACGCGGTAACGCTCGCGGTGCCAATCAGGTGGGGTCACGTGCATTGGCGGGACTGTTGGATGTGCTCGGGTCAAGTGAGTCAGGGTCGGCAGTCGCCGGTATCGACCCCACGTGAATCGAACACCGGACCGGGCTCAGTACCCGTGGCACCATCGGCGTCGTTACTGCGCATCAACACTGAGCGCAGCTGTTCACCGGTGATGGCGTACCCGGTCTCCTGCTCCCCGAGACCGCGACCGAAGACCATGCCCAGCACTTCGCCCTCAGCGCTGAGCAATGGGCTCCCCGACGAGCCAGGTCGCAGAGCACCGCGAAAGGCAATCACCTCGCGTTCGACCCCGGATCTACCGTTGATGTCGTTCCCTCGCGCAACCAGCGTTCCACGCACGCGGGCGCTACTGGCTTGCAGTCCGCCGCCGTCCGGATAGCCGAGAACCACCGCATCCTGCCCCGACTGCGGTAGCGAACCGCTCCACGGCAACGCGGGAGCATCATCTGTGGGTAGCGCCAGCACTGCCAGATCGAGTCGAGGGTCAAAGAACACCACCTTGGCGCGTTGCGTTTCACCGTTGCCGTCGACTCGAACCCGGTCCACTCCGGCGACGACATGCGCATTGGTCAGCACCAACCCCGGATCGAAGACGAACCCGGATCCGCGGGATTGCACACCGCAGGCCCTACCGTTGATTCGCAGCACTGATGCGTTGGCGCGATCGATGACCGGCAGTTTCGTCACGGCAGGATCTGGCGCATCGACCTGTGGTCCTTGGAACTCGGCAAGACCGGAGAACACCTGCGGTAGTGACGATGCATCGACGCTATCCCGCAGTCCGGTGAAGGCGTCGCGCACCACGTCTGGGACGGTGGCATCCAGTGCGAGGAGTACCTGGGAGTTACGCACCTGTTCGGTGACCGGATGTCGTGGTAGGCCAGCCAGTGCACTGGAGACGATCCAGGCGATCATTGCCAGTGCGGCGATACTCAGCACCGCACCACCGGCAGCATCGAGGAACCGCGCTGGTTGCCAGTGCACACCAGCGCGTAACCGCTGACCAACCAGACCCAGGAGGAACTGCCCTGCTAGTGCGGCAAGCAGGATGCCGGCACCCAGGGCGAGGGCTCGCCCGGTTCCTGGTCCAAGGGCCTGCACGAAGACCGGCAGTCCAAAGGCAGCGGCTAGAGCTCCACCGACGAAACCGACGAATGACAGGGCACTGACCAGAAGGCCACGACGCCAGCCAATCCAGGCAAAGCCCAGGACCACACCGATGAGCACCCAGTCGATCGGCGCGAAGGCGGGCAGGGACAGGCTCACGTCATTCACGCACCTACATCAAGTGGTATGACGCGTGAGGCATCCCAGGGTTGGGCCCACCCGGCGCGTTCGAGGATTCCCGCGATGATGCCTGCGGTGAATCCCCAGACCACCATGTTCTGCACGAGGAAGGCCGGACCCACGTACCCGGATGGGTGTCGGATTCGACATCGATTCTCTGGGTTCACCAAGTCCGCGATCGCGACGCGGTGCACGCTCATCACCTCGCGCGGATCGGCCGCGAAGACCGCCGACGGCTGACGCCACCAGGCAAGGACCGGTGTCACCACGTATCCGGTCACCGGCAGGGATAGGTCCGGCAGCTGTCCGAACACCTCGATCCCGCGTGCATCGACACCAGTCTCCTCAACGGCCTCTCGCACCGCGGCTGCCCTGGGGCCGTCATCCTGCGGCTCAATTGCCCCGCCCGGGAATGCTGGCTGCCCGGAGTGGGATCGCAGGTCATGAGCTCGCTGAATCAACAACAGATCGGGCGTATCCCCGAAGAGCACAAGTACGGCTGCGGGGCGCCCCTCGCCGTGTTCGGGTGCGAAGCGCGTGATGTCATCAACGTGCATACCGCGTGCGGCTTCAGCAACTGGCTGCAACCAGTCAGGCAGGTTCGGCGAATCGTCCACCTGCGCCGAGCGTTCCCACTGTTCCGGACGGCTCACGCGCGACCTCGATCCTTGATGAGTCGCGCGGCTACCTCTGGCTCAGTTGGTCCCTCGCCAAAGGAGGGGCAGCGTTCGGCAACACTGCAGGCACCGCAGGCAGGCTTGCGTGCATGACAGCAGCGCCGGCCGTGCCAGATCACCAATTGAGACATGCGCGTCCAGTCCTTGGGCGGGAACAGGTCGGCAAGGTCCTGCTCGATCTTCACCGGGTCGTTCTTGCTGGTCCAGCCGAACCGACGGGCGAGTCGAGCAACGTGGGTGTCAACCGTGATCCCTGGGATTCCAAAGGCTTCCCCTAGGACGACATTGCCGGTCTTGCGGCCAACACCGGGCAGCCGCACGAGGTCCTCCAAGGTGTTCGGCACCTCGCCACCGAACTCGACACAGAGCGCGTCACCAAGGGCCCGCAGGGTAGCTGCCTTCTGGCGAAAGAAACCGGTCGGTGCGATCAACACTTCCAGGTCGGCAAGTTGGGCCGACGCGTAATCCTGGGCCGTCGGATAGCGCTCGAATAGTGCAGGTGTCACTCGATTGACTCGCTGATCGGTGCACTGGGCACTCAGGATCGTGGCAACGAGCAGTTGCAAGGGGCTCTCGAAATCAAGTTCACAGCGAGCATCCGGATAGGTACGTTGCAGAATCCGCAGGATCGCTTGAGCGTCGGCCCGCGCGTCCTGGGAATCCGTCACCCCTGCAGCGTAAGTGCGTACTCCTGCCCACTGGTGCACCGCTGATCGGCGGTTTGCCACGATGCGTAACAATGAGGGGGTTCGGTCGCGGAAGAATCCAGGAGGCACAGTGGACGACGCGTTACGACAGGCGCCGCTGTTCGCCGCCCTGGACGAGGCTGGTGCTGAGGCCCTGCGCGCAACGATGATCGAAGTTGGCCTGAGCAAGGGCGAGGTCCTTTTCGCCGAGGGCGAACCCGGTGACCGCCTCTACGTGATCCTGGATGGCAAGGTGAAGCTTGGCCAAACCTCAGCCGACGGCCGGGAAGCCCTGGGCGCAGTGCTCGGGCCCGGGGAAATGTTCGGCGAACTCAGCCTGTTCGACCCAGGTCCCAGAGCCGCCTCAGCTACCGCGTTAACCGACGCGCGGGTGATCGGACTGGGTAACGATCAGCTGGCACCCCTGCTGACCGGGCGACCGGAGGTGGCGGCCACGCTCCTCCAGGCGTTGGCGCGTCGGCTACGCCGCACCAACGAAGCCATGGCGGATCTCGTGTTCTCCGACGTGCCAGGCCGAGTCGCCAAAGCCCTGATGGAACTTGGCGAAAAGTTCGGCACCGTGACGACCGAAGGGCTACTAGTCACCCACGACATGACCCAGGAGGAGTTGGCGCAACTGGTCGGTGCCTCGCGAGAGACCGTGAACAAGGCTCTGGCAGATTTTGCCCAACGCGGCTGGATTCGTCTGGAGTCGCGCCAGGTCCTGGTTACCGACATCGAGCGTCTGGGCCGCCGAGCCCGCTAAGTCCGGCCAGCATCCTGGCGCCGACAAAAAGCTCAGGCCGACAGATAGGCCAATTGCGCCCGCACGCTCTGTTCGGCAGCCGGCCAAAGGGCGCGCGGCACATCCGCGTAAACCGCTGCGACGACCTCGGCGGGCGTGCGCGCACCAGCAGCCAGCGCGGCACGCACCTCGTCGAGACGACGCAACCGATGCTCGCGGTAAGCGGCAAGCACCTGCGAAGGCTCCGTCAGCACCGGACCGTGTCCGGGCAGCAACTGATCAACGTCCTGGGCAACTTCGCCCAGCAGCGCGAGGCTCTCCAAGTAGTCACCCAGGTCTCCGTCGGGCCACGCCACCACGGAAGTTCCCCTGCCCAGCACCGTGTCTCCGGTGAGGAGCAGTCGGCCCTGAGCGATACGAATGCAGGCGCTGTCCGCTGTGTGGCCTGGGGTGGGCAGGATGTCGACCTCGAGTCCACCGCAGTTCAGCCGACTGCGCGGCGAATTGCGGTGTGCATCGTGAATGGGGACCCGCCATCGCTGCGCGCAGGTTTGCGCTCCCTCGGCATGGTCGGGATGGGCGTGGGTCAAGACGATGCCGGCAACCTCAACTTCGAGTGCGATGAGTTGCTGCTCGATTGCCCGCTGGTGGCTGGGATCCTCGGGCCCAGGGTCCACGACGAGGGCGACGCCGTTCCTGGGAATGATCCAGGTGTTCGTGCCGTCCAGCGTCATGGGTGAGGCGTTCGGTGCCAGGACGCAGAAGAGTTGAACACCGTCATGGCCATCAACGGCACCGCCGAACCACGGCCCCTGACCACCGGGCAGTAGTAGTCCGCTCACGTCAGCCCCGCCGGTAACGGACCTGCATTGGACTCCCGGGCATGCGGGCGACGAATCCGTGGAACCAGAACCTCGTTGGTCTCTGCGTCGACTATGCACCAGATCTCACGATCGCCACCCAGCGGCCGCGGTAGGTAGGGCCGCACCTGAGTGGACCCCAGTGACTTGAGCAACTCGGTCGAACTGCGGTGTCCGGCGCATGAGGCGAGCATGGCCAACGTCGGGGGCAACATCGGCATGCTGCCGTTGGCGAAGGCCTGCAGGCAGTGATCCGGCGTGAACCAGCCTGCTAGGTCGGTTTCCGACGACGCGGAATAGGGAACCTGGCCCTCAGGCAGATGTGCCGCAAAGAAGTGCACGTCGTACCGGCGTGACTCGAATTCCGGCGTGACCCAGCGCCCGACCAGTGTCAGGTCGTCAACCGTGATCGCGACTCCGGCCTCCTCGCGCACCTCGCGCTCAGCGCAGTGCAGCAGGGCCCACAGTTGCGCAGGTGTGACCGTGGAACGACCCAGCGCATCAATGAGGGCCGGTGAATCCACCTTCGGCATTGGTTGATGGTCTTCGCGATCAAGACGTCCGCCCGGAAAGACGTACATCCCTGGGGCAAACGGCATGGAGTCCACCCGGCGCATCATGAACAGCTCCGGTCCTTGATCGCCATCACGCAGGACGAGCACCGTCGCCGCAGGTGCAGCTGCTACCGGTGACTCAGCCATCGTCCTACCGATCAGTCGTGAACCTCAACCACCAACTCGACCTCAACCGGGGAGTCCAGCGGCAGCACGGCAACACCGACCGCTGAGCGAGCATGGGCCCCGGCATCGCCGAAGACCTGCTTCAGCAGGTCGCTCGCGCCGTTGACGACGGATGACTGGGCGGTGAAGTGCGGTTCACTGGCCACGAAGCCGAGCACCTTGACTACGCGCACCACTTGGTCCAGATCGATCACCGTGGTGAGTGCGGCCAGTGCGTTGAGTGCGCAGATCCGGGCCAGATCACTCGCCTGTTCCGCGGAGACAGCACCACCGACCTTGCCGGTGAGTGGCACTTCACCATCGACCAGGGGAATCTGCCCGGACGTGAAGACCAGGTTGCCGCTACGAACAGCTGGTACGTACGAGGCAACCGGAGGAACGACCTCCGGCAGGGTGATGCCCAATGCCTCAAGGCGTTGCTGCACGTTCACCAGGTCACCCCGAAACGGGTCGCTTGAAATAGGCGACCATGCTCTCTGGGTTGGGACCTGGGACTACCTGCACCAACTCCCAGCCGTCCTGGCCCCAGGTATCCAGGATCTGCTTCGTGGCATGGACCAGCAGCGGCGCCGTGGCGTACTCCCATCGCGTCATGCCATGACAGTAGCGCTGCGCTCGAGACTGGCAAGGCGGCGGATGCGGTCTAGGCTTCCTTGGTGAGTACCTCAGGCTCCGCTCCGGCGACCACCTTCCACGTGGTCACCGGTAAAGGGGGTACCGGCAAGACGACGGTGGCCGCATCTTTGGCCATGGCCTTGGCAGCCGGCGGGCAGCGAACGTTGCTGATGGAAGTTGAGGGACGTCAGGGCATCGCACAGCTCTTTGACACGCCGCCGCTGCCCTACGAGGAACGCCGCGTCGCAGTCGCCCTTGATGGCGGCGAGGTCTGGGCACTGGCCGTGGATCCGGGCGAGGCACTGCTTGACTATCTAGAGATCTTCTACAACCTGCGCAAGGCGGGATCAGCACTACGCCGCATGGGCGCAGTCGATTTCGCGACCACCATCGCACCAGGCCTGCGGGATGTGTTGCTCACCGGCAAAGCCTGCGAAGTCGTGCGTCGGCGCGATAAGGGCTTACCCGACGCCTATGACGCCGTGGTTCTTGATGGCCCGCCTACCGGGCGGATCACGCGGTTCCTCAATGTGAACGCGGAGGTTTCTGGGCTGGCCCGAGTGGGGCCCATTCATAACCATGCCGAATTGGTGATGAGTGTCATCGCCTCGGAGCACACCAAGGTTCACATGGTCACCATCCTGGAAGAGATGCCGGTTCAGGAAACCATCGACGGTGTTGCCGAGCTCCGGGCAGCGGGACTGCCGGTCGGTGACCTGTTCGTCAACATGTCACGGCCACCCATGCTCACCCCTGCTCAGATGGATGCCGCTCGCGCGGGCGTGCTGCCACTAGCGGAGATGCGTCAGGTCATCGCTTCGACGATGGCTGGTACCGACACCGATGTCGTCGTGGCCGGGTTGGTGCAGGAGGCGGTGGATCACGTGCAGCGCATCGACCTAGAACAACGTGAGCGCCAGCGATTGACGACGCTGGGTATGCCCATCGTCGATCTGCCACTTCTGGCTGATGGAATCGACATCGGGGCGCTGTACATCCTGGCTGAGACCATGCGCAGTGGGTGGGTCCATGCAGCGTGACATACCGCCGTTGGATATCGACCAACTCATCAACGATCCCACCACTCGCATCATCGTCTGCACGGGAGCAGGTGGCGTTGGCAAAACCACCACTGCGGCAGCAATTGGGCTTCGAGCCGCTGAGCATGGCCGAAATGTCTGCGTACTGACCATCGATCCGGCGCGCAGACTGGCGCAGGCCATGGGCCTTGATCAGTTAGACAACACTCCTCGGTTGGTTGTCGGCACCGAAGCGCGCGATTCACAGGGCAGCCTGCACGCGATGATGCTTGATATGAAGCGCACCTTCGACGAGGTCGTCGAAGCACACGCAGACCCAGAACGCGCGCAGGCCATCCTGGAAAACCCCTTCTACCAAGCACTGTCGTCATCGTTTGCCGGAACGCAGGAATACATGGCGATGGAGAAACTCGGCCAACTGCGCGCCAAGGCGGACAGTGAGGGCACCTGGGACCTCATCGTGGTCGACACACCGCCGTCGCGAAGTGCGCTGGATTTCCTTGACGCTCCCACACGACTTGGGTCCTTCCTCGATGGGCGCTTCATTCGCATCCTGACCGCCCCGGCACGTGGTGCCGGGCGTGGTATCGGTCGGATCGCAGCGGTGGGCTTCGGCCTGTTTACCTCAGTTCTCAACAAGATCCTGGGTGCTCAGGTACTGCTCGATATCGGGTCGTTCATCGCCGCTATCGACACCACCTTCGGTGGTTTCCGTGAGCGCGCTGACGCTACCTACGCCCTATTGAAGGATCCGGGGACGAGCTTCATCGTCATCGCGGCACCGGAACCAGATGCCCTACGTGAGGCGGCCTATTTTGTCGATCGTTTACGCACTGAATCAATGCCGTTGGCCGGCCTTGTACTCAATCGCATGCAGGAGGTCATCGACCCCAAGCTTTCCGCGGAGCAGGCGGCAGCGGCGGCCGAGCGTATCGACGCTCGCTCTGAGCCGGGTGCCCTAACGGCGGCGTTGCTGCGATTGCATGCTGAGCGCGTGCGCATTGCTGAGCGTCAACGCAGACTCACCCAGCGGTTCAGCGCGGCGCATCCCAAGGTGCCACAGGCCAGCGTTCCGGCTCTCGCTGAGGACGTTCATGACCTGCCGGGCCTGCGCGCCGTGGGCGACCTCCTATCCAGGAGTGTCGGGCCAAGAGTGCCCAGCTAGGGATCCCCCCAGCGAATCCCTAGGAGGCTCGGACGGACCGACCGGTGAGGATCGTCTGGCGCTCGAACTCGCTCTGCGCGGTTTGCAGCAGGTGCCGCCAACTCGTCACATTGGGTCGTCGCCGCAGCAGCGCCCTGCGCTCCCGCTCTGTCATGCCACCCCACACCCCGAACTCCACACGGTTGTCCAGGGCATCAGCCAGGCACTCGGTGCGCACCTGGCATCCCGCACAGATGGCCTTCGCTCGATTCTGGGCTGCACCCTGCACGAAGAGGGTGTCCGGGTCGGCAGTACGGCAGGCGGCCTTTGCCGCCCAGTCGTGATCAAACATCTGCGGTTATTCCCTCCTCCGGTCAGTCACCACGGTGAGTGGCTGTCCCGTTCGCCGGACGGTACGCCGCCCGAATCCGTCCCTCTAGGTTCAAAAGAACTAGTTTAAACTCATTCTTTAGAACTATACTTCCGGGGCGCCATGGGGAACCCGCCCACCTACGCTGGCGTCTGATGATGGTGCGCAGAGCAGCTGGTAACCGGGGGCGCCGTGCCGCTCTCGGTCGGTTGAGCCTGCTTCTGCTCGTCGGCATCCTGGCCGGCGTAATCAGTGCGGCCATCGCTCTGCCATTTGTGGGAGGAGCTGGCGCCGGTGCGCGCAACCTCGCGCAGGCATTCGAGAACCTTCCTGACGATATTGAAACGCCGCCACTTCCGCAGCGCACACTGATCCTCGCTGCCGATGGTTCTCCCTTGGCCACGCTGTACTACCAGAATCGCGAGGAGGTTCCACTGACGGCTGTCTCTCCCGCGATGCGCCAGGCCATCGTCGCGATTGAGGACGCCCGGTTCTTGGACCACTACGGCTTTGATATTCGTGGAGCAGTCCGCGCTCTCGCGCGCAACACCTCTGCCGGGGGCGTGCAACAGGGTGCTTCAACGCTCACCATGCAGTACGTCAAGAACGTGCTGGTGAACCAAGCAACCACCGCTGAGGAACTGCAGGCCGCGCGTGGTCAGAGCACGGTTCGCAAGTTGCGGGAAGTGCGCTTTGCCCTCGCCCTGGAACGACGCTTCGACAAAGCTGAGATCCTCGAGCGATACCTGAACATCGTCTACTTCGGCGCTGGCGCCTACGGTGTCGAGGCAGCGGCCCGTCGCTACTTCTCCAAGACCGCAGCCGAACTGACACTGCCGGAGGCTGCGACCCTGGCCGGCATCGTGCAACAGCCGGTGGCCTTCGATCCGCTTCGCAACCCGGAACTGTCGCAAAAGCGTCGTGACGTAGTCCTGCGGCGCATGGCGGAAGTTGGTTTCATCTCCCCGCAGGATGCTGAGAAGGCCCAGCGTGTGCCGATGAGCCTTCTCGTACGTCCCACAGCAGCGACCAATGGCTGCACCACCAGTGAGGCTCCCTTCTTCTGCGACTACGTACTGCAGACCATCCGCAATAATCCGGCATTCGGCGACACCCCGGAGGCGCGCGAGGCGTTCTTGCGGCGAGGTGGCTACATCATTCGCACCACACTGGATCCCAAAGCCCAAGCCGGTGCATTCGACGCAGTCACGTCGACGATTCCCATCGAAGATCCAAGCAAGAAGGCTGCCGCAATCAGCATGGTGGAACCGGGAACCGGCAACGTCATCGCAATGGCGCAGAACCGTCGCTGGGGGACATCCGGAGTCGGCAACACCACCTACAACTACAACGTGGACCGTCAGCACGGCGGCACGATCGGCATGCAGGCCGGGTCGACATTCAAAGTGTTTACCTTGGCTGCGGCACTCGAGGCTGGTATCTCACCGTTCGAGCCCATCCGCTCACCGAGTCCGGCCACCTTCACCAAATTCAAGGAGTGCGAGACCGGCATACCGTTCCCACCGGTGACGGTGCGAAACTCCACCGGTCAGGGCACCTTCGCCATGCCTCAAGGCACCGCCTACTCGATCAATACCTACTTCATGGCCATTGAGGAACGCACGGGTCTCTGCCGCCCAGTGGAGATTGCTGAGGAGATGGGTGTGTTCCGAGGCAGTGGTGAACCGCTGCTGCGGGTGCCATCGTTCACGCTGGGCACCATGGAGGTCACGCCGCTGCAGATGGCTGCGGCGTACGCCGGCTTTGCCGCCCATGGTCAATACTGCGCACCCCGAGTGATCTTGGATATCCGTGATCGTGACGGCGCCGCCGTGCCGGTCCCGCCGATCGACTGCACCCAGGTCGTCAGCGAGGAGGTTGCCGATTCGGTTACCGCTCTGCTCACCTATGTCGTCGATGGACCGATCCAAGGCCGTACCGGTGCACGGATGTCGCTTGCTGATCGACCAGCAGCAGGCAAGACCGGTACGACGAACGACTCGGCCGCAGTCTGGTTCTGTGGTTTCACGCCCGATCTGGCGGCAGCGGTCTGGGTGGGTGATCCGCGGGGTGGATTCCGATACCCGATGAAGGACCTGGAGATCAACGACACCTATTACGCGCAGGTCTTCGGCGGAACATTGCCCGGACCGATCTGGAAGTCAGCAATGACCTCGGCCCTAGAAGGCAGCAACCCGGTGCAGTTCTCGCTGGCATCGAAGTGGGGGTTGCGACCGGGCCGGGGCCTGGCCAGCGTGCCGGGTGCGAACTCACAGGACACCGAAGTCAGCGAGGAGGAGTTCGTCTTCGAGAACGCCTCTCCTGAGGATTCATCAGACTTCGACCCCGAAGCTCCCATCGAGGGTGAGACGCCGGATGGGGACTTCAGCCCGGATGCCCCGGCCCTCCCCGAGGAGCCACCTAACCCGTAAGGGCCTGCTTCACCAGCGCAGCAACCTGGCCGCCATCAGCGCGACCCTTGACCTGTGGCTGCACGATCTTCATCACCGCACCGAGCGCCCCTGGGCCCGCTGCACCCTCGGCTGATGCCTGTGCGACCGCAGCGTTAACGATGGCGGTGAGTTCATCCTGGGACAGTGGTTGGGGCAGATACTCACCCAGAACAGCGAGCTCGGCCAATTCGCGATCGGCGAGATCCTGTCGATTCGCCTGCTGATAGGCCTCCGCTGCCTCCCGACGCTTCTTCGCCTCCTTTGACAGCACACCGACCACGTCCTCATCGCTGAGCGTTCGCGCCTGCTTTCCAGCGACCTCCTCATTGGTGATCGCCGCAAGCGCCATGCGAAGAGTGGCCGCACGCAGTTCGTCGCGAGCCTTCATCGCAGCGGTCAGATTGGCCTGCAATTGCTCCTTCATTCCGGGCATGGCCCCATTCTGCCGAAGGCATGGGACCATTGCTCTATGCGCACCACAACCAGCGGTTCGGCCCTCGTGGCTGGCTCCCTGGCACTCGGTGCCCTGGGTCTGGGCGCATTGGCCTACGCCCACTGGGAGTCCCGGCGATTCACGGTGCGACGCTTCGAGATCCCCGTACTTCCTCCCGGGCAGCCAGCACTGCGCCTATTGCACCTGTCCGACCTGCACATGCTGCCCGGGCAGCAAAACAAGGCCGACTGGGTGGCAAGTCTCATCGAATTGCGCCCCGATGCGGTGATCGCCACGGGTGACTTTCTGGCTCACCAGGATGCGATACCCGCCGCACTTGCCGCACTGGGTCCACTGCTGCGACTTCCAGGTGCCTTCGTGTTGGGAAGCAACGACTACTTCGCACCGCGAGTAATCAATCCAGCCCGCTACCTGCGTGGTCCATCGCAACTGGAGCCCAACCGGGCAAAGCTCGACTGGCCGAGCCTGGTTCGTGGCCTCACCGAATCGGGCTGGCTCGATCTGAGCAATGCGCGCGACGTCCTGAAAGCCGATGGCCGGCATGTCGACATTCGTGGCGTCGATGACCCGCACATCAGCCGCGACGACTACGCCCTCGTTGCTGGGGCGTTCGACGATCGAGCCGACCTCGCCCTCGGCATCACCCATGCTCCCTACCTGCGTGTCCTTGACGGGATGGCGACTGACGGGGCGCACCTAGTACTCGCCGGACACACGCACGGTGGCCAATTACGCATTCCAGGGGTCGGTGCACTGGTCACTAACTGCGATCTGGATACGCGTCGTGCTCGCGGCCTGAGTGCCCACAGCGCAGGTGGCAGGAGTTCGGCACTGCATGTTTCGGCAGGACTGGGTACTTCGCCCTATGCGCCGTTTCGCTTTGCCTGCCCGCCGGAGGCGAGCCTGCTCACTCTTGTGGCGCGCTAAGGGTGCAGCAATCAGCCTCATTCCACTTGCACGATCAAGGGGCCGAGGTCGTCGTTATAGACTCAGCGGGCTTTCGGGGTGTGGCGCAGCTTGGTAGCGCGCTTCGTTCGGGACGAAGAGGCCGTGGGTTCAAATCCCGCCACCCCGACCATCCGGCGAGGGACCGCAACACTCGGTCCCTCGCCACACGACCGGTGACCGCGGTTATCGGAACTGACCACAAACCCGAGACTTCTTCGACAGGGCGGATATCGGCGTGAGTGCACATCGCGATCCGGGTGACCGTCGACCCCTGCGCAAAGACCTTGGCAAGGTCACGCGGCAATACGTCGCATCCCTTGGTTGGCGATCAGTCAATCGGCACACGCACATCTCGCTGGTAAACCGCTATGTCTACATCGAGGTACCCAAGGCCGGATGCGGCACGATGAAGGCAACCCTGGGTGGGGTCGAAGCAGCTCGCCTAAATCAGCAGGCTGTTGTCGCCGTGCAGGAGCGCCCGCACGACGTCACTCGCATGACACCCTTCATCAAGCCATTCCAACTTCCACCTGAACTACTGGAAGAGGTGCTCACCAGTCGCAGATACCGCAGGTTCGCCGTGGTTCGTGACCCCGCCTCACGTCTTCTTTCGGCCTACCTGGAGAAGATCCGCCAGGGCCTACCGCAGGCGATCCCGGTATTTGAGGCCCTCGGTGCGCAGGCACCGAGGGAACCCTCCGACATCACCCTCGCTCAATTCATCACCGTGGTTGGCCGACAGACTTCGCGTGAACAGGATCCACACTGGCGCCGTCAATACGACCAACTCGGTCTGCCGTTCATCGACTACGACGCCATCATCCACCTAGAAAACCTGGACGCCTCATGGCAGAGAATCGCCGAACTCATCGGCGTGCCGGATCTGCGCGAGGAGTTCTACTGTCGGAACTCCACCGGTGCGTCGACGCGAATCGACGAGCACTACGACCCAGAACTCCTGGGCGCTGTGGCGCAGATCTACTCGGCCGACTATGAGGCTTTCGGATACCCGGTACCTACGGGCAACTCGTCGCCGTAAACACTGCGCCTTCCAGGAGGCTGTCAGTCGGCCAGGTCAGGGAGTCCTCGTCGATTGCCAGGCGCGTTCCGTCGCCATAGACGAAGGCGTCTGCCTCAAGCCGACCCACTGTGGTCTCTGGCGCGAACTCCTCGACGCCGTCAAGGTAGGAGTAGACGGTGATTTGTCCACCTTCAGCTTCCACCGCGTTCGGGGCCGACTCAACCTTCACCACGACCCGAGAGGTTCCTTGTGCGAACTCAAAACACCGCGCCTCAGGACTGCCACCACCACAGGCGGCGAGCGAGAGGCCAATCAGAACTGCGGCCGCTGCCGCCAGGCCCCGATTCCTACCGCCAACTGATCTCCAGACAACCTTGCGGTTCACGATTTCCCTCGCTTTCTGGCCGACTAGCGCACTCACCTCCGGCGCAACGTCCCCCAGGGCCGCTTCACCGGGCGCAAGCCTAGGCCAAAAGGAGCTCTGCGATCTGCACGGCATTGAGGGCGGCGCCCTTGCGCAGGTTGTCACCGCTGACGAATAGGGCAAGTCCGCGACCGTCGGGCACGCTGGAGTCCTGGCGAATTCGACCCACGAAGGATGGATCAGCACCGGCTGCCTGCAGCGGCGTGGGAACGTCCGTCACGACCACTCCGGGGGCTTGCTTCAACAACTCGGTAGCGCGCTCAACGGAGAGCGGCGAGGCGAACTCAGCGTTGATTGCCAGGCTGTGACCCGTGAAGACAGGAACCCGCACGCAGGTCCCGCTCACTGCCAGGTCTGGGATTCCCAGGATCTTGCGGCTCTCATTGCGCAACTTCTGCTCTTCGTCAGTCTCCCCAGAGTCATCGGAGGCATAGCTACCTGCCATGGGCACCACATCAAAGGCGATAGTGCGCACGTACTTGACCGGATCAGGGAAGCGCACCGCGGAACCGCTGTAGGTAAGCGCTGCGATGTCCTGCCCTTGACTTGCCAGCACCTGATCCTGGAGTTCGCGTACGCCAGCCAATCCGCTACCTGAGACTGCTTGATAGGAGCTGGCAATCAGCCTGCGCAGGTTCGCTTCCTGGTGTAGCGGCTTCAGTACGGGCATCGCCGCCATGGTGGTGCAGTTCGGGTTGGCGATGATCCCCTTCGGAGCCACATGTACCTGCTCCGGATTCACCTCGCTCACCACCAGGGGAACCTCGGGGTCCATTCGCCAGGCCGATGAGTTGTCGATGACGATGGCCCCCGCGGCGGCGAACTTCGGTGCCAATTCCTTGGAGGAGGCTCCACCAGCCGAGAACAGCGCGATGTCAATACCGCTGGTGTCAGCGGTCGCCGCGTCTTCCACCGTGATCTGCTGACCACCGAAGGCGATCTCTGTCCCAGCCGAACGAGCTGAAGCGAAAAGCCGCAGCGAAGCCATGGGGAAGCTACGTTCCTGCAGCAGCTGCAGCATCACGCCGCCGACTTGGCCGGTGGCTCCAACAACCGCCACGACCGGTGGGCGCTTCATCGGCCGGTTCCCGCGTAGACCACGGCCTCGCCATCGGCATCGAGGCCAAAGGCGTTGTGCACTACCCGAACCGCGTTGTGCGCATCATCAGCGCGGGTCACGATGGAGATGCGAATCTCTGAGGTCGAGATCATCTCGACGTTGACGCTGGCCTCAGCAAGCGCGGCGAAGAACTTTGCCGAGACTCCAGGATGCGTGCGCATACCCGCACCCACGAGAGAGATCTTGGCGATCTGATCGTCAACGATCAAGGATTCAAAGCCGATGGCATCCCGTGACCGGTCAAGGGCGCGCATGGCGTCTTGGGCACGTGGCTTGGGGCAGGTGAAGGTGACGTCTGTGCGTCCGGTGGCAGCCGCGGAGACGTTCTGCACGATCATGTCGACGTTCACCTCGGCGTCTGCAAGTGCGCGGAAGATGGCAGCGGCCTCACCGGGCTTATCCGGAACTCCCACCACGGTGATCTTGGCATCGTTGAGATCTGCTGCGACCCCGGAGATGATGGGTTGTTCCACTGCTCGTCCTTCCGCGATTGCGGCGGCCACAGCCGCCGGCGACAACACCAAGGTCCCCTCCTGCTGAGAGAAGGAGGACCGCACATGAATCGGTAGATCGAAGCGCCTGGCGTACTCCACACAGCGCAGGTGGAGCACCTTCGCACCGGCCGCCGCGAGCTCCAGCATCTCCTCGTAGGTGATCAACGGCACCTGCCGTGCCTTCGGCACTACACGCGGGTCCGCACTGAAGACTCCGTCGACATCGGTGTAGATCTCGCAGACCGATGCGCCGAGTGCCGCGGCTAGGGCCACCGCGGTGGTGTCTGATCCACCCCGTCCGAGGGTCGTCACGTCCTTGGTGTCCTGAGCAACTCCCTGAAAGCCCGCCACGATGGGGATCGCACCTTGCACGAGCGCCTCGCTGATCCGCCCAGGGGTCACGTCAATAATGCGTGCTGCGCCATGGGTCGAGTCGGTGATGAGCCCTGCCTGGGAACCCGTGTACGAGCGTGCCTGCGCTCCCAGGTCTGAGATAGCCATGGCGAGCAGGGCCATGGAGATGCGCTCACCAGCCGTCAGGAGCATGTCCAGTTCGCGTGCTGGTGGCAGCGGTGACACCTGGTTGGCCAGGTCGATGAGCTCATCGGTGGTATCGCCCATCGCCGATACGACCACAACGACGTCGTGACCGGCCTTCTTGGTGTCCACGATGCGCCGCGCTACCCGCTTGATGCTCGCCGCATCAGCAACGCTGGAGCCACCGAACTTCTGCACAATCAAGGACACGCGCAAATCCTACGGGCAGCTGATCAAGCGCGCTCGGTCGTGCGCGTGCCCTAGGAGGACAGTCGACGGCGTCCCTCGAAAGCTCTGCCCAGGGTGACTTCGTCCGCGTACTCCAGATCACCGCCGACTGGAAGCCCGGAGGCAAGCCTGGAGACCGCAAGCCCCAGTGGGGTGATCAACCGGGCCAGGTAGGAGGCGGTCGCTTCACCCTCGAGATTTGGATCGGTCGCCAGAATCACCTCGGTCACCGAGTTGTCCGCAAGCCGCGCCATGAGTTCGCGAATTCGCAGATCATCCGGACCCACGCCGTCTATTGGACTGATCGCACCGCCGAGTACGTGATACCGGCCTCGAAACTCCCTGGTCCGTTCGATCGCGATGACGTCCTTGGGTTCCTCGACCACGCAGATCAGTGCTAGGTCGCGCCGCGGATCACGGCAGATTCGGCACTGGTCCTCCTGGGCCACGTTGCCGCAGATCTGACAGAAGCGCATCTGTCGCTTGACCTCGATCAAGGCCGCGGACAATCGCTCCACGTCGACGGGATCAGCGGCGAGAATATGGAAGGCGATGCGTTGCGCCCCCTTAGGACCGATGCCGGGGAGTCGACCCAGTTCATCGATGAGGTCCTGGATCACCCCTTCGTACATCACGAGTGCTCGATCTCCCCGATCTGCGTTGCTCCCAGGGCCTGCATCGCCAACTCCACACCCGTCACGTCTTCGGCGTCGGCGTCATCGGGACTGGGGATATCAGCTTCTGTTGGTCCCGCCGCCGAAACACCGGCCACATCGGGGGCCACCACGACGTCGATGCGCACGTCAATGCGCACAACATCCATGATGGCCTGACGTAGGCGCTCGTCATGGCCGCTCGCGCGGGCATTACTCACCTTGTTCGCGTTGTCGATGCCGACGGCAAGTACTCCGTCCTGCAGCGACAACGGTGCGGAGACGCTGAAGACCATCCAGGCAACTCGTGAGTACTCCTTGACCGCGTCGAGGACGGCCGGCCACAGCGAGCGCAACTCGGCAAGCCCAGCTCCCTCGGCTGACTGCGCTACTGGTGCACCTGTGACGGCGGTGGACTCCGCTGTCGGCGCCTCGGCCTTCGCCCTGCCACCACTGGTCGCCCGTGGCGAACTTGTCACCGCTGAGACCTTGCCCGGCGCCTTACGCCGCGCAGCAGGCTCGGCACTGGTTGAAGCCTCCACCGACGGCGCGCCCAGGGCACCTGTCGGTGCGGCAACCGAACCAGCGGCGACACGTCGTTCGAGTTGATCCATCCGAGCCGTCAATGCCTGCGGGTCGGACTGCGATCCCGGCAGCAGCAGACGAGCAGCCATCAACTCCAGCAGCAGGCGCGGTGCGGTAGCACCCCGCAGTTCACTCAGGGTGCGGCTGACCACATCGGCGGCCCGGGAAAGTTCGGCGGCGCTCACCGCAGCAGCCTGCTCTGCCATCCGTTCGACCTGATCGGTCGGAGCGTCAATAAGCCCCGACTCAACAGCACCTGGCACATGTTTGATGACGACCAAATCGCGCAGTCGCTCCAGTAGGTCAGTGGTGAACCGACGAGGTTCATGACCAGCGTCCAAAGTGCGATCCAGCACCATGAACAACTGCGCCCCTTCGCCCTGCACGATGGCATCGATTGCTTCGTCGAGCAGGGCAGCATCGGTCAGGCCCAACTGCGCAGCGGCCTCAGCGTGGGTGACTCCTTGAGGCCCGCAGCCGGCAATCACCTGACCCAGGATCGACAAACTGTCGCGCACACTGCCACCGCCGGCTCGCGCAACCAAGGCCAAAGCCGAACTCTCTGCGGCGATTCCCTCCTGTTCGCAGATCGCGGCCAGATGTTCCGTCATCACCCGCACCGGGACCAGTCGGAAGGTGTAATTGTGCGTGCGCGAGCGAATGGTCGGAATGACCTTCTCTACCTCAGTGGTGGCGAAGATGAATCGCACATGCTCAGGCGGTTCCTCAACGAGCTTCAGCAGGGCATTGAATCCCTGCGGCGACACCATGTGCGCCTCGTCGATGATGTACACCTTGTAGCGGGATGACACGGGAGCGAACATCGCTCGTTCGCGCAGTTCACGAGTGTCGTCGACGCCTCCATGGCTCGCCGCATCCAGTTCGATGACATCAATCGACCCCGGGCCATTGGC
>CAZKFI010000011.1:22800-45516 GCA_964551975.1 uncultured Bifidobacteriaceae bacterium | reverse complement strand
AGGCGAAGACCTCGTGGAAGGTGCCGAGTAGTTGGCCGAAGGGCACCACGTCGGTCAATGCCCTGTTCACCCCCGCAACGGGCAGCTCCTATGTGGGCGCCAACGTCAAGGCCACGATCAAGATCAAGTAGTTCGTCAAGGGTGTTGGGCACTGAGGTGCCTGGGAGCCGAGCTCCCAGGCACCTCAGTCACATACTGCTGAAGAGCCATTCGACCAACGAGACGAAGTGAAGGGTGGATCGTTGTGACGCGAGCACTGCGGGTAGCCGTCATTGGATCAGGACCGTCTGGGATCTACGCAGCCGACGCGCTCACCGGTCAGGAGGGACTGCCGGTGAGCGTCGACATCATCGACGCCCTGCCCGTCCCCTTTGGACTTGTTCGCTACGGGGTAGCTCCTGATCATCTGAGCATTCGCTCCGTCCGGGACACCCTGGACAAAGTTCTGGATAAGCCAGGAGTGCGGTTCATTGGCAATGTCGAAGTGGGGCGAGACGTCCAGGTCAATGAGTTGCATGAGTACTTTGACGCTGTCATCTTCACCTATGGCGCATCACGCGACCGGCGCCTGGGGATTGATGGCGAGGACCTGGATGGCAGTGTTGCGGCCACAGACTTCGTTGCCTGGTACTGCGGGCACCCGGATGCCGATCGTGAAACCTTCGAGCGACTTATTCCCAGTGCTACCAGCGTCGTCGTGGTTGGTGTTGGCAACGTAGCCGTCGACGTGACGCGAGTCCTGGCGAAGACAGTGGACGAGTTGAGTCACACCGATATGCCGCAGCATGTGTTGGATAGCCTCGCGAGTTCCCAAATCACGGACATTCACGTACTCGGCCGCCGAGGTCCGGCGCAGGCAACCTTCACTACGAAGGAACTGCGCGAATTAGGGGAGCTCGCTGATGCTGATGTCATAGTTGACCCAGATGAAGTGGTCCTGGATGCCGCGAGCGAAGCATCGGTTGCGTCCGACAAGGCCGTTGCCCGAAACGTTGAGGTCATTCGTGGCTGGGCTGAGAGAACTCCAACTGGTAAGCGACGCCGCATTCACTTACGGTTCCTGGCTCGTCCGGTGTCGCTGACCGGTGACGAACGCGTTCGTGAGGTTACTGTCGAAGCGACTGAATTGGATGGCAGTGGAGGAGTGCGAGGCACTGGACGGATCTCCACGATTCCAGCCGATCTGGTGGTGCGAAGCGTGGGGTACCGAGGCACGGCCCTTCCCGGGGTGCCGTTCGATGTTCAAGGCAATGTGATCCCGCACGATGACGGGCGAGTGGTACGTGATGGTGTCGTGGTGCCCGGTGAGTACGTAGCCGGCTGGATCAAGCGCGGGCCAACCGGGATTATTGGGACCAACAAGAAGGATGCATCAGCATCCGTTGCCTCACTCCTGGCGGATGTTCCGGCGTTGCCTCGGGCGCCTCAAGGGTCCGTCGAAGCATTTGACGCGCTGCTACGCGACCGGGGCATCCAGGTTGTGAGTACGTCTGGATGGCGATCCATCGATGCGGCCGAGCGTGCACTGGGCGCCACCAGGGGGCGGGATCGGACAACCATTCATGAGCGAACAGAACTCATTGCCGAGGGTGCTCAGTAGCCGCTTATTGAGGAGACTCGATGACCGACCAGCTGAATGCTGGCTCGGGTTCGGCACCACAACTCGGTGTTCTGGGTGTGGCAAGTGCGGTACGCGCCAGCGAAACCCGCCATTCGCCCGGTGCAAGGCCAGGTGATCCTGTACACGTTGCCTGGACCATAACCTGGTCGGGGGATTCGGCAATGACCGTGTAGTCAAGCGCCTGCGGATCCAAGCAGGGCAGGGTCGCACGCAGATGCAGGTCTGCAACTTGGACTGCCGGCAGCAGGTGCGTTCGACCGCGAGCCTGAGTGAGACTCACCAGGCCCGCGGTGGCCTGGTCGATGGCCTCCCGAGCCTGACTGAGGCTGACCCGGCCGTAGGACATGCCATTGGCCAGCGTGAGCATGGTCGGCGCAAAGCGGTGCCCACCAAGGTGGCTGCACTGCCAGATCAAGGACGATTCCTCGGCGGATGCGTGAGCGAGCAGTGCGTCGTAGAGGGCTCGACCGTGGAGCGCACAACAGGCATCGCGGGCCGCGTGGCAACAGATCAAGGTCAATGGCTTGTTTACCTCCCTTGCCGAGAGGCTATGACCTGACGTCTCGTGGTACCGCCCGTCGGCGATTGCCTGGAAATCCCACGACAGGAGGTCGCGGCAGTCGGTGACGTCCAGGCTCACGAGGGTTTGCGACTCTACGACGGCAATCCAGACCCTGCGCACCTCACCAGCAGCCAGAGCGCGGGGACGGTTCGGATGTCGAACGAGGAGGACGCCAACTTGGGCACCCTTCGCGTGATCGGCGAGGATCGGCCCAACGCCATGCGGTAGTACATCCGATCGCAGAGCGTCCCTACCCCACCTGCCAGGCTGCTCAATGGCAATCCAGGCTCGTGCGTACGGCGCTGTTCCTGCCAGCGGTTCGTCGGCAGCAAGTGCAGAGCAGGTGGTGCTGAGGGGTTCGGTGAGGGAAGTGCTCACCACCAGCGTCCACCGATGGCGGCAATGGGTGCGGTGACTGGGCTGCCCGTGCCATCTCGGCGATCGTCTGCCTTCGGCAATCGTACGGGCGCTCCCGAGGTGCTCACAGCCCGCGCTGGTGCCAGCCCCGCCCACGCTGATGCGAGGGCATCCTCGCCAGCGCGAAACTTGTGACAACGAACCCCGGCGGTTGCGCGTCCCTTGCGTGGATAGGCCTGGAGTGCCGTCACTTTCACGCTCGCACCCTCTGTGCCCGGCAATGCTCCTTGGCTACCGGCGACCGTGACAACCACTGCTTGGGACCCAGCGGCCGACGGTACCGGGGCGCACACCAGTAGGCGTGCTCCAGATGAGAGGCGAATGCCCTGCACACCACCACCGCTGCGTCCCTGGGCGCGAACCTCGCTGGCTGGGAAACGCAGCAGTTGACCATCGTCGCTGATGAGCACCAGGTCACAGCGCTCCGCGTAGGCCTCGGGCAGTGTGGCCGCGGCGACAACGCGATCCCCGTCCGCGAGGCGAATCACTTCCCACTGCTCCTTGCTTGCTGGGAAATCCGCAACGACGCGCTTGACGACACCCTGGGCTGTTCCCAGCACCAAAGATCCAGCGTCGTCCAGAGGCATCAGACACAGCAATGTGTCGCCGATGGGTGCGCTCACCAAGGCCCCAATGGGTGCGCCGGCGGGCAGGACCGGTAGGTCAAGCACGTCCACCCGCATCACCTGGCCGCTACTGGTCACCAAGCCAACCTGGCCCCGCACCGTGGTTGCTACTGCGCTGGCCACCACCTCGGTCGCCAGTGGGCCGTCCTGTTCGCCGGCCGCCCAGGCGGCAAGTTGCTCCGGGCTAGCCGGGAGTCGGCCGATCATCCCGGTGCCCGACAACATCACCAGGCAGGGTTCATCGGCTTCCTGCAACGGCACCTGCGCAAGTACGACACCATCGGCACTGGCCAGCAGTGATCTCCTGGGTGTGCCATGGGTGCGCGCCACCGCCGCAAGTTCATCGCTGACGGCAGTTCGCAGAGCCTTATCGTCCTTCAGGAGTCGATCCAAGCTGGCGATGGTTTCGATGAGGTCAGCCTGCTCCCTTTCCAATTCCAATCGTGAGAATTTCGTCAGTCGTCGTAGTGGCATCTCGAGGATGTAATTGGCCTGAGTTTCGGTGAGATCGAACACTGACATCAGTCGTTCCCGGGCTGCGGCAGCGTCATCACTGCTTCGAATCAGCTGAATGACCTCATCGATATCCAGGATCGCGATGAGCATGCCCTGAACGAGATGCAGTCGATCCTGCGCGCGTGCCCGTCGAAAAGCTGATCGGCGACGTACGACCTCAAGACGGTGATTGACGAAAACCGCAAGCAGGTCAAGGAGTCCGAGGGTATGTGGTTGCCCGTCGACCAGAGCAACAGCATTGATATTGACCGTGTCCTCCATCGGGGTTAACCGATACAGGGTCTCCAGCACGGCTTCTGGGTGGTACCCAGACTTCACTTCGATGACTAGGCGAAGTCCACTGTCTCCGTCGCTGAGATCAGTGATATCGGCAATACCCTCGATCTTCTTCGCCTGGACGAGATCTTTGACGCGTTCAATGATGCGCTCGGGTCCGACAGCCATGGGCAACTCAGTGACCACGATGCCGCGTCTTCGAGCTGAGACCTGTTCAATCGTTGCTCGTGCACGTACTCGGAAAGAACCGCGTCCGGTGGCGTAGGCCTCACGGATGCCTTCAAGTCCGATGATGATGCCGCCACCAGGTAGATCTGGTCCGGGCAGCAGGGCCATGACGTCATCAAGGCTGGAGCGTGGTTTGCTGATGAGTAGACGTGCGGCATTGACGACTTCGACGAGGTTGTGGGGTACGAGGTTGGTCGCCATGCCGACGGCGATACCGGAGGCTCCATTGACGAGCAGATTCGGGAAGGCCGCGGGCAGGACGACTGGTTCCTGTTCACGTCCGTCGTAGTTGGCGATGAAGTCGACGACATCCTCATCCAGGGTTGCCGTCATGTCTGTAGCCGCTGATGCCAATCGCGCCTCGGTGTAGCGCATGGCCGCTGGGCCGTCATCCAGTGAACCGAAGTTTCCGTGGCCGTCAACCAACGGCAGTCGCAGCGCAAAGGGCTGCGCCATCCGAACTAGTGCGTCATAAATTGCCGAATCACCATGCGGGTGCAGTCGACCCATGACTTCACCGACCACGCGGGCACTCTTGACATGACCGCGGTCAGGACGAAGTCCCATTTGGGCCATTTGAAAAAGAATGCGCCGCTGAACCGGTTTCAAACCATCCCGCGCGTCGGGCAGAGCGCGCGAGTAGATGACCGAGTAGGCGTATTCCAAGAAGGAACTACGCATCTCCTGTCCGACATCAATATCGACAATGCGACCGGACTCGGGTGGGGAGGTGGTCTTTCGCGCCATCAGGGCCTCGGTTTCGGTGTGGAAGCCGCGGCAACAGCGATGAGGGCCGCCAATTCGGCGTTGCGCACGATGATGCGCTCATTGGCCTGCAGGCTCACACCGCCGGTGGCCCGATGAAAGTGATCCAGCAGGAATGGCGTGACGTCCTTGCCGACGACGCGACGTCGAGCTGCCTGGGCCATACCTTCAGCGAGGACGCGCTCGTGCAGGTCAGGATCCACCTGCTCAGATTCGGGGAGGGGATTAGCGACCACGAGCGCGGAGCCAATCTGCAACACCTGCCGTGCAGCCATGACTTCAGCAACCTCAGCAGGGGAGTCAGCGCGGGCGGTCAGCGGTTGCCCCGTCGTGGAGAGATAAAAACCGGGGAACTCACTGGTGCCGTAGCCGATAACCGCCACGTTCAGGGTCTCGAGACGTTCTAGGGTTGCGGGCACATCCAGGATCGACTTCACGCCAGAGCACACCACGGTCATGGGAATGGTCCCAAGTGCCGTCAGATCTGCAGACTCGTCCCAGGTCTCTCGGGCCCCTCGGTGAATCCCACCGAGCCCACCGGTTGCAAAGACCTGGATGCCCACCAGATGCGCCAGGTGGCTCGTTGCTGCCACCGTGGTTGCCGCGCTCATGCCACGGGCGCTCACCCATGCCAGATCGCGCAACGAGGCCTTGACCACATTGGCATCATTGGCAACGCGATCCAACCCCTCATCGTCCAGGCCCACGCGCACAGTGCCGTCGACAAGAGCCATGGTTGCCGGGATCGCGCCTTTGCTACGAATGACCTCTTCAACCTGCCGCGCCACCCGAATGTTCTCGGGCCGCGGTAGGCCGTGGCTGATGATGGTGGACTCCAGCGCCACCACGGGCGTCCCGTCAACCAGCGCCTGACGTACTTCGGGGTGAACCTGGATGGATTCGGGAATCGGCACGGACCCAACCTAGCCAGTGGCCCGTGCCAGGCCACTCGTCTGACACGCGGCTGGGTCGATGGCAGGATGGCGCCGTGGCCGAATTGGATGAGCGACTTCGCCTGGATATCCAGCGAAGTGGCTACTACCCAGATCTGGTCTCCGATGCCCTCGACACCGCTCTAGCGGGTGAACCGCTGCTGTCGTACCTGGTTCACCATGAGGCGACATTCGATCGTGACGAGTTACGTCGCCATGTCACGGTTCTCGCACTGACACCCACTCGGCTCATCGTCGGGCACACCGATGAGCACGGTGTAGACGAGGCCCACCCGACACCGTACGCATCGGCATCAACTGAAGCCGTTCGCCTCGAGCGAGTCGATTCGGTTGTCGTAACTCGGGTGGTGGGCAATCCGGCTGCCCACGAGCCCGGTAATCAGGCCGCTGAAGTGGTACTCACCATCGGGTGGGGCGCGGTGAGTCGCATTGATTTAGAGCCTGCGAGTTGCGGTGATCCGGCATGTGAAGCCGACCATGGCTACACCGGTACCGCGAGCAACGACGATCTGTCGCTGCGCGTGTCGCAGGTTGCTGACGGCATCGATGCCGTTGGCCAGGCACTGGCCTTCGCCGCGTCGCTGTCACAAGCCACTGCTACACGGCTGCGGTGACCGTCGGCAGCCTTTCGCAGGTCTTGGCAGGCTGCGCGCAGGCGCTCGGGCTGCCTACTGTTCATTCGCCGCAATTCCCTCAAGCTCAATCAGTGGTCCTGTGCCTGATTGACGGGCTCGGTGCTCAGCAATTGCGCCACTATCAAGCGGATGCCCCAACGCTCTCGGCCCTGCAGATGCACAGCGGAGTGGATGCCAAGACCGTCTTTCCCAGCACCACCGCCACGGCGCTCGCCAGCCTGGGCACCGGACTGGATCCGGGCCAGCACGGACTGGTGGGTTCAGCGTTCTGGCTTCCGGAAATCGACCAGATGCTGTTTCCGCTGAAGTGGGGTCGTGAACCGAACCCGTTAATCATTCAGCCGGAGCCCACCTTGTTGCAGGCGATGGTTCGTGGTGGGGTGGAGGTGGTGACAGTCGGACCGGCTGCCTATCGCGATTCCGGGCTCACCCAGGCCGCACTGCGTGGTGGTCGGTACGTTGCTGCGGAGACCCGGGGCGATCGGATTCACGCAGTCCAACTGTGCCTTGCCGAGCCGAGCAGGACATTCGTTTACTGCTACTGGCCCCATCTGGACCGGGTAGGACACGAGTACGGGGTTGGCTCGACTCAATGGCGTGAATCCCTCGCTGAGGTCGACGCCCTGGTGGCTGGCCTGGTGGAAACCCTTCGAACAGATCAACTCCTGGTGGTGACGGCAGACCACGGCATGGTGAACTGCCCGCAGGACCGGCGTTGCTCACTTGAGAGCCGGCCGTCATTGATGGCTGGTGTCCGTCGCATTGCAGGTGACCCACGGGCACGCCATATCTATCTTGACGTTGAGCAGGACGCACCGCAGGTTGCGCTGCGGTGGGCCGCTGAACTTTCCGGAATCGCAACGGTCATGGCCAAGGAAGAGGCCATCGAAACGGGACTCTTTGGCGCCGTGGATGCCGTAATTGCGGATCGACTGGGTGACGTCCTCGCCATCGCGGAGGATGACTGGCTGCTGTCCAGCCGTGTGGATCAGCGGGTCAGTGGCCTCATTGGGCAGCATGGCGGCCTGAGTCCAGCCGAGTGCCTGATCCCCGTCCTGCACGCCCGGGGCTGAGGTTATGCCACGATGCGCGGGTGCCCGAGTTGGTCTTCTACGCAGGAACCATGGACTGCGGGAAATCCACGTTAGCCCTGCAGACCGATCACAACCATGCCTCCCGAGGCAGGGCCGGTTTGGTCTTCACGCGATTGGACCGCGCCGGCCCGTCGAAACTTTCGAGTCGGCTCGGGCTTCAGGTGGGTGCAGTAGAAGTTACCGAGGAGCTCGATCTGTGGTCTCATGTCGTCCAGGCACTCTCACAGGGGCGACGCGTGGACTATCTGATCTGTGATGAGGCGCAGTTCTATACCCCGGAGCAGGTTGAGGACCTCGCGCGAATCGTGGACGAGTTACGTGTTGACGTCTACGCATTCGGCATCATGACGGATTTTCGAACTCGACTGTTCCCGGGGTCGGCACGCCTGGTCGAGCTTGCGGACCGCGTGCAGGTGCTCCAGGTGGAGGCGCTGTGTTGGTGTGGTGCCAGGGCTATCCACAATGCCCGCACAGTGGACGGACGGATGGTCATTGAGGGCGATCAGGTCGTGGTGGGCGATGTGACCTCGGCGGCTTCCACCCGCGGTGGTAGTCCGGGTGTCGTCGCCTACGAGGTGCTCTGTCGACAGCACTACCGCAGTCAACGCACGGCGGCTTTCGCTGAGGCCGAGCACCAATCACCGCAGCCACTGCCGTTCAGCGCTCAGTCGTAGGCGGCTTCGCGTCAGCTGGGGAACGTCACACTGCCTTACGTTCGTTCGCGACATGGATTTCGCGACACGGATTTCGCGACACGGATTTCGCGACACGGATTTCGCGACATAGATCTCGTGCTGCTCGTGCCTGGAGTGCTGGAATCTAGTCGTCGCCCCGAGTAGCGCCAAAGAGGATTTCGTCCCAACTTGGCACGCTAGCGCGCTTACGGCCCTTGCCACGCGCCTGACGTGCTGGCCGCTGCTGATCAGCCGAATCCGAGGTCTCATCGGCTGCACGCGCAGTTTCTGGTTGGCGCGTTGGTTGCGTTTGGCGCGTTGGTTGCGTTTGACGTGTTGGCTCTGTCGGGCGAGCTGGCTCTGTGGGGCGGGTTGGTTCTATGGGGCGAGTTCGTTCTGGTCGACGTACGCCGATGGTCTCGCGGTATGCAGCGGCAGGCTTGGGTGCTGGTTCGTTTCTGGGTGCTGGTTCGTTTCTGGGTGTTGGCTCGTTTCTGGGTGCTGGTTCGTGAAGTTCTTCCTCGTCATGTACGGCGACCAGGCGTGGGCGAGCAGTTCGATCCGCGCGTGGCGGTACGGGCCGCTTTTCGACGAGGTGATCCATGCGCGCCTCGCTGGCGCCCATGAACCAGGTGGCCGCTTCGTCCAGTGCGTGAATGGTCCGCCCGACGGTGTCGTAGGTCCAGGCCCCTCTGACGATGCCGGACTCGGTTTCCACGGTGGCCGTGACCACCCAGCGGCCGTCAGGTCGACGCCAGGAATCCCATGCCAGGTCCTGCGGGTCGAATCCTTCGGCATAGACAATGGACTCGGCCATCTCGCCGAGGGTGATGGGCCCGTCTACCGTGCGAAGTTCGACCTGTCGGGCACGTTCTGCCACCCAGGAGCGTTCGATCAGGATCTGGTCGGAGTAGCGCTGGACCCGATCCAGCGCCCAACCCGTTTCTGCCGCAACGGACTCTGGGGATGCGCCCGCGCGAACCCGCAGTTGAATCTCTCGCGGACTCAGCGGTTTCAGGTCACACTCCCGTCTGCTCAGGGCGTTCCTTGGTTCGCCAGCTGACCACCGCCAAACCTAGTCCCCATCATTCGCCCCTGGGATCCTCCAGGCGCTGGAATGTGGGTCCTGGCCCGGGGAGCGGGTCCGGTAGGGCTGGATCGTGGAGTTCCAGGGGTGCTGGGGCTGAGCTCCCTCCGGGACTGTGTGTGGCTAGTCGCTGCCCGAGATAGCGGCCACCCACCAGGATCGTGATGGTCGCAACAGCCGCGAACACTGCCGGCAGGGCGTAGCCCAGGCCTGTTCCGGCCACGTCCACCACCTGGCCGGCAAGGGCAGATCCGACGGCGAACCCCACAGTGAGACCCGATACTGCCCAGGCCAGGCCCTCAGTTAAGGAAGCCGGAGGCATGAGGCGCTCGGTCAGTGTGAAGACCGAGATCAGTGTCGGAGCCACGATGGATCCCGACAGGATCGTGACGACGACGAGGACTGCGATGTTCTGGCTGATTGCGATCGGAATCAGGGCTGCGGTCAGCAGGCCTGCCTGCACCATCAAGACCCGCTCAGCCGACAGAGTGAACACCCGCGCGCCGAACCACAGGCCGCCGACCATCGAGCACACGGCCCACAGGGCGAGCAGGAAGCCACCGCTTTCGGGATAGCCCAGCTGCTCGGTGAAGGCGACTGTGGTGACTTCGAAGGTGCCGAAAATTCCACCGAGACCCATGGCGCAGCCCACCAGCAGCGGCATGCCCGGAAAGAACAGCGCTGACCTGCGTGATCGTTCACGTCGGTGCACGGCACGAATTGGCGGAGCGGAGCGACGCTGCGCGGCGAGTGCAACAGAACCCGTCACACCGAAAACCGCAGCCAAGATCAACGGCAGTGGGAGGCTTACCTGGACAGCGACGATGGCGGTGAGCATCGGGCTCACGGTGAAGACAACTTCCTCGAGAATGCTGTCGAAGGCGAATCCGCGACGCAACTGGGTCGGGTCATTCGAATCCGTCACATAAACCCAGCGAGCCCGAACGCAGGATCCGATCGAGGGCTGGCAGGCACCCACCAGAACAGCGATAGCCATGAGTAATGGCAGTGGTTGATCACTGGAGACGGCCAGCACGAATGCCACGAGGCTGATGGCCTGACCGAGAGCCAACCAGGGCAGAACGCGCCATTGACCGAGCCGGTCGATGACGCGACTGGTGTTAGGTGAGCCGATCGCAGCGGACAGTGCCTCGGTTGCTGAGAGCAGACCTGCAATCGCGTACGAACCCGTGGCGCTCGAAACGAACAGGATGATCGCCAGCGGAATCATGGCGAATGGCAGGCGACCGACGAAGCCAGCTGCAGTGAAGGATCGAGCGCCGGGAATGCGCAGGATCTCCAGGTAGCCCCGCAACATGGTGCGTGCAGCGTACCGGTCCAGTGGATTGCGTCGATCTGAAAGGGTGTCGCAATGGACCTCGATCGACTCTTGATGCTCCACCCATTGCTGCCCCTTGCCTGGCAGGCAGCCACTGAATCTGGTGCACTCCTACGCGACGAGCGTCCCCAAAACCTGGGGGTCTCGACGAAGTCAACGCCCACTGACGTCGTCACTGAAATGGATCGACGCTCCGAGCAGATGATCGTGGATCTCATCTCCGCCCAACGACCTGATGACGCCATCCTGGGGGAGGAAGGCGGGGAACGCTCCGGCACGTCCGGGGTGCGCTGGGTCGTCGACCCGCTTGATGCAACCGTGAACTATCTGTATCGCCTACCGATGTGGGGAGTCTCCGTTGCGGCGGAGATAGATGGGGAGGCGGTCGTTGGGGTCGTTGTCGCACCGGAACTGGGCGAGAGTTACCTGGCCGTACGTGGTGCGGGCTCATGGTGCGTCCGTGGAAACGAGGTCCAAGGGCTCAAGGTGAGTAGCTGCCAGGATTTGAGCACCGCCCTGGTGACGACCGGTTTCGGCTATGCGCCACAGCAGCGCGACCTTCAGGCGTACGTTGTCCGAACGCTTCTACCGGAAGTGCGCGACATTCGTCGCACCGGATGTGCGGTTGTGGACTTCTGTTGGCTCGCCAGCGGACGGTTGGATGCGTACTACGAGCGCGGCCTCAATGCCTGGGACATGGCAGCCGGTGCCTTGATCGCCCAAGAGGCCGGCGCGGTCGTGACAGGGGTCAACGGTGCCGATCCGTGCATGGTGGCGGCTCCAGCACCCATCGCTGAGTTGCTGCGGCCGCGAGTTCACGGCCTTCACTTGGAGGCGATTGCACTGGGCTTAGGTGTTCCTCAGTAGGCGATCTTCTACTGCAAGCGCCTCAGGGCTGCCGAGTACTGCTTGGCACTGTGTATGTAGGCGTCCACTGACCGTGTGAATGCACCTTCTGGCAGAGCATCTGTCGTGATGCGTGCTGGAACCCCCATGGCTCGTGACCGCGGGGGAAGGATCGTCCCACCGGTGACGAGCGCACCAGCGGCAACCATGGCTCCCCGCTGGATATGAGCGCCGTTGAGCACCACCGACCCTGAACCGATCAGGCAGTCGTCATCGACGCGGCATCCTTCGAGGTGTGCGTTGTGCCCCACCACGCACCGATCGCCGATGAGTGTGTCTTCCTGAGCGGTGCAGTGCAGGACCGTCCCGTCCTGTATCGAAGTTTGTGTCCCGATGGATATAGATCCGTGGTCAGCGCGGAGTACTGCGGTTGGCCAGATGCTGGATTCGGATCCGATGCGCACGGCGCCAATGACGACCGCGTCAGGATGGACGAAGGCTGATGGATGAATATCTGGCTCGAGTTCGCCGAGGGCGTAGATGGGCATAGGTCAGCCTACGAAAACTGCTGATAAATGGTGATGTTGATTCGATCTACCCCCTTCAGCCGCCACCCCCGATGGGGCCGGCCCGTGGGTCGGTGGGCATAGTGAGCGGGGATAGTGCACAATCTCCGCCTTGGGGACCCTCCGATGCCAAGGCATGAACAGGGTAGGTCTGAGGGCTGAGCCGCAAGGGCTCAGTCACAAGGCTCGGGACGCTGGGGAGGAAGCGAACAGGCATGGCAACTGACTACGACGCACCACGCAAGACGGACGAGGAGCTCGCCGAGGACAGCCTCGAGGAGCTCAAAGCTCGTCGTGCCGATAAGTCCTCGGCTGTCATCGACGTGGACGAAGCGGAGTTGGCCGAGACGCTGGAACTGCCGGGCGCTGACCTTTCAGACGAGAGCCTCACGGTCCAGGTGCTGCCCCGTCAGGCAGATGAATTCACCTGCATGAGGTGTTTCCTGGTGCATCACCGCAGCCAACTGGCCATGGAGAGCAAGAACGGTCCGGTCTGCACGGAGTGCGCGTAGGACTGCAGCGGTCGTCCTAGGACTGCCGCTCGCGACCAGCCTGATTCACGCCTCGGTAGACGGCGACCTCGACTGCCGCTGCCACAGCAGCTGTTGCCATGGCCCAGGCGAGTGCTTGCCCCCAGGCGACACTGGGATCGCGGGGTGCGGGGACCTCGCGGCCGGTGATACCGCGATAGCTGGCCTCGAGCACCTTGCGCACAACGAAGGTAGCTCCGACAGCGACCAGGGGTGCAACCAGATGCATGATCGGGTTGACCTCGACGACGGGTTCTGGTGTCGACCCGTCCTGGACATCACGTGAGGTGCTTCCCATGGCCTCATTCAACCAAAGCGCGAATCAGAGCATCCGGGTGGCGGGTGCTGAGCAGCCAGGCTGGATGTGGGTCGGCGGAATCTGCTAGATCGACGCGTACTCCCCGGGGCCCATGCCACGCGCGCACCAAGGTGAATGCAGTTGCCAGCGTGCGCATCTCATTGCGGAACGCGGTGGCATCCAGGGCCGCTGCATGAGCAATTATCGAGCGGGGGATACGAGCTTTGCCCGCGATGAGTTCGTCCGCCGTTACCTGGATGACGGGTGAACCGAGCACCACCAGAATGCCAACGGTGACTAGTCCGAGAGCAAAGGTCGCCCATCCGATCGTGGCGGAGAATGCTGCTCCGTAGGCAACACCCAATGCAGCCGGGGCAGCGCCGAAGAGCGCCCACAGGGGCGGAGTTGGCAACAAGCGCTCACGAAACATCGCCGCGGCCGTCCCGACCGCTGGTCTCGCCTGCTGCCTCACAGGTCGACATTAAGGGTTGATGGCACGCCAGTTAGTCTGTGGACGCGGCACTGACTTCACTAGGGTCCAGCCATGCGGAGTACTGAACCTCCTGACCGGGCCGTACTGCCTGCACGCCCCGCCCATGCCCCAGCCCCTGGCGCGGACATACCCTCGCACTATCGGTGGTGCTTTGGATGCGGGAGTGATCATCCGACCGGGCTGCATCTGCGAATCACCGCCGGTGAGGGGTTGAGTGTGCTCGGCGTCGTGGCCGTATCCGAGCACCACCAGGGTGCACCGGGTCTTGCGCATGGCGGCCTACTCGGTGCGGCCTTTGACGAGGTTCTCGGAACGTTGAATTGGCTGCTTGGGGATCCTGTCGTCACTGCCCGGCTGGAAACCGACTTTCTGCGTCCCGTTCCGGTGGGCAGTGAGTTGCATATCCATGCCCGGGTCACCGGCGTTCTGGGACGCAAGGTGTACACCCAGGCTGAGGGCCACCTCGGGAGTCCGGACGGCGAGATCGCGGTGCGCGCTGCAGCGCTGTTCCTGCAGGTACCGATCGAGCACTTCACCTCATTCGGCAACCCCGAACATATTGCTCAAGCCATCGCTGATCGCGCGAACGGTGGACCTGCCTGGCGGCCGCGTGGCCAGGAGGTCGAGGTCAACCTGTGACCCTGCGCATCGCAATGCTGGACCCTGACCTACCAGAGCCAACCCGAGCACACGATCACGACGCTGGCTGGGATTTATCAGCCCGAGAGTCGGTGACCTTGGCTCCGGGCGAGCGTCGGCTGGTGCCCACGGGAGTCGCCGCCGCCATACCTGATGGCTATGTGGGCCTGCTGTGTCCCCGCAGTGGACTGGCTCTACGAGCTGGTCTGGGCATCGTCAACAGTCCAGGCATCATCGATGCCGGTTATCGCGGCGAGATCGCAGCAGTTTTGATCAATCACGATCGGTTCACACCTGTGAACATCGCGCGTGGCGAGCGGATAGCCCAACTAGTTGTGGTTCCGATTTTCACCGGTTCAGTCGAGATCGTTACCGACAATGATGAATTGGGAACCAGTGAGCGCGGTACGCGCGGCTTTGGTTCAACGGGAACGTGAGTGTGTTCGACGAAAAGCAAGGCCATCGATGCGGGGGTGAGCAGGATACGGGGGTGAGCAGGATACGGTGCCAGAGTGCAAGGACCCCGTGATTTCAGTGAACTCGAGCCACAGGACGCCACCGTTCGCGTCGACCTCGGCGCACTTCTGATTCCCGCCGACGCCGGTGTCGAGGTCCAGGTCCAGGCGGATCAATCGACCGGAACCATTTCACAAGTGAACCTGGTTGTTGCGGATGGCGCTGTTCAGGTTCAACCCTATGCAGCCCCACGTACGGGTGGCATGTGGTTGGAGATTCAGCAGGAACTCGCCAAGTCCATCGAGGAATCTGATGGACAGGTGCGCGAGGTTCAGGGGCCATTCGGATCGGAACTGCATGCGGTACTCCCGGCAGGCCAGGGCAAGCAGGCGGCCCGCTTTGCTGCCGTGGAAGGTCCGCGTTGGCTCGTTCGCCTGGTGTTCTTGGGCAAGGCCTGTGAACCGGGCAGCACTGCGGCGAAGTTGGAGGAGGTGGTGCGCAGCCTGGTCATCGTGCGCGGCGATGTCGCGATGCCTCCACGAGCACCACTGCCGCTGCGACTTCCGCCTGAGGCTGGTCAGGAGGTCGCTGCACCCAGTGCGACAGGTGCCGGTGAAACCACGCGCCCGCGTCTGACGCTGCCTGAGCGCGGCCCTGAGATCACCGAGATCCGTTAGAGCTGTTAGCACCACCTGATTGCCCGCCCGCGAGAGGATGCTGACTATGTCGAGACCAAGGCTCATGCAGTCGCAAGAGGCCGTGGAAGCGGAGGAGTTGCGGGAGGAGTCGATCAATGCGGCTGCGAGTTTCATCGGAAGCTGTCCCGGGGGATGTGCAGTGACGCTGGCTGGCGTATTGCGTTCCCTAACCATTCAACCTGTGGGTGCGACGCCGGCTTTGGAAGCTGAGCTGTACGACGGTACTGGCAGCATCGACATCATCTGGATGGGACGTAGAGCAATTGCCGGCATCGAAGCCGGTCGCCACATTCTGGTGACTGGTCGCCTTACCGGTGGACAGGGGCGACATCGCATGTACAACCCCAAGTACACACTCAGGCCGGCCACCTAATGAGCAAGGACGCCGAACCTCAACAGGACCCGCAGAAGGGCGCGGAGGCGAAAGAGTCGACGGAGCATGAAACCATCGCCGACGTACGGGCTGAGCGACTGCTCCTAGAACGTGCCATTGGCGGTTGGCGGGGCATCATCGACTCCGGGCTGCCCACCTTGGTGTTCGTCATCGTGTACGTGGTCTTTGGCAACGACGCCGACGCCCTACGTACGGCGCTGTGGTGCGCCGTGAGTGCTGGCGTCGTTGTTGTTGTTTGGCGCCTCATTCGTCGCCAATCCCTGCAGCAGGTCATCGCCGGATTCGTCGGTTTGGCCATATCCGCCTGGTTTGCGAGCCGCACTGGGCGTGCCGAGGACTACTTCGTGCGCGGTCTGCTCACGAACCTCGGCTACGGGACTGCATTTTTGATCTCGATTCTGGTGCGCTGGCCGCTGCTGGGCATCGCGATGGGCTACCTGACGGGTGAAGGAACCAAGTGGCGCCAGGATGCGCAGTTGCGCCGCACCTACGCGGCTGCGTCTTGGATCTGGGTTGGGCTCTTCTTTGGTCGGCTGGCCGTGCAGGCCCCGCTGTACTTCGCTGGCGCAGTTGCACCGCTTGGAGTGGTCAACATCCTGATGGGCTGGCCGCTCTTCCTGGGGGCCGCCTATTTCACCTATCGCGTCCTGGCGCCGGTCTATAGGAGTCGACGAGCTGAGCAGTCCAGTGGCGGTGATCGCGACTCATCTCCCGGGTGATTCCGCGCGAGTGGGATGGCTCCTTGGGGCCCTCACTTATGGCCGAGCATGGTTTGTAGATCGGCCTCATGCTCAGGCGCAGCCACGAAGAGGAGTTCGTCACCCACATCTAGAGGCTCATCGGCCGATGGGGTGATGACCCGCGGGCCCCGGACTATGGCGACCAGCGCCGTATCCGGTGGCCACGCCTGGTCTCCTACCCGTTGACCGACGACCGGCGAATCGGATGCCAAGGTCATCTCCACCAAGTTTGCGTCGCCCTGCCTGAAGGAGAACAGGCGCACCAGATCGCCGACGGTCACCGCCTCTTCCACGAGCGCCGACAGCATGCGCGGAGTGGAGACAGCGACGTCCACCCCCCAGGACTCGTCGAACATCCACTCGTTCTTGGGGTGGTTCACGCGGGCAACGACTCTGGGTACGCCGTATTCGGTCTTGGCGAGAAGTGAGACAACCAGGTTCACCTTGTCGTCGCCGGTTGCCGCAACAACGACCTGGCAATTGGGTAGGTCGGCCTGGTCAAGGGAAGAGACTTCACACGCGTCGGCCAGTAGCACCGACGCACCCTGCACCACGCCTGGTACCGCCAACTGTGGGTCACGATCGACCAGGAGTACGTCATGGCGGTTTGCGATCAGTTCGCGGGCAATTGCGCGACCAACCTTGCCCGCGCCAGCGATCACGACCTTCACTGTGTTCCTCCGAGCCCACTGGGAGCGCTAGGCCCTTCGTTGAATACCTGCTCTACCCGTTCGCGAGCCTGGACGGCGTAGAGCGCGTGCACCAAGTCACCCTCTTGGATGATCAGATCGGAATCGGGAAGCAAAGGCTCACCGAATCGAGTAACGAACGCGATACGAGCCCCCGATGCGGTGGCCAGATCGTCAGCACGATGCCCGAGCCAACCGGCACCGACGTTGACTTCCGCCAAGGCCAGGTGCCCGCTGGGATCGCGGTACTCGTCCAGTGCACCCAATGGCAGCAATCTGCGCATGATCTGTCCGGTCGTCCATGCAACGGTGGCCACCGTTGGGATCCCCAGGCGTTCGTAGACACCCGCGCGACGGGGGTCGTAGATGCGCGCGACGACTCGTTCCACGCCGTAGGTCTCCCGTGCCACACGAGCCGAGAGGATGTTGCTGTTGTCGCCGCTGCTGACCGCAGCAAAGGCGTGTGCACGGGTGATCCCCGCGCTCTCCAAGGTCTCGCGATCGAATCCGATGCCGGTGACAGTGGTGCCACCGAAATCTCTGGGAAGTTTTCGAAAGGCCTTGGGATCTTGATCGACCACCGCAACCGAGTGCCCAAGTTGATCAAGGTCGCAGGCGAGCAGTGCTCCCACGCGGCCACAGCCCATGATCACCAAATGCACGGCCCAACGGTACTGCGGCAGGATCGTTCGGCGTTAGGGGCGTAGCATCAGCCAGCGTGTCATTGACCGACGGCGTCAAGCGCCTCGTGGTGGGTAGGGCTCTACGTAGCGAGCGCGTCGAAGACACACTCCTCCCTAAGCGCATTGCCCTGCCGGTCTTCGCCTCCGATGCGCTGAGCTCAAATGCCTACGCCACTCAGGAAATCCTGATCGTGCTGGCCCTCGGTGGCGCCGGACTTTTCGTTTACGGGCCCTGGGTGGCCGCGGCCGTGGTCATGGTCTTCTTCATCGTTGTCGCCTCATACCGCCAAAATGTGCGGGCCTATCCCAGTGGCGGCGGCGATTATGAGGTTGTTTCGACGAATCTTGGGCCTCGCGCTGGCGTTTTCGTTGCTAGCGCACTGCTGATCGACTACGTCCTCACCGTGGCGGTATCGATCTCAGCGGCCGTAGCAAACCTTGGTTCCACGATTCCGCTGATTGAAGCCCATAGCGTCTGGTGGGCGGTCGGGTTCATCGTGGCCATCACCGCGTTGAATTTGCGCGGTGTGCGCGAATCAGGATCCCTGTTTGCGATCCCCACCTATGCCTTCATGGTCTGCATCTTCGGACTGCTCATCTGGGCGGCAGTGCAGCAGGCGATGGGCGTGACCCTGAGAGCCGAAAGCGCCAACTGGACGATCGATCCGGATGCTGGCTACACGGGGCTGGCAGGCGTGGCCTTAATCTTCCTCGTTGCGCGAGCGTTCTCATCCGGCACCACGGCACTAACCGGAATCGAGGCCATCGCCAACGGTGTGCCGTCTTTCCGCCAACCGAAGTCCAAGAACGCAGCCACCACGCTGCTGCTCCTTGGACTGATTTCCATGACGATGTTTGCCGGCATCACCTGGCTGGCCCTGTCCACCGGCGTCAAAATCACCGAGTCCAATGACCAACTCATCGGCCTACCCGAAGGCCAAGAGCAAAAGACCGTCATTGTCCAGGTCGCGGCCGCGGTGTTCACTCAGGCACCGTTCCTGGTTCTGGTGATCGCCATTGCGACGGCGCTCATCCTGGCGCTGGCAGCCAACACTGCGTTCAACGGGTTTCCCGTACTTGGCTCCATCCTTGCCAAAGATGGCTACCTCCCTCGTCAGCTGCATACGCGTGGTGACCGCCTTGCTTATAGCAATGGCATCTTGGCCCTGTCCGGGATGGCGATCGCTCTCGTGGTGATCTATCAGGCCGACACCACCGCACTGATTCAGCTGTACATCATTGGGGTGTTTGTCTCGTTCACGCTGAGCCAGATAGGCATGGTGCGACACTGGACGAGGTTGCTGCGCACGGAAACCGTCGCACGCGGTTCGATGATGCGTGCCCGAGTCATCAACACCATCGGCCTCACTTTGACCGGGTCTGTGCTCGTCATCGTCCTGGCGACGAAGTTCACGCGTGGTGCCTGGATCGTGGTCGTAGCAATGCCCTTGATCTACCTGTTAATGCAGGCAATACACAAACACTACGAACGGGTACGCAACGAACTGCTTAGCGCCGACGCGGACCGCATGACCCTGCCGGCACGCGTCCACGCCATCGTGCTCGTTTCCAAGGTGCACAAGCCCACCATGCGAGCACTGGCCTATGCCCGTGCCACTCGACCCACGGTGCTGGAAGCGGTAACGGTCAACGTCGATCCGCCGGACACTGAGCGATTACTTCAGGACTGGGAGCGGCGCGAGATCCCAGTGCCACTGAAGGTGCTCGCTTCGCCCTACCGCGAAATCACGCGCCCAATCGTGCAATACGTGAAGGAAGTGCGGTCGGGGCGCCCACTGGACCTTGTGACAGTGTTCATCCCAGAGTATGTCGTGGGTCACTGGTGGGAACAGTTGTTGCATAACCAATCGGCACTGCGCCTGAAGAGCCGTCTGCTCTTCACCCCTGGCGTCATGGTCACCAGCGTGCCCTGGCAGTTGGACTCTTCGGTAGCTGCTGCTGGTAGGGATGACTGACCTGCCCGTCGAGGGCGACGAAGTTGTCATCACGACTGGGCCAATGGTCCACGGTGGCCACTGCATCGCACACCATGGCCAACTGACCCTTTTTGTCCGGTACGCGATGCCGGGTGAGCAGGTACTGGCTCGCATCACCCGCAGGACTGGGCGCATCGGATATGCCATTGCTGTCGACATCCTGAGATCTGACGAGCGTCGCGTTACTCCATCCTGTGCAGTATTCGGATCAAGCGGTTGCGGAGGCTGTGAATGGCAGTACGCACCGATGGCTGTCCAGCGCGTATGGAAGCGCGACGTGCTGCACGAGGCCTTTCGACGCCAGGCAGGTACCGAGGTCACAGCTCGAATCGACTGGTCAACCCTGGTCGTGGAGGCTCTTGAACCCGGTGCAGATTCAGGACTGGGCTGGCGCGTGAGGGCGCGGTGGCAAGCTGACGAGTTCGGCCGCCTCGCCTTTCGACGTGCGGCAAGTCATGACTTGATTCCGATCGACAACTGTCCGGTCCTGGTGCCGGCGCTCCAGACGGCTATGTTCGGCGCCCGTGCTGTCCCTGCCGCAGAGGTCGTAGCTCAGGCCGGCACGGACGGCTCCGTTGCCATGCTGGGTGATGGTTCCGGTGAGCATGCCCAGCGCGTGATGGCACAGGTTCGTGATCGAACCTGGAACATCAGGCCGGACGCATTTTGGCAAGCGCATCAAGGACTTCCAGGGGCGCTGGTCTCTGCCGTACTCGAGTACGCCCGGCCCACCGCGGGGGAGTGTTGGTGGGACCTGTACTCGGGAGTGGGTCTATTCAGCGCGTTTCTGGGGGAGGAAGTGGGCGAGGCCGGGTCGGTGCATGCGGTCGAGGACTCGCAGGTCGCGCATCGATGCGCCCGCCGAAGCCTGCATGACCTTCCCCAGGTTCGACTGCATCGCCTCCGGGTTGAGGAGTGGTTGGCCGATGCTGGCCGGCCCCGTCCCCGTGGAGTCATTGTCGACCCGCCGCGGCGAGGTCTAGGGCCCCTGGTGGAGCGGCTCTGCGCACAGTCGCCGGAGCGGATTGTCCTGGTGGCCTGCGATCCGGTCTCGTTGGCCAGGGATGCTGCCGCCTTCAGTCAGCAGGGCTACCAGATCGATGGTGTCCGTGCCTTCGATGCATTTCCCATGACCCACCACTTCGAATGCGTGGCCCTGTTCAGGAATTCGGGCTCTAGCGAAATCAGCCCGCAAGCGCGCGAGTTGTGAGGCTGCGGCTAGGCGTGACCGCCGTCACCTCATGGGTATCAACTATCGTGAGGGCGCCTGGCAGGTAGCCAGCAACTTGGACCAGCATTTGAATAGAGGCAGGGAAGCACCATGGGTTCGGGACGAGGACGCGCAGCCGTGCCAGACAGCAGCAATAGCTTCCAGGCTAGGGCGTCGCTGTCCGTGGGGGACAGTACTTACGAGATTTTCCGCGTTGCCGCTGTAGCCGGTACGGACGACCTCCCGTTCGCCCACCGCATCCTCATTGAAAACCTGCTGCGCACCGAAGATGGCGCCAACGTCACTGCTGAGTCGATTCGCGCCATCAGCGCATGGGATCCCATCGCTGAGCCGAGCCAGGAGATTCAGTTCACCCCGGCGCGAGTCCTCATGCAGGACTTCACCGGGGTACCCGTGGTCGTGGACCTCGCCACGATGCGTGAGGCAGTACGGGACCTTGGCGGCGACCCGGCGCAGATCGAGCCGCTCGCGCCTGCCGAGCTTGTTATCGACCATTCGGTCATTGCCGACTACTTCGGTACCGCGAATTCGGAGGAACGCAACGTCGCCTTGGAGTACGAGCGCAATCGGGAGCGTTACCAATTCCTGCGCTGGGGTCAAAGCGCATTTGAAGAATTCAAGGTGGTTCCTCCGGGAACCGGGATTGTGCATCAAGTCAACATTGAATCCCTTTCCCGTGTGGTGATGGCACGCAACGGCCAGGCCTATCCGGACACCGTCGTTGGTACCGATTCGCACACCACCATGGTCAACGGACTGGGCGTGCTCGGCTGGGGTGTCGGCGGCATTGAAGCTGAAGCTGCCATGTTGGGCCAACCGGTCTCGATGCTGATCCCGCATGTTGTCGGGTTCAAACTCAACGGAGAGTTGCCCGCCGGAGCGACGGCGACGGATCTCGTGCTCACCATTACCCAGATCCTGCGCGCGCAAGGCGTCGTCGGTTCATTCGTGGAGTTCTTCGGTCCGGGTGTGTCAGCGGTTCCGCTGGCCAATCGCGCAACTATCGGAAATATGAGTCCGGAATACGGCAGTACGGTGGCGATCTTCCCAATCGACAATGCCACCCTGGATTACCTGCGCCTTACCGGTCGGTCTTCTCATCAATTGGCCCTTGTGGAGGCGTACGCAAAGGAGCAGGGCCTGTGGCATGACCCGAACCGCGTACCGCGCTACTCGGTGACGTTGGAATTGGACCTGGGTTCCGTTGAGCCCAGCATCGCCGGCCCGCGCAGGCCGCAGGATCGCGTGCCGTTGCGCCTTGCGCAGCAGGCGTTTCAGACCGCACTTCCTGAGTACACCAAGGACCCGGCAGCGCAGGTGAGCATCGACCTAGACGGTCACCGGTCTGAGATCAGTCATGGTGCGGTCGCAATTGCCGCCATCACTTCCTGCACAAATACCTCCAACCCTTCGGTGATGATCGGAGCGGGGCTGCTGGCGAAGAAAGCGGTGGAGCGAGGCCTCACTCGCAAGCCCTGGGTCAAGACCACTCTGGCCCCCGGTTCGCGTGTGGTGACCGATTACTACGAGCGCTCGGGTCTGCTTCCCTACCTGGACAAGTTGGGATTCGACGTTGTGGGCTACGGATGCACCACCTGCATCGGCAACTCAGGCCCACTCATTCCGCAGGTCAGTGCCGCAGTGAACGACTCAGGCCTGGCCG
>CAZKFI010000011.1:7751-22790 GCA_964551975.1 uncultured Bifidobacteriaceae bacterium | reverse complement strand
GCCGTGGTAGCTGTCCTCAGTGGCAACCGCAATTTCGAGGGACGCATCAACCCCGACGTGAAGATGAACTACCTGGCCTCGCCGCCGCTCGTCGTCGCCTATGCGATTGCCGGCACGATGGACATCGACCTCTTCAGCGAACCACTCGGGGTGGATTCGCAGGGTAACGCTGTGATGCTCGCGGACATCTGGCCCACTGCACAGGAGGTACAGGAAGTCATCGATGCGTCGATTGATGCGGAGATGTTCGAGCGGAACTACGTTGATGTCTTCGCAGGTGACCAGCGCTGGCAAAACCTGCCCACACCGACCGGTGAACTGTTCACCTGGGATCCGAATAGCACCTATGTGCGTAAACCGCCCTACTTCGATGGAATGGGTCGACATCCGGAACCGGTTTCGGATATCGAGGGGGCCAGGGTGCTGGCGATCTTGGGTGACTCGGTGACCACCGATCACATCTCACCTGCTGGTTCGATCAAGGCGGACAGTCCTGCCGGCAAGTACCTGCTCGCCCATGGAGTGGAGCGCCAGGACTTCAACTCATACGGCTCCCGGCGGGGCAATCATGAAGTGATGATTCGCGGAACGTTTGCGAATATCCGTCTGCGCAATCTCATGCTCCGGGATCTCATGAACCGGGATGTGGAAGGCGGCATGACCGTCGACTTCACCTCATCGGAGAGCAACATCGTGCCGATCTTCGACGCCGCGATGGCCTACGCCGAGAAGGGAACCCCACTGGTCATCCTCGCCGGCCAGGAGTACGGATCGGGCTCAAGTCGCGACTGGGCAGCGAAGGGCACCGCACTGCTTGGTGTGCGCGCCGTGATCGCTCAGTCATTCGAGCGGATCCACCGCTCGAACCTCATCGGCATGGGTGTCCTTCCGCTGCAGTTCGTCGAGGGGCAAAGTGCGCAGTCACTAGGTCTGCAGGGTGATGAGGTATTCACCATTCGTGGGATTACGGAGTTGAACGAGGGGCGAACCCCACGCATTCTGCAGGTCGAGGCGGTTGCGGCGGACGGGCGCACGGTGGAATTCAGTGCACGGCTTCGCATCGACACCCCGGGTGAGGCTGACTACTACCGAAATGGCGGCATCCTGCCCTACGTCCTGCGGTCCCTGCTCTGACAGCTGTCGCTGTGTCAGGCCAGGTACAGCGTCGCGGGAGCGGTCCCATGGGTTGGCCTCGCGACCTGCCGGCCCCGGAGGACCCCGAGTTCCCCCAGCGAGTCGTGGGCTGGCTGCTGGATCGAGGGCCCGCAGACCTACGCACGAGCCCACTGCGATCTCAGCCGGTTGCCTTGGCCTACGTTGTGCAAGCACAGGCTGAGGCGGCGGTTGGGGGTGCCCGTTCGGCGTATGCACGCATGCGAACGGACCTTCAGCAGGTGCTGGACCCGGCAGCGCTCCAGGTGGCCATGCAGGCACTGGAGGCTGAAGGAGCCCGGCTGATTCAGGTCCGTCGGGAGGTTGATCTCGTGCTCGAGGCCTGCCTGGCGGGCCGCGCTGTGGGGTCGCCGGATCCGGCCTAGACTCAGGCGCAGTGCTGAAGACCGGTTGACTTCACGGCGAGAAGGCAGATACGGAGGGTACGTGGTGGGCGGACTGGCCGATATCACGAGCCCCAGTGACCTCAGGGCCGTTCCTCCGGAGGCCCTACCTGCGCTTGCCGAAGAGATTCGGGAATTCCTCGTGGAAAAGGTGTCCGCAACCGGTGGCCACCTTGGGCCCAACCTTGGGGTAGTCGAACTGACGTTGGCGCTCCATCGCGTCTTCGATTCCCCCCGTGACGCCATCATCTGGGACACCGGGCATCAGGCGTACGTACACAAGGCGATCACCGGTCGACTCGCGGGATTCGACCATTTGCGTCAGGCGGGCGGCCTCTCCGGGTACCCCAGTCGCCAGGAGAGCGCACACGACATTGTCGAGAACTCGCACGCATCAACCGCTTTGTCCTACGCGGATGGCATCGCCAAGGGCTGGGAGCGGCAGGGGATGCTTGGCAGTCGCCATGTGGTGGCCGTTATCGGTGACGGTGCGCTGACCGGGGGAATGGCATGGGAGGCCCTCAACAACATCGCTACTTCGAACCGTCCTGTCGTGATCGTGGTCAACGACAACGAGCGGTCGTACTCACCCACCATCGGGGGCCTCGCCCATCACCTCGCAACGCTGCGGACCACCCGCGGCTACGAGCAGGTGATGTCCTGGGGCAAGCGTGTGCTGAATCGCACGCCCTTCGTGGGCCACCCGATCTACGGCACCCTGCACGGTATGAAGAAGGGCATCAAGGACATCGTCGCCCCTCAGGGACTCTTTGAGGACCTCGGATTGAAGTACATCGGCCCCGTGGATGGCCACGACATTGCCGAACTCGAGCATGCGCTAGGGCGCGCCAAAGACTTCCGTGGTCCGGTGCTCGTGCATGCGATTACCGAGAAAGGCCGCGGCTACGCCCCGGCGGAACGCGACGAAGCGGATCGTTTCCATGGCGTAGGTGTCATCGACCCGGATACCGGCAAGCCACTTGCCTCGTCAGGGCCAACCTGGACAGGAGCGTTTGCTGACGAATTGGTCCGAGTGGGCCATGAGCGTGCTGATGTCGTCGCGATCACGGCTGCCATGCTCGGCCCAACTGGTCTGGATCGCTTCGCAAATTCCTTCCCTAGCCGCACGTACGACGTGGGCATCGCTGAACAGCATGCAGCGACCAGCGCTGCAGGACTCGCCTTCACCGGCCTGCATCCGGTCGTTGCCGTGTACGCCACCTTCTTGAATCGTGCATTCGATCAGGTACTCATGGACTGCGCTCTGCACCGGGCCGGAGTGACCTTCGTTCTCGATCGGGCAGGTGTCACCGGCGACGACGGCGCCAGTCACAACGGCATGTGGGACCTGGCAATGCTTCAGGTCGTCCCAGGAATCCGCATTGCGGCACCTCGTGATGAAGCGACCCTACGTCGGGCACTACGCGAGTGCGTCGCTGTGAGCGACGGTCCGACCGTACTCCGGTTCCCCAAGGGTGCATTAGGCCCAGATATACCCGCGCTGCGCAGCGTGGAGGGCATGGACATCCTCGTCGAGGAGAGTCCCGCCGACGACATCCCTGCGGTCCTGATTGTTTCCGTGGGCGCCATGGCACCGTTGGCGAAAGAGGTTGCCCAACGCCTCGGGGATCAAGGAATTGGCGTCGTGGTCGTGGACCCGCGCTGGGTAACGCCTGCTCCGCCCGCTCTCCTTGAACTGGCCCGTCAGGCCCGCCTAGTGGTCGTGGTTGAGGACGGCGTGCGAGTGAGCGGTATTGGAGCGGCAGTGAGCCAGTTGTTGCGCGATGCGGCCGTGGATGTGCCGGTGCGCAACTTCGGGATACCGACTGAGTTCCTCGACCATGGCAAGCGCAGTGAGGTTCTGGTGCGGATCGGTCTCACGGCTCAGGAAGTGTCCCGCGCCATCGTGGAATCCGTTGCTCGCCTCGGTGTCGGGCGAGTGGGCTCACCTTCGCTCAGCAGCGACGTTACGGGCTAGTCCGGTTAGCGCGGCGCCGAAGCCACACCTGGGCTGTGGAATCGGCCGCCGGTTGCGCGCTCACTGGCGCCGGTGCGGTCCAGGTAGGGCGTAAGCCCTCCTAGCCAGAACGGCCACCCGGCTCCCAGGATCATGCACAGGTCGATGTCGTCCGCCGCTGCCACCACCTGCTCCTGGAGCATTCGCTGGGTCTCGTCAGCGAGCGCATCGAGCACACGTACACGAACCTCATCGGCGGTGGATGGACTACCGGAAACCTCATAAAGCGCCATGACCTCGGGGTCAACGCTCGGCTTGCCCTGGGCATCCCAGATGTAGATTCCGGACTTCCCGGCGGCCACCAGGCGGGTGAGATTTGGCGACACCGAGTATCGGTCCGGAAAGGCTCCATGCATGGTTTCAGACACGTGTAGGGCTACTGCTGGTCCCACGAGCTGCAGCAGTACGAACGGCGACATCGGCAGCCCAAGTGGAGCGAGTGCATCTTCGACTGTGTCAAACGAAGTGCCTTCATCAACGCAGTCGGTGATTTCGCCTAGGAAACGAGCAAGCAGCCGATTCACCACGAAAGCGGGGGCATCCTTGACGATGACGCAGTTCTTCTTCAACTGCTTGCCAACGGCCAGAGCCGTAGCCATGGTTGCATCGTCGGTCGCCGCACCGCGCGCAACCTCGAGCAGCGGCATGATCGCGACGGGATTGAAGAAGTGGAATCCCACGACACGCTCAGGATGCTGCAGCCCTTCGGACATCGCGGTGATTGAGAGCGATGACGTGTTCGAAGCCAAGATGCAGGTATCCGTGACGATCCCTTCGAGTTCACGGAAGATCTGCTGCTTGATACCCAACTCTTCGAATACTGCCTCGATGACGAACTCCGCATCGGCGAAAGCCGCTTTTTCGGTGCTGCCGGTAACCAGTGCCTTCAGTCGGCTGGCCTTGTCCGGGCTCATGCGGCCCTTCGATGCGAGAGAGTCGATCTCACCGGTCACAAATGCCAGGCCCTTGTCGATGCGTGCCTGGTCCAGATCGGTCATGACGACGGGTACCTCGAGGCGACGAGCAAAGAGGAGCGCTAACTGACTCGCCATCAGCCCAGCGCCAACAATGCCAACCTTGGTGACGGGCCGTGCCAAGGCAGCATCAGGGGCACCGACCGGCTTCCGGGCACGCTTCTGGACGAGATTGAATGCATACAGACTCGCCCGCAGATCATCGCCCATCATGAGCTCGGAGAGCGCGGCATCTTCGGCGGCGAAGCCTTCATCGCGACTGCGGCTGGCGGCTCCCGCAATGAGGTCTAGGGCCACCCAGGGGGCTGGCGTGCACTGGTGAAGTCGGGCGTCCAGGGCTGAACGCGCAGCGTCAACGGTGCTCTGCCAGGTATCGCGATCGGGCTGTGGTCGAGGCACGGTGATCTCGCCGCGCAGGACTCCTGCGGCCCAGCGCAGGGATTCGACCAGGAATTCCGTCGGTTCGAACATGGCATCAGCCATGCCGAGCGCCAACGCCTGCTTGGGCTTCAGTTGCTTGTTTTGTGCCAGCGAGTTGTTCACGATGACGTCGATTGCTGATGCTGGACCAATCAGATTGGGCAGCAGCCAGGTACCTCCCCAGCCAGGGATCAGACCAAGGAAGACTTCAGGTAGGGAAAGGGCTGCCGCCCCGCTCGAGACCGTTCGGTAGGTACAGTGCAGAGCCAATTCCAGCCCGCCGCCCATCGCGGCACCGTTGACGAACGCGAACGTGGGCACGTCCAGTTCACCAAATCGGCGGAATACGGCATGCCCAAGTTCGGTCACGGCTCGGGCCACTCGGATGTCGGTGACACGGTCAATACCGGAGAGGTCGGCGCCCACGGCAAAGACAAAGGGCTTTCCCGTGACGCCTACCGCCGCAATATCCGGCATCGCACTGATCTCGTCGAGTGCCCGATCCAGGCTGGCCAAGCCACTTGGTCCGAAGGTGCTGGGTCGGGTGTGGTCATGGCCGTTGTCCAACGTGATGAGCGCCATGCGACCCGCATTCAGCGGAAGCTCGAGTAGGCGAACCTTCGCGGAGGTCACGATCTCATCAGGAAAGGCCTCGAGGGTGGCCGCGTCGCTGATCGCGCTCATGCTGCGACCGCACTTGAGTTCGCCGCATCGATGCGCTCCCAGATGACGGTTCCGCCCATGCCCAAGCCGATGCACATCGTCGTCAGGCCGTAACGAGCACGGGGGTTCATGGTGAATTCCCGTGCCAGGTGGTTCATCAGCCGAATGCCGCTTGTGGCAAGGGGATGCCCGAGGGCGATCGCTCCACCCATGGGGTTGACGCGCGGATCGTCATCATCGATACCGAAGTGATCAAGGAAGGCGAGCACCTGCACGGCGAAGGCTTCGTTGATTTCGAAGATGTCAATGTCATTGATCGTCAAACCGGTGCGCTGCAACGCTTTTTCGGTACTGGGCACGGGACCCACGCCCATCACCTCGGGCTCCACGCCGGCGAAGGCGAATCCGATCATGCGCATTTTTGCCTGAAGTCCCATCTCCGCTACCGCGTCTTCAGCAGCGAGCAGGCAGGCAGTTGCTCCATCGGTGAGCCCGGAGCTATTTCCTGCGGTGACCCGACCATGTGGTCGGAACGGCGTACGAAGGCCGGCCAGCCCGTCTATTGAGGTTCCCGGACGGAGGAGTTCGTCGGCATCGACCAGGCCCCAAGCGCCATCGGCATCCCGTGCCGCAACCGGTACGAGGTCTTCTTGAATAAGGCCGTTCGCGTAGGCCTTCGCTGCCTTGTCCTGCGAAGCGACCGCATAGGCATCGCAGCGCTGCTTGGTGAGTTGGGGGAAACGGTCATGCAGGTTCTCTGCCGTCTTGCCCATCAGCAGGGCTTCCGGGTCGACCAGGCGTTCAGCGAGGAATCGAGGATTCGGATCCACTCCCTCGCCCATCGGGTGACGTCCCATGTGCTCGACCCCTCCGGCGATGGCAACGTCATAGGCGCCGGCCATGATCGAGGCTGACAGGGTCGTCACAGCGGTCATGGCGCCCGCACACATGCGATCCACCGAATAGCCGGGCACGCTCTTGGGCAACCCGGCCAGAAGTGCTGCCACGCGGCCCACAGTGAGGCCTTGATCGCCGATCTGTGTGGCGGCAGCGACACTCACGTCGTCGATGCGCATCGGATCTAACTGCGGATTCCTTCGCAGGAGTTCTCGAATGCAGGTGACGATGAGATCGTCTGCACGCACCTGGCCAAGGGCACTGCCTGCTCGTCCGAATGGAGTGCGCACCCCATCGACGAAGACGACATTGCGGAGTTGACGGTGTGCCTGTGGCGATTCGGACATGGTGAACCTCACGTTCCCTCGGTTAGGGACAATGCTACTCACCGGTAACAACTGCTGGTGAGCGTTACGAAGTCTGCGGGAGCTGTACCTGCTGAGCACCCACTAAGAGTGGGGCCACGATTTCTACCTGCCACGGGCGGGCTCCGGCATTAAGCAGGTAGGCGTCGGTCTCGGTGACCTCGGGTGGTTCCCAGCAGTACCGGCGCACCAGATCAGGCGAAATGAGAATCTCAGCGGCGATGCCCAGTGACTGAGATCGATCAAGCACCGCAGATCGTGCCGCGCTGAGGCGCGCAGCAGCTGCTGGGTTGCGCTCGGCCCACTGGCGCGGTGGCGGCGGGCCTTCGAACTCCGCGCTGGCCCGGGGGAGTTCGTCGGCGGGAAGTGCCATGGCCGTTGCCACGGCAGCCCACCAGGTGGTGAGTCGGCGCTGCTGGCCCTTACCGGCGTACTCCGGCAGAGCGCCCAGAGCATCACGTGCCGCGGGCATTGCCTGGGCAGCAGCAACAATGGCCGGATCGGGCAGTACCCGCCCTGGCGCTTGGTCGAGGCGCCGAGCCACGGCATCCCGTGCCAGCCAGAGGGATCGCACGACTGCCAGACCACGGGGCTTGCGCACTCGATGGATCCCGGAAGTGCGCCGCCAGGGCTCCTCGCCGCGTCCCTTCGGTTGGAATGAGCACAGGGCAGCGAACTCCTGCTGCGCCCAGGACCAGCGCTGCTTCTCGATCAAGGCCTGCTGGAGAACATCGCGAAGTTCGAGGAGCAACTCCACATCGAGCGCCGCGTACTGCAGCAGTTCGGGTGCCAGCGGGCGTTGGGACCAGTCGGCCGCACCATGGCCTTTGGCCAGGTGCATGCCCAACTCGCTGGCCACCAGCGCCGCCAAGCTGACGCGTTCGCGGCCGAGTAGTCGTCCGGCCAGCTCCGTGTCGAATAGCGTCTTTGGCTGTAAGCCGAGTTCTGCCAGGCAGGGGAGATCCTGTGTTGCGGCATGAAGCACCCACTCGGCGTCCTTGAGTACCAGCGCCAGGGGTTCCAACTGCGGACACTCAATGGGATCGATCAGCGTCGTCCCCGCACCCACGCGCCGCAGTTGCAGGAGATAGGCACGTTGGCTGTATCGATATCCCGAGGCTCGTTCTGCGTCCAGTGCCACGGGGCCGATTCCCGCACCCAGGCGCGCCGTCGATTCCTGCAACGCGGCTGCTGTGGTGACCAGTTCAGGGGCGCCGTCGCGCAACTGCAGCAAGGGCAGCTGAACCGATGGCAGCTCACCCGATGGCAGTGCCTCGGACTCGGCCGGATCCGATGGTGTCGAAGGGTCGGTGGGTGACACCGGTTGGCCGCCTAGGGAACTCGTCGTGTGCCGACCTGGCGAACCCCTGGGGGGAGCGGCATGAGGCCCGCTGCCTTCGCGAGCAGGCATCCCCACGCGAGCACGTGACGCTCCATCACCGATTCCGGAGTCTCGCCGTAGCCGTCAGCCGTATCGAAGGAACCTGGCTCAGGATTCGCAGGGGTCCAGGAAGCGCGAATCTCCACCATGGTTTGGGACGGCCGGTCCGCAAGGCTGCCAAACGACGTACCTGCGGTGATCGTGACCGTGCCTCCCAGGAGCTGCACCGGGGCCTGGACCTCCTGCAGGGCTTCCTCAACCCAGGACCAACAGACCTCGGGCAGGAGGGGGTCGGTCGCGAGGTCTGCCTCAATTGCAGCGCGAACGAACACCACTGCCCGGAACGTCCCCTCCCACTCGTCGACGCCGTCGGCGTCATGCAGCAGGACGAATCGGCCCGAGGCATCTAGCCCGGAGAGTTCCGTTGCTTCAGCGCTTAAGGCCAAGGCCTGGGGTGCCAGTCTGGCCGGGGCTGGACACTCCTCCACGAGGAATTCCGCGCGAATTTCAGCCTTGCCGACCTGCTCCATAGCCGTGGCGAATGCATCAACGCCTGCCTGGATTGTCCGCATGCGGTCAGGGTAGGCCGGTGGTGGCCCCGGTCGCCTCCGGCGCGCCGGAGCTGGCTAGCTCGGTGGGTTCATCCGCAGGGAAACCGAGTTGATGCAGTATCGAAGGTCAGTGGGTGTCGGGTAACCCTCACCGGCAAAGACGTGGCCCAGATGCCCACCGCAAGAAGCACACCTCACTTCGATGCGGGGCTGTCCCAAGGAGTTGTCGGCCAGGGTGACGACCGCCTCGGAATCTGCCGGTGCGAAAAAACTCGGCCAACCGCAGTGGGAATGGAACTTCTCGGTGCTGCGGAAGAGTTCGGCACCGCAGGCCCGGCAGCAGTACACGCCCTCGATTTCGGTATCGGTGTACTCGCCGGTGAAGGGTGCCTCGGTGCCCGCCTCGCGGAGCACGTGGTACTCCAGTGGGCTCAACTGCGCCTGCCACTCGGATTCATCGCGGACGACCTGGTAGGCACTGCCGTCGGGACGATGTGGCCCGTCGGCAGCAGGGGTTGAGTGGTGTCGAGGCATTCTGGGACCCTATCCGTCCTGCAGGCGGCATGATGTTGGTCAGTAGGAGGTGCGCCGTGAGCGAGGTCATCGATGCACGCACATCATGGTTGAGCGAAGACGACATTCGCCTGGCTCGTGAGCGACTTCCCATTGTCTATGTGGACGCTGTGCCGGTGCGAACGGATGCCAATGGCATGGTGCTCAGTGTTGGCCTGCTGCTGCGCGGGATGCCGGATGGCAGCATCAGTCGTGCGGTGGTGAGTGGCCGGGTTATGTATGGGGAACGAGTCCGCGACGCACTGCTGCGACACCTTGAGAAAGATCTCGGACCGCTCGCCCTTCCCAAAGTGCCAGCTTCACCACAGCCCTTCACGGTCGTGGAGTACTTCCCGGATCCAGGCGTGACGGGTTTCCATGACCCCAGACAGCATGCAGTGTCACTGGCATTCGTGGTCCCAATCGAAGGTGAGTGCGCACCGTCGCAGAGCGCCCTCGACCTCATCTGGGTGAGCCCGCATGAGGCTGTGACTTCACAAGTACAGGCAGAGATGCCGGGTGGCCAAGGCCGCCTAGTACGGATGGCGCTGGCGCACTGCGGACTACTGCTGTAGCCCGAGCCGTGCCTGACTACGGCTGGAATCGAGGCGCGCGCTGCTCAGATCGTGCGGTCAGGGCCTCAGCCAGATCGGGATTGCCGAATCCTGCGCGCATTCGTACCAGCGAGTCGGCAGTGGCGGTGTGCAGGTCCTGAGTCGATGCGGCCAACAGTTGCGCTTTCATAGTGCGCACGGACGCAGGTGAGATGAATTCTGCGAGCTCCTGCGCACGTCGCAATGCCTCAGCCAGCGGATCGTCGGCAACGGCCTGCACGAGCCGGAGGTTCGCAGCTTCCTGTGCGTCGATGGTTCGGCCGGTGAGGAGCAGATCGGTGGCACTACCCAGGCCCACCAGGCGTGGCAGGAGCCAGGCGATGCCGTATTCAGCAACGAGGCCAAGACGGGCGAAGACAGAGGCAAAGCTGGCGCTCGAGCCCGCGATCCGCAGATCTGCGGCTAGGGCGATGACGAAGCCCAGGCCAACGGCAGGGCCGTTAATCGCGGTGATGACCGGGGTACCGATGCTCAATGCGATGGTCGGCACGTCCTCGTCACGCTGCTCTGCCATGAATGCGTTCAATGCCTGAGTGCCGGCGCTCAGGATCGCGAGATCGGCGCCGGCGCAGAACCCACGACCGGCGCCCGTGACGACTATGGCTCGCACGTTCGGGTCCGCGTCGGCAGCACGCAGGATCTGGGCGTAGTGGCGTACTGCTCCGGGTAGCAGGGCATTGAGCCGTTCGGGCCTATTCAGCGTGACCTGTGCAACTGCGCCGTGGACCTCGACTGCGAAACCAAGGTCACTATCGCTGAGGGCCGTCAGAGTCATGCCTGGAGCGTAGCCAGCAAACGCCCACCTGAAGAACCGCTTTCCGGCAGAATGGGGCTGCTCCGCGTGGGGCAGCCTGGTTGAGGATGACCTGATCAGGTCGAGGCAGAGGGAGACGCCGTGAGCGAACTGGGACGACCGAAAGAAAAGGCAAAGCGCCCCGGCTGGCGTTCCTGGGTGATCATCGTTCTCCTGGTGCTCCTGCTGATCTTCGCGGTCCAGAATCTTCAGACAGTGCAGGTTGACTACTTCGGCTGGTCATTCGACATGTGGGTCTGGCTGCTCGTCGTCATTCCGTTCGTGCTTGGCGTGTTGATGGGTGGCCTCGTCCGACGAGGCGTACGGAAGTTGCGCAAACCGGAGCCGCAGGAGGAAGGGTCAGACCATAAGTGAGTGCAGACCAGCCTGATGAGGCCTACCCCCGGCCCTGGTCGTCGCGCTCACCGCAACGCTGGCTTTTTGCTGCCCTGGCCATTGCCCTAGCCGTCGCTGTCGTAATCGCCGCGCTCGGCTACATAGGCAATGGCCGCGGTGGCATCGTGCCGTATCTCATGCTGGCTGGTGGCCCAGCTCTCGGTGTCTACTACCTGTGGTACTTCGCCATCAGGAAGTGGAGCTAGTCGCCGCACGACGTTGTGCGTGCGCCCGATCGCGGTGGGTGGAAACCAGGCGCACGAGCAGGGCGATGAAGGCGAGGTCCAGAGCCATCTGCACCATGGTCAAGGCTCGGGCAACCACGGTGACCGGAGTGATGTCTCCAAAGCCGACCGTTGCCAGGACTGTCAGAGCGAAGTAGTACGAGGTGAAGTGGTCCAGTTGCTCCGTGAAGGCCTGCGGATTGGTGAGTGAAATCATCAGATAGAGCTTGCTGAAGATTGCCACGAACATCACCACCGCAAGGGCGTAGAGTTCTAGCGCAGCCCAGCCGGGATAAGCGGCGGCCTCCAGCTTCTTCAGGCGCCAGCGAAGGAACAGGATAAACAGGGTCAGGAGCAAGGCCAGGAGAGCCAGTGCGATGAACATCGCGCCATCAACGTCGTAGCGGACCAACTCTTCGGTGGGTGTCATGAGCAGGACGATGATCGCCGAACCCGCGATGATGCGTCCGATGTGCCGCAAACCAGGATACGCCCGCCTGGCGCGGTGTTTCAGTTGCTGTGGGACTGCGCGACCGTGGCCTTCAGTGGCGAACTGCTGAGGTGCTGCTTTAGGGGGAGTGTGGTTCTTCTTGGCCGGGGGTTTTGCCGCGGTACGCCGGCTCGGGGCGGGCGACTTCTTGGTCGGTTTGGTCGTCTTGGAGACTGTGCGCGCACTGGATGCTGATCTGGCCATGACAGCAGGATCATGGTCAATCGAGCTCAGCGACTATCGACACGCGGAGAGGACTTCGCAAAGGTGGAAGGCCCGTCATGAGTACGCCCCCATTCGTTGAGCTCCCGAAGGGAGCCATTCTCGAGACCTGGTCCATCGATCGAGGGCCACGCAGAGTGCTGCACTACGGGCTGGACTCCGCCCCGGACTGGGTAGTCCTCGTGCCAGGCTTCACCGGGAGCAAGGAGGATTTCCTCGGCCTGATCGAGCCACTTGCGGGGTCGGGATTCGGGGTCTTCACATTTGACCAACTTGGGCAGTATCAATCACCGGGAACAAACGACCCGACCGACTACGCCCTGCTCGCCCTCGCTCAGGATCTTCGCCAATTGGTTGATATCGCTCGTCTGCGCCGAAGCCGAGGAGATGCGCCTCACCTGCTCGGGCACTCATTTGGCGGCCTGGTGAGTCAGGTCGCCGTTGCCGACACCGCACTCGATGTGGCGAGTTGGCTCGGGTTGTGTACGGGTCCGGGGGCTCTGCCGGAACGCAGACGCGGCGCCCTGCCGGCGCTCATAGAGGCCCTGCCTGATACGCCGTTGGACGAGCTCTGGGCGGCGAAACGGGCTTTGGAACGTGCCGCCGATGCTCCCGATCCACCCGCGGCAGTGGAGGAGTTCTGCAGACAGCGCTGGATGGCTAATAGCCCGGTGGGACTGCGCGCAAAAGCGGTGATCCTGTGTGAGCAGGCCCCCGTGGTGGAAGGACTTCGGTCGCGTCCTGACCTGCCGAAGGCCGTGATGTTCGGTGCCCAGGATGATGCATGGCCGACCGACGTCCAACGTCAGATGGCTCACGAGATCGGCGCGGACGTCCTAGTGATCGAGGGAGCCGGGCATTCACCCAACGCCGAAGCGCCCTCAGCAACGGCGGCAGCGTTGGCTCGCTGGTGGCGCGGGACCGGGTCACCAGCAACAGTTACCGGGGGGTAGTGCTGCGATTCGCCTGCCCATCTGTCACGCTAGCGAGGTGACGGCGATTCTTGAGGGCCCGCAGGTGCAGCGACTACTCATCGACCTTGAACCGGTCGTGGAGGTGGAGCTCAACAGGCATCTGAGTCAGGCCAAGGAGTGGTTTCCACACGAATACATTCCTTGGAGCGAGGGTCAGGATTTCGCAGGACCGCTGAATGGAGCGGATTGGTCTCCGCAGCAGCAGAGATTCAGTGAGGCAGCACGCACCAGCCTGGTGATCAATTTGCTGACCGAAGACAACCTGCCCAGTTATCACCACGAGATCGCCACGATGTTCGGCCGCGATGGTGCCTGGGGTACCTGGGTCGGCCGATGGACAGCTGAGGAGGGGCGGCACGGCGCTGCCATCCGGGACTACCTGCTCGTCACTCGCGCCATCGACCCGGTGGCGCTGGAGCGCGCGCGGATGACCCACATGGAAGCCGGGTTCGCAGCAATCCACCCGGATGTTTTGGCCGGTCTGGCCTACGTCTCCTTCCAGGAATTGGCTACCCGGGTCTCTCATCGAAATACGGGCACGGCCACGGGGGACCCCATCGCCGAGCAATTGCTGGCACGTATTGCCCTTGATGAAAACCTGCACATGGTGTTCTACCGCAACGTGGTTGCCGCGGCCTTTGATCGTGAACCAGATGCCACCATGGACGCGGTCTGGAAGACCGTACGTGACTTCGCGATGCCCGGTCATGGCATTGACGGGTTTGCCCGCAAAGCGGTACAGATCGCTGTCGAGGGAATCTATGACATACGTCAGCATCTGGACGAGGTCATCATGCCGGTGTTGCGAAAGTGGCAGGTCTTCGAACGAACCGACCTGGGTCCCGAGGGTGAGCGCACCCGCGAAGAGTTGGCTGACTACCTGACTACAACAGAGCAGGCCGCTCAGCGTTTCGAGGACAGGCGCGAGGCGCTGCGCCGTCGACTCGCAGCCCAGGACTGAGAATCCCGGTGCTCCAAACACCGGCGGGTGCCTGCATGGTCGCCTTCGTGTCGGTCCGGGGTGATGAGCATTGGGATGAGGAGTACCGAAGGCATTCGTCCAACCTCGCGGAGATCATCGGAGAGCAACCCGGGTTCATCGACTTCATCAGCGTTCGCGACCCTGAAACGCGCGTGGGTGTGACGTTAGCGGTCTTCGCCGATGAGGCCGCTGCATTGGCGTGGAAGCAGGTGGGCGAGCATCGTCTGGCCCAAGACTTTGGACGAGCATCCGGATATGGCAACTACCGGGTCATCGTCACGCAAGTCAGCCGCTCATATGGGCCTTGATGGTGGGCTGAATTCCTAGGGGTGCCCCGATGCGGATGGCGGAATTCGTCACGTACGACACCTGTTCCGTCGTCCGTGGCAGCGGTTTGCCTTGACCCAGGGTGGACTTGCTGAGCTTGATTCCTGAGTCATCGAGCAGCAGTTGATGATGCAGGTAGTGAGCACTCGCGGCGTTGCGGGCTCCGAGCGCATCTGCCAAGGCCAGGTGTATCTGCGTGGCTTCCTGCAGGTCTTCGCCTCGCAGCACGTGCGTCACCTGAAGTTCGTCGTCGGTGAGAACGCTCGCAAGGTGGTAGGCGGGCCACCCGTCGCGACGCCAGAGGACGGGTTCACCGAGATGGGCGAGGTCATCCGGTAGCCGAAAGCGCAGGCTGGTATTGCCTGTTTCAAGGGTCAGATTGCGCTGGTCGCAACGGCGAAGGCACCTGCGACTTGCGGCCGCCAGCAGTTCCCTGCGCGAACAGCAACAGACGAAGGTTCGCGCCCCATCGCGTTCTCGGAGCTCCAAGACCTGCTCTCGCCAGTGAGATTGTCGCGCTGCTGGGTTCTGGTCTCGCAGTGAATCAACGGAGCGTGGTCCGATGTCCCAAGAAATATTCAGCCAGGTCATGGCATCGAAGATGTCGATGCGTCTCACCTCGACATCGCCGCGGTGCAGCG
>CAZKFI010000011.1:0-7741 GCA_964551975.1 uncultured Bifidobacteriaceae bacterium | reverse complement strand
TGGCATCGAAGATGTCGACCACGTACTCCGGCCGCTGCCGATCGCGGTCTTCGTCGTCAATGCGCAAAGCGAGCTGTCCATCGTGAATGTCGCGGAGCCAGCTTGCCAACAGCAGATTGACCAGATTGCCAGCGTGCAGGTACCCACTCGGGGTGGGTGCGAAGCGTGTCAGCATTCGCGTGTCCCCAAGATGGTCAACCCGTAGGCGACCGCCCATCGGTGGCCGAGGGTCCCGGCAACCGACCCGCGGCCCAGGAGCCCCCAGGGAAGTTGCTCAGCCAGTGCTTCGAAGAGTTCCTGGTCACCAGCTGGACCACCGACGAGAACCACTCGGGTGCCAGCACTCAATGGGGTGTCGAACACTCGAGCGAGATTGCGTCCAATGACCGCCTTTTTCAGTGACAGTCGAAGTCGACGCCACTCGCCCAGTGGAAGGTGCGGGGTGAAAGGCAACGGACCCGCCGGGCCTGGAGCGGTGAGCCATCCGACGCTGTGGGTGGGCAGCTGCCCTTGAGTGAACTGTCGCTGGCCATCCTCCGTGGCCACGATCTGTGGTGCTTCGGCGCGGGTGGCCGGCCCGCGCTTAACCCACTCAGCCATCGCCACACTGATGTCCAGAGTCGAAGCGGTCGCAAGTGTCAGGAGTTGACCACATCCAGCGGCGGTAATTGATGTGGCCTCGGTCGATCGCGGCAGAATGACATCGATAGTGCCGCCGCCCATATCGATCACGATGCTCGATGAGTCTGCGCCGGGGGTGCTGCAGGCACCGAGGTGTGCCGCCGAAGCTTCGGTTCCCAGGAGGCGAGTGGGCCACTGGTCTTGGAAGGCGTGCATCGTCTGCTCGAACTGTCCATCGGTGGGCTCTAGCAGTGACAGGGCGAGCTGTCGTCGCTCGCCCTGAGGGGTTGACGGTCGAGGAATGTCAACTACCCAGGCATCATCGCAAGGGTGACTTCGGCCTTCACTGGCGATGTTCATTACAGATCCCACCGGAAGCCGGTCAATGACATCGGCGCTGCCGATGAGAGGTACCCGCCTACCATCACGCAGTTGCAGATACTCCGAGCCACTTGGCGGGTTCAGTGTGGGCAGGTGACCCAAGAGGCCAACTGCTGCACTGCGGACACCGCGAAGGAGTTCGGTCACGACCTGGAGGGCGGGCGCATCAGCATCGTGTAGATCAAGTGCCTGATGCAGCCAGAGAGCATCGTTCAACTGCACAACATGAGAAGGGCGCACTTCGACGCAGATTCGCAGGCACCGAAGTGACTCGCTTGTGTCGATGCGGTCAAGGATCGGTAGGTCCTCGCGCAGCAGCATGCCGAGGAGGTGCGCTTCGTCACCGGCAAGGAGTACCGCTTGGACATCAGCCCCCGCCTGCCGCCAAAGCCGGACGCGCGCTGCGGTGTCTCGGAACCCCAGAGGGTCCTGTGCAACCAGTACGACAGGTTGACCGAGCACTGGGTCTTCCTCGACAGGTACGGGTATACCCACGCCACATCCCACACCTGAGGGGGTTGGTGCCGATCGGCTGAGAATGCTCAAGCGCCCGGTGTCGTGGGGCGTCAACTCCACGGTGTAGCCGGCAGTCTGCACGGGGACCTGAGGGGTGAGTACGACCGAGTTCGTGGCGTGGCCGCTGCGACGCTCGATTCGGCGCAGGAGTCGCGCCGCGGCTTGGGCGGCTCGCTGTGAACCCTTCGCCCCTTGGGTCGGGGCGCGATCCCAAGCGACGGGCCGAGGCGGATCCTGGCTGCTATCGGCGAGAACGATTTCGGTCGTTGCGTTGCCGATGTCAACACCGGCGATGATGCTCACGCCAGAAGGCCTCGGCGTTCGTAATTCTCGAGCGCCTCCAACACTAGATCCGCGGTTCGCACTGCCCCCGCGGACCGCAGCTCCTCAACAATGGCAAGAAGATCCCCTCGCGTGGATCTTCGCGGGCGTAGGGCTTCGTAGATTCCCATGATCCGCACGTCTTCCAGGAGCGCCAACTCAGCCGCCCTCAGGAGATTCTCCGCTAGCTGCGAATTCCCATGAGCAGCAGCGACTTCGGCCTGCCGGCGCAAGGTATCCGGGTGGATCCGAACGTCGTCGGTATCCACATCACCGGAGCGCAGTGCATCCAACGTGACGCTATCCACCGACTTCCCGGAGCGTGCTTGAGTCATGGTTGCAACAGCTCCATTTCGACAGGTCCCGCCGTCGGATCACAGAACTCGCGTTCGATCGCGACGAGCGCCACTACCTTCGTGTGATAGCGAGCTTCGATGGCCTCATCGGAGTATGGATTGCGTTGCGGTTCTGGAGTGGCCCCCTTGGCATGTCGGCCGGCGTTTAGCCCTAGCTGGCGGTACGCCAGGCGATCCAACGACGGAGCTACGGAATACAACTCCAGATTGGCCAAGGGTGTCAGGTCGCGCCGGTGGATGAGGGCCGTGCCTTTTGCCTGCAGCCCCACGCCGATACCTGAACCAGCAAGTCGTGCTGCCTGTAATCCGATGAGCCCCAGGTCGACAGTGTCGTGGAATCGCACGATCCGTACCGTGCATCCCTCTTCGTTCAGGCCAGCCACGAGTTCATCCAGCGCTGTATCCACGCTGAGGCCGCACAACGTGCGCCAGATCGCCTGACCCGTTGCTGGTGAAACACCAATGACGACATCACGTGGATCGTCACTGCGCGACGCTGGACCCCTCACCTGCAATCGACTGCTGGCAAAGGCCGCCTGCTCGGTGCGAATATCCGACACGGACCGTGCCTGGCGAATGGAGTCGATCTCCTGCTGGCGTTGCGGGCTCGGGTGGTAGCCCGTGCCTGGGCCGGTGTAGTCGTTGGGGTCCGTCACCAAAGAGAGCACCCGCATGTCCTCGGTGAAGATCGCAGCCGTGTGGAGGTAATCGCCGGCCACCCGTGCTCGCAGCATCGCCAGCAGGCGCTCCGCCTCAATCTCGTAGCCCGCATCGTCGAGGGCACGAACGACATCCAGCATGGTCAGGCCCGAGTCCCTGATAAGGCGAGAGGCGCTCAGCGGCAGCATCAGGTCTGCTGCCGGCACATCCTTGGAGCCCGCTGCGTCGATTGCTTGCGCCAGCCAATCGGGCGGGAAGTCCCCAAGACCAAGGATCGAGTAAACGTCGCGGACCGCCTCAACCGCTCGTTCGCGAAGAGCTGCTACCGCAGTTGCATCTGCTGTTCGTAAACCCCCATCGATGCCCCAGTCGCGCTGCATACACAGATAGTCATCGATGTCTTCGGCATTCCACTGGCTTGGACCGAACATGTTGTCGTAACGCTGAATCGAGCCGAATCCGCTGCAGATAAAATCAGTGCCGGCGATGAAAATCGGGTGAGTCCGGGAAGTGCGACGAACATCCGATTCACTCATTAAGGCATCGTTACCAGTACATGCCTCGAGATTCCGCAGCATCACCATGAGGTTTTCCGCCATCATGCTACGAACCCCACCGGGGACCGAGCCGGCGACTGAGGCTGAATCGATGCCGCCGTTTTGCACCCCTTGTGCGCCAATGGCGCGCGCAAGTGCGACACAGCGAGCTTCCAGGTAGAACATTGAGCACTGCTCAGCGGCCCCCATGAGGGCTTCGGCCCCGCCTCCGGAGGTCACCCGCATCTTGATGCCCCGACTGGCATAGGCAGAGGTGAGAAATGCCTTGGACCAGGGTGTGTCGTCTCCGTCGATAAAGATTTGCTCGGTGCCATAGAGCGAAACCGTTTCGGCGTAGGAGACGAGTCCGCGCATACCCATCTCGAGCTCCAGAGCCTCCTCAACTGAGCACTGCACCAGTACACCCGGTGACCCCACGGCTGCTCCAATGCTCACGGCGATCGCATTCGACGGAGCATCGCCAAGGACAGGCACGGTGGTCTCGATCTCACGGAAACCGAAGGCAGCAGCCGTTGCGGCATCAGCAGCCAACAACAGCGGATCATCGGATCGGTTGGTGACGTGCGCCTGATTACTGGGGGTGCGCCGTGCTCGGCACTTCGTCATCGCGATGACCAACTCAGCGGGACGCAGGAGCGCGAGGCAGCGTGCCAACTTGGCTGGAGTCATCCCTCCCGCCAGACGGACAACCTCTTGTCGTGGAACTGCTGGATCGACGAGAAGGTGCGCAAAGGCCGTCTCATCAATGCTCATCGCCTCTACTGCGACATCGGTATCAATGCCATGGGCAGCGATGAAGGCATCGATGATGTCGAACTGTTCACGCGTACGGCCGTCCAACTCGACGACAACACCGTCGTGAATCACCAGACTTGGCGTTGGATCACCCGGCCCGTCGAATGCGATGAGCCCCAGCGTTGCGTCCTCGGTAGCAAAACCGTCGAGGTTCACTCGCTGGGCGTCCATGAAGCGGAAACGTCCGACTGTTTGTGGATTCACGGTCGCTACTTAGCCTTCAGATAAAGATTCAGGGCGGACTCTGCGCAGCGTCGATCCTGATCGGCAGTACCACCGCTGACGCCGATTCCGCCGACGACGCGGTCCTCATCCCAGCAGGGGAGGCCACCGGGAAAGGCGATGTAACGGCCACCGTGGGCGGCGTACATGCCTGCCAGCTCACCTTGCGGTGCAACCAGGGCGGTGAGTTCGCCGGTTGCGACACGATGGGCAACCGCGGTGTAAGCCTTGTCTACGGCCAGGACGGGGCCAGCGATCTCTGCACCATCCATTCGGGCGAAGGCGATGAGATTCCCCCCGGCATCCACGACGGCAATCGATACCGCTATCCCATCGGATGCCGCGACGCTTTGTGCCGCCTCAATCATGGTTTGAGCCAAGTCGAGGTCGATCTCAAAGCGACTTACCCGGCCCATGCCACACCGAGCCGCCGCAAGCGATCATGGGCACCGCCCATCGCGGTGCAGCCAGGCAGATATGACTTGGCAACCTTGCAAACGACGGTGTAGTTCGTGTCCACCACGTTGGCGATTGGAGTCAGTGCTACCTGCGTCACGTACTGGTATGCATCGATGATGCTCTGACCCGTGAGCTCGGCGACCCAGAGCACCATCTGCTGATGCGCGATGCGAAAGGCGTCCTCGAGGGGCCGTGCAGACCCAGTCGTCATGATGAAGTGATCGTCCTCCAGACGCGGCCAGGCACAGGGCATTCCCGTAATGCGGTCCAGTACGAAGACTGTGTCCATTTCGCATTCCACGGCTACACCGCAGGTTTCCCCCTCACCCTGGCGGGCGTGACCATCACCCAGGCTGAACAGTGCGCCGGGCACGCTCACCTGCAGATAGCAGGTCACGCCGGTGCGCATCTCTGGGGTGTCCATGTTGCCACCCCAGTCACCGGGGGTCAGGGATGAGCGCGCCTCGCCAAGCGGTGGTGCCACACCGACTGTTCCGTGCATGGGATCCAGTGGCAGGGCGGCGGTGAAATCCGTATCTCGAGCGGCATAGCGAACCACGCGCTCTTGCAGATCCAACTCGTAGACCCAGGTTCGTTCCAGAAGCGCGGCTTGCAGTGAGGCCGTATTCGGGGTTGAGGTCAGTGACCCAAAAAACGGCACGGTACTGCTGACCCCGCGTGTTGTTCTGGGTTCGATTGAGATGAAGTGCACGGCGAGCGTGTCACCCGGCTGCGTGCCTTCGACGAAGAATGGACCCGTCTGCGGATTGAGCAGGCGGGGATCACACACCTGGGATGCTAGGTCGTCCTGACTACGCAGTCGTCCGCCGAAGGCGTCCATTGTCCAGGTGCGCACTACCTGACCAGGTCGAACTGAGACCACCGGCGCGACACCGCCGAAGGTGTAGGTGAGGCTCGCGGGGTCCGCATCAGCGTCGGGGCCCCATTGCAGTTCTGTCAGGTCCCCGTTCGACGGCTGATTGTTGCCAGGCGTGATCGACATCGAAGCGCTCCTCACTCACTTGATCAACTGATCTGGTGCAGGCGTGACAGTGGGGCGCGCACCTCGTCGGTGCGCGCCCCACTGGTCATGGTCGGGTTCGGATCATGCGCGCTCGCGAGACTCCTCGAGCACAGTGCGACCGATCTCCGCGTACAGGTTTGGTCGAGCTCCGCGCACCCAGAGGGCGTACACGATGCCTACGACGATCAACCCGATGACGTAGAAGGGCATCCACTGGAACACCAGGCTGTCAGCAGCCAGGCCGGCAGCCCACTCGCGGTTGGACCACAGCAGCCACAGGGCGTAGAGCATGCCTACCGCGCCCAGGATCGGTGCGATCAGCGTCCACAGCGGGTTGGACTTATGGGCCTTCTTCACCCAGAAGTACCAGATAACGGCAATCGACGTGATCGTTTGAACGATCAGGATCATCGCGGTACCGATCAGCGCCAACAGACCGTAGACGTTCACGTAGGGCACGAGCTCCGGCGTGGCCTCACCCTCCACGTACACATTCGTGAAGAGGAAGAACAGCACGCAGAGGACCAACGTGATCACGGTCTGCAGAACCGACGCATTGCCAGGGGAGCCCTGCTTGGGGTTGACCCTGCCGAAGAAGCGCATCCAGCCGAAGGCTCCTTCGCGGCCCATGGCGTAGATGTACCGCGATGCGGCGTTGTGGAAGGCCATGGCACAGGCGAACGAGCCAAGCACTAGCAGCAGCTTGTACAGGATCACCATGAAGCCGCCGAGATTGGCGTCGACGAGGCCGAGCCAGAGATCCACTGGTGATGCACCCGCGGAGATCTCGACGGCCTGCTTGGCGCCGTTGCCCACGACCACCATCCAGGACATGAACGTGTAGAACAGGCCCAGTCCGATCACGGCGATCATGGTGGCCAGCGGCACCACACGCTTGGGGTTCTTCGTCTCCTCGCCGTAGGCGGCAGTTGTTTCGTAACCGACCCAGGACCAGAAGGCGAAGAAAATGCCGATGGCGGCGACGCCTGCGGCAACTCCCGAACCGTAGGCCCCCTCAGGCAACGAAGTGAATGCCGCGAGTGGGGAGACGATGTCCGCGAACATGTAGCCGTCGGGACCGCCCTTGATGAGAACCGAGATACCCAGGGAGAGCAGCACCACGATCTCCAGGATCAGGGTGACGGCGAGCACGCCTGCCGACAGTGTGATGGAGAAGTAACTCAGGACGCCGATAAGCAGCAGGCCCAGGATGGCAACGAGGATCCAGTTCACCTCGATACCGGCAGGGGCCAGGACGTACTGGTCCGCGAAGTAGGCAAAGCCGCCGATGAGGGAGGCTTCGAAGATCACGTAGGCGACTGTGGCAATGAGCCCGGAGGCCATACCCCAGATCTGCCCGAGACCATGCGAGATGAAGCCATAGAAGGCACCGGCGGTTGTGATGTGCCGAGCCATGGCAACAAAGCCGATGGTGAAAATCGTGAGCACGATCGTGGCGAAGAGGAAGCCACCGGATGCTCCGATGCCATTGCCGTAACCGACGGCGATCGGCACGTTGAAACTCATCGCGGTGATCGGGGCTGCGTTGGCCACCACCATGAAGAGCACACCGAAGAGGCCAACGGCGCCAGCCTTTAATTTGGCCTGCTCTGCCGTACTGACCTGGTGGTCTCCGGGATTTGCGACCGGGGTCGAGCCGCTCATAACCCATCCATCCTGCGCTTGAGGCGCCTGTGGGCCCGCGGGCGCGGGCGATTGAGCGTGAGTATTCCGTTGGGGCAGGTGCGGCTCAAGGGATTCACCAAAAAAAACTGGCCGAGAAACGGTTGCTCTTTGGTATGGGAATTCGGTATGTTTCGGTTTGTGGC
>CAZKFI010000010.1:15749-46373 GCA_964551975.1 uncultured Bifidobacteriaceae bacterium | reverse complement strand
CATGTGTTAAGCACGCCGCCAGCGTTCGTCCTGAGCCAGGATCAAACTCTCCATTAATGAATGTGAGTTGTGAAACTGGCAGACAGAGCTAGTTGCTTCTGTCAACCAAAGGAACCGCCTGATTGATTGTTACCAACCCACCAGGACGGGGTTTTTTGGCATTGACATGTGACACACTGTTGAGTTCTCAAGGAGCGGGCGCGCAAGAACCGGCCTCTCGGCCGAATTCAGGGCAACGTTCCGATGCTACCGATCATGACCGTTTCGGTCAAATCGCCCGCGACTGGCCGGAGTCCGTCCATTACTCGCTGGGAGGGCAACTGTAGGCCGCGGCGCCTGCCAGGTCAAATCCGGTCCTAGTCACCGATACGAACGCCGGCCATGGCCTTGCGTCCACGCCTAAGAACCAGCCAGGTTCCATGCAGCAGGTCACCGGTAGTAGGACGGTGACCGATCTGGGAGCACCTGACATTGTTCAGGTAGGCACCTCCCTCCTCGATTGTCCGACGGGCTGCCTGCTTGCTCTGGACAAGTCCGGCTCGCACCATGAGGTCCTCAATCGGCGGCAGCAGTCCCGCGGTGACTTCACCAGCCTCAATCACGGCGTGCGGGGCGGTGAGGAGGGCCGAATTCAGAGTGCTCGCCGGGACATTCGCCAACTCCCCTTGGCCGAAGAGTGCGAGGCCGGCCTCCTCTGCTGCCCCGGTCTCAGTTGCACCGTGCACCAGAGCTGTCACCTCACGTGCCAGCGCTCGCTGGCCTGCTCGTTCCTGCGGTCGCTCCTGTCCGGCGATCACGAGCGCGGCGATCTCGTCCATCGAGGCGAAACTAAAGGTACGCAGCAGCGTCGGCACATCCCGGTCGTCCGCATTGAGCCAGAACTGGAAGAACTCGTAAGGGCTCGTCAGCGCGGGGTCCAACCAAATGGTGCCCGACTCAGTCTTGCCAAACTTTGTCCCGTCAGCCTTGGTCAACAAAGGCGTGGTGAGGGCGTGCACGTGGGCGCCGGTGACGCGGCGGATCAGGTCGACGCCGGCGGTGATGTTGCCCCATTGATCGGAGCCACCAGTTTGCAGGGCGCAATCGAATCTTCGGTGCAGTTCCAGGAAGTCCAGCGACTGCAGTAACTGGTAGCTGAACTCAGTGAAGGAGATGCCCGGTCCGGCTAACCGAGCCGCAACGGCCTCCCGGTCGAGCATGCGATTGACGCTGAAGTGCTTTCCGATATCGCGCAAAAACTCCAGCACGGTCAGTCCGTCGGTCCAGTCGAGGTTGTCTACGGCCACTGCGGCATTACTGCCAGTGAAGTCGTAGAAGCGCTCTAGCTGCCCGCGGATGCGATCGACCCATCCGGCGACCACTTCGCGGTCGTGCAGCTGGCGCTCGCCAGAGGCCTTGGGGTCGCCGATCAGGCCGGTAGCTCCCCCGACCAGAGCCAAGGGACGATGGCCAGCCAGTTGGAATCTGCGGACGGTGAGTATCTGACTGAGATTGCCTAGGTGCAGGCTTGGCGCGGTCGGGTCGAACCCGCAGTACAGGGTGAGCATTCCCTGATCGAGCTGTGCTCGCAGGGCTCCGATATCCGTGGACTGGGCGACGAGGTCGCGGGCCAGAAGGTCTTCGATGACCGAACTACTCACGAGGCAACCCTGGCATACCGCCCAGGGAACGATGCGCTCGATATGCGCTAACCGTGGGTTCGTCGGGTAGGTAGAAACGCCAGGGCACCATGGCACCGGGACCACCGACCCCGGTGCGCGGTGAAACCGCCCAATTCACCTCACGCGGTTCGATGCGCAATTGCAGTGGTGCATCCACGGACAGCAGATCAATGCCATCGTGCCGACCATCAATTGCCATGGCTTTGGTCAATCGAGCGGGCCCACGACCTAAGTCACGGTCCTTGCTGCCGGATCGACGCGCTCGTGCCAATTCCAGTCCATCGACAATGCTGGCCGCTCGAAGCAGGACAGCGCCCGCTTCACCACGACGACCGGTGCTGACGTTGACGCACCAATGCATGCCATAGGTGAAATAGACGTACGCAAAGCCGGCATCACCGAACATCGTCCTATTGCGTGCAGTGAGCCCTCGGTAGGCATGGGATCCGGCGTCGGAACCGACGCCGCCATAGGCCTCTACTTCAACGATCCGCGCGACCACGGTGCCCTCCGGGGAGGAAGACCGCAGGAGGGAACCCAGCAGCAGCGGTGCTACCTCTTCGGCGGGGTGGCGAAGCAATTCGCGCGAGTTCACGACACGTCCCGATGAGTCATGAACAGTTCTGGTCAACTCGGAAACGGCGACTGCTGACTCCAAGCCTGGTCGGCATCAACGCGCAGCTGGAGGTCGGTGAGCTGCCTACGTACCGCATCGGGAGCAGTTCCCCCAATACCGTCGCGGGAAGCCAGCGACCCGGGAACAGAGAGCACCTCACGAACCTGGGAACCCAGGGCCGGGTGAATCGCGGCGAATTCGACATCGGTGAGTTCCCAAAGTTGCTTGCCTTGAGACTCAGCCTGACGAACGCAGGCACCTGCAGCCTCATGGGCACGACGGAAGGGCACCCCTTGACGAACGAGCCACTCAGCAATGTCCGTGGCCAGGGCATGACCCTGTGCAGCACCGGCAGAGATCGTGTCAGGGTGGAAGACCAGTGTGCGCATGAGACCAGCCAGCGCCGGAAGCAGGAGTCGGAGCTGATCAACGGCGTCGAAGGCTGGCGGCTTGTCTTCTTGAAGATCTCGGTTGTAGGCGAAGGGCAGGCTCTTCAACATGGCCAGCAGGCCAGTGAGATCCCCGATGAGGCGACCGGCTTTGCCTCGGGCCAGCTCGGCCACGTCGGGGTTCTTCTTCTGCGGCATGATCGACGATCCGGTGGCCCATGCATCGTCTAGGTCGGCCCACCCAAATTCCGTGGATGTCCAGAGGATCACCTCTTCACCCAGGCGAGATAGGTGGATGCCGATCATCGTTGCGCAGAAGCAGAACTCAGCGACCCAGTCGCGATCACTGACGGCATCGATGGAATTGCCCAAGACGGATGCGAAACCCAACTCGGCTGCAACTGCGGCCGAATCCAGTCCAAGGCTGGTACCAGCTAGGGCACCGGCCCCTAGGGGCAAGGCACTCACTCGACGATCCCAGTCTCGCAGGCGATCGATATCGCGCGTCAGCGCGTGCACATGCTTGGCGAGCTCATGACCAAGTGATACGGGCTGGGCGTGCTGCAGGTGAGTGAACCCAGGAGCTGCCACGTCCACATGCTGCGTTGCCTGCAGCAATAGGGCTCGCTCGAGCTCGCAGATCAAGGCAACGAGGACCCGCGCCTGGTCTCGCAGGTACATGCGAAAGTCTGTGGCAACCTGATCATTCCGACTTCGTCCGGCGCGTACGCGACCACCAAGCTCCCCTAGTCGCTCTAGGAGCTGGCGTTCGATCGCTGTGTGAATATCCTCATCCCGCGGATCGGGCTGCAGAACGCCATTGGCTACTTCATCCGCTAAATCCGCCAGGGTCGCCAGCAGCTGATCGGCTTCATCCTGAGCCAGTAGTCCGGCACGTTGCAGTGCACGAACATGCGCACAGGTCTGTGCGATGTCGTATGGCGCTAGGCGAAAGTCAAGGTGGATACTCCGGCTGAGATCTTCCATCGCTCGCGAGGGATCGGCGCTGAAGCGGCCTCCCCAAAGTCTCGCGCTGGTGTCGGGCTCATTTCCCACGTGATGCTCCTTTCACCTGGCGCGATTCGGCGCCATTCAACAGCGCCTGTGCCAGTGCCGTGGCCTTGGCGGCCGATCGCACCACAATCAGAACAGTGTCATCGCCCGCAACTGTGCCGGCAACGTCAGGTAAGCCTCCGCGATCGATGGCTCCGGCCAGGTAGTGCGCAGCACCCGGCGGTGTTCGAAGGACGACAATATTTCCCGCAGCCTCAGCACTGACGAGTACTTCCTGAGCAATCTGCCCAACCGACGCAAGTCGGGCACCCGGCGACGTCGGTGCAATGTTGGGATTCTCGGTCGGCATCGTGTAGCCGATAGCCCCACCTTCGCCCATCATGCGCACAGCGCCGATGCTCAACAGATCCCGCGACACGGTTGCCTGTGTCACGCTAAAGCCTTCATCAGCCAGGGCTCTCCGCAGGTCTTCCTGGGTGCGGACGGCGCCGGTTCCGATGAGGGCCCTGATTCTGTTCCGCCGGGCCGTCATCGTATGCGGTGAGGTGGGGCGAGGCGGTGTCACGAACTGACTCCACGGCCAACGCTGGCGACGACTCCATTCGACGGTGCATCAGCCACGTCGCGATCGCGCACCTGCGCCAGTGTGTAACTCCAACGGTCCGCGAAGACCTGAACATCACGTTCGGTGATGATGAGCGGTGGTGCCAGCCGGATCGCATCAGGAGCAACCGCATTCACTAACACGCCGTTGCCGCGCGCCTCAGCCTCCACCAGCCCGGCGTTTCGCTCGGCCAAGACGGCAGCAAGGAGCAGGCCCCGTCCACGCACGTCAGCGACAAGACGCTGGCCTGGAGGTAGCAGTGCGGCGGTGAGGTGCTCGCCAATCTGCCGGGCCTGCTCCACGAGACCGTCTTGCTCGAGCACGTTCAACACCGCGAGAGCCGCGGCGGCGCAGACGGGGTTTCCCCCAAACGTGGATCCATGCGAACCCGGAGTCAGCAGATCGGCAGCGTCACCTAGTGCCATGCATGCACCAATAGGTAAGCCCCCACCAAGCCCCTTGGCCAGCGTCACGACATCAGGTGCCAGCTCATCGCGTTGGTGCGCGAACCACCACCCCGTCCTCCCGATCCCGGTTTGCACCTCGTCGAGAATGAACAGCGCACCGCAGGCGCGGGCCAGTTCCTGAACCTGAAGCAGATACCCGTCGGGGGGCACGATCACGCCGCCCTCCCCCTGGATCGGCTCCAGCACGATCGCAGCCGTGCGTTCATCCACTGCGGCGGCCATGGCCGCGATGTCACCGAAAGGCACCACCGTGACCTCGCCCGGCAGTGGGCGGAAGGGATCCTGCTTTGCGGGCTGCGCCGTCCATGACAAGGCGCCGATCGTGCGACCGTGAAACCCGCCCTCGGCCACGATGACGTTCGGCCGGCCCGTCAGGCGGGCAATCTTGAATGCTGCCTCGTTAGCCTCGGCACCGGAATTGCAAAAGAACACCCGACCCTGTCGCTGGCCGTGTGGGTCCTGGAGCTGGAGTAGGCGCTCCGCCAGGGCCATGGCGGGGTCGCTTGCTGCCAAGTTGCTCACATGGCCCAGTTGACTCATCTGCGCGCGCACGGCGTTGACCAGGCGCGGGTGTGCGTGCCCGAGCGCATTGACGGCGATACCAGCCAACATGTCGAGGTACTCGCGTCCATCGGCATCCCAGACTCGCAGACCTGCTCCGCGCACCAGCCGGATGGGGGGCGTCGCGTAGTTGTGCATCATCACTGCAGACCACTGCTGCGGCCAGGGCACCTGACCGTCGAAAGGCGCACCATCAGCAGCGGCTCGCGGCGCTGCGTTGATCTGCGTTCCGGCGCCTGCTCCAGCCAGGCAGGTCCCCAGCGCCCCAGCTGGCCGGCCATCGACCACGTAGGCCTGGGGAACACCAGCGTTGAGCGCGTGCAGGCAACCAGCGAGCTTGGGGATCATGCCGTCCTGTAACCGCGGTAGCAGCTCGGTCAGTTCGTCAAGGCTCACCTGAGACAGCAGGCTTGATTCGTCCGGCCAGTTTGCGTAGATGCCTGCAACGTTGGTCATGACCACCAGCGCTCTCGCACCCAGCGCAGCAGCGATTGCGCCAGCGACCATGTCGGCGTTCACGTTGAGCAGGCCCACATCTTGAGTTCCACCTGCCGCGAGGTCGAGATTTGCGGCCAGGCTGGAAACCACGGGCAGGTAGCCAGCTGAAAGCAGGGCTTGCAGGGCCGCGGCGTCGACCTGCGGGGTATCACCCACCAGACCCAACGCTGGATCGAGAGGACGCGACTGAATCAGACGACCGTTGGCGCCACTTACGCCGACCGCCGGCACGCCAGCGGCGGCTAGGCGCGCTACCAGATCGGGCTGGACCGAACCAAGAAGCACCATCTGCACCACGTCGAGCACCTCGGGGGTAGTCACCCGCAGGCCACGCTCGAACGTGGAGGAAATGCCGAGCCGGGCAAGCATTGCGTCGATCTGCGGTCCACCCCCATGGACGAGGACGACGGCGGTGCCACCCTGGACCACCTGTGCAAGATCTGCGACGAAAGCCTCCCGACTCGCGGGATCGGTCATTGCATGGCCGCCGTACTTCACCACGATGAGATCAGCAATCGGTGAAGCTGGCCTGCCCAGGTCACTCATGTGGCATACGCCGAGTTCTCGTGGACATAGGCGGCGGTCAAGTCATTCGTGAACACTGTGGCGTCGCACTCACCCGCATTCAGCGCGATGACGATGTGCACTTCCCGGGTACTCAGGTTGACGAGTTCACGGTCCTCTCCAATTCCACCGCCACGACACACCCAGACGCCATTGATCGCCACGTCGACCTGCTCAGGTTCGAATACCGCCGTAGCAGTGCCTGCAGCCGCAAGGACACGTCCCCAGTTGGGATCCTCTCCCCCAATGGCACACTTCAGCAGATTGCTGCGAGCCACCGCACGCGCTACAGACAAGGCGTCGGACTGTGAGCAGGCTCCCTGAACGGTGATGGCGATGTCCTTCGATGCGCCCTCTGCATCAGCGATGAGCTGCCGCGCCAAATCAGCGCAGGCCGCATTGAGAGATTCCTGAAACTGCTCAGGGGACGGCCGTACTCCGCTGGCACCACTAGCGAGCAGCAGCACTGTGTCGTTGGTTGACATGCACCCATCGGAATCGATGCGGTCAAAGGTGCGCTCGGTCGCGGTCGCCAATGCACTGGCCGCGTCGATCTGCCCCAGATCCGCATCCGTAGTGATGACCACGATCATGGTGGCCAGCGCTGGGGCCAGCATGCCGGCTCCTTTGGCCATCCCGCCGATACGAAACCCGCTGGCTTCCAGCGCCACGGATTTGGGGCGACTGTCGGTGGTCATGATCGCCTCGGCCGCGGCTTCGCCTCCATCCGAGGCAAGGTGCTGGCATGCCGCAGTTACGCCCGCCAGGAGTTCCTTCATAGGTAGGCGCGTTCCAATAAGCCCAGTTGAGCACACGGCCACGTCCAGCGCGCTCACGCCGAGCTGCTGGGCCACGTGTTCAGCGGTGACATGTGTGTCCTGAAACCCCTCTGGGCCGGTACATGCGTTGGCTCCCCCAGAGTTGATGACCGCTGCGCGCAGGCGTCGATCTGCCACTACCTGCTGTGTCCACAGGACGGGTGCTGCCTTGAACCGGTTGGAGGTCACCACGGCTGTAGCGGCATCACCAGGACCGTCGTTGATGATGACGGCCAGGTCCCGCGCGCCGTTGGGCTTGATGCCGCAAGCGACCCCTGCAGCGCGGAAGCCCAAGGGCCAGGTAACACTCATGGCGCGAGCCCGTCTGCAGTCAGACCTAATCCTTCGGCAAGTCCACACATAAGATTCGCGTTTTGCACCGCTTGACCTGCTGCGCCCTTGCCGAGGTTGTCCAGAACGCTGACCACCACCACTCGATCCACATGCTCGTCAACGGCAAGTTGCAACGATGTGTTGTTGCTGCCGAGCACATCCGCTGTTCGCGGCCAGCTGTTTATCGGCAACAGGTGAACGAAAGCCTCCTGGGCGTAGGCCTGCTCAAGGCATTGGCGTACCTGCTCTGCAGCACCTGTCACTAGACGTGCCGTACAGGTCGCAACGATGCCGCGCGGCATGGGGGCAAGCAGTGGGGTGAACGAGAGTCGAACTTCCTGCTCCCCAGCCACCTGCCGCAGACTCTGTTCGATCTCAGGCGTGTGTTGGTGAATGCCGCCAACCTTGTAGGCGGACATTGACCCCATGACCTCGGAGGCTAAGAGTGCTTGTGTGGCGCTGCGCCCAGCCCCGGAGGTTCCCGAGGCGGCAACGACGACCAGATCTGAAGTCTCAATCAGGCCCGCCTGAGTCAACGGATGCAATGCCAACAGGATTGCCGTTGCGTAGCAGCCGGGGTTGGCGATACGGGTGGACTGACGAATCGATTCCCTTGCACTGGGCAACTCCGGTAATCCATAGGTCCAGGTGCCCGCATGCGCACGTCCGTAGAACTGCTCCCAACTCCTGGGATCGCGCAGGCGGAAATCGGCACCGAGATCAACGACCTTGCACTGTTCTGGCAAGCGTTCGACGAGGGCCGCCGATTCCCCGTGTGGCAGTGCAAGGAACACGAGGTCACAGCCGTTGAACGTCTGAGCTTCGGCAGGTTGCACAACCAGGTTGGCCAGATCGACAAGATTGGGATGCACCGTGCCCAGGCTCTGGCCGACCTGGGAATGCCCTGCAACTGCCGTCACGTCGAATTCAGGGTGGCGAGCCAAGAGGCGGAGCAGTTCCCCGCCGGCGTAGCCAGATGCGCCGGCTACCCCAACCGCGAGGCCAGCCATTCGTTGATTATACGCATATACACATACATACTGGCCGCTTTCGAGGCATGACCGCTAGCGCAATCGAGCGCCAAACTCTTGTTCTGCGGCGGCCAAGGCCCCCTGACGGGCTGCGGCAATCTCCTCGGCACCCAGGGTGCGATCGGCCGCCCTCAATCTCAGCGCGAATGCCAGGGATCGGTGACCGTCCGGTACCTGCGGTCCGGTGTAGGAGTCGAAGAGTCGCACCGACTCAAGGAGCTCCCCTGCTCCTCGGGCCAGGCTTGCGGCCACGGCAGCGGCCGATACTTCGGCGGGGACGACGACTGCGAGGTCTTCCTTCGCGACGGGGTGCGTGCTGAAGACCGGCGCAGGTCGAATTTCCGGTGCAGCCTGGAGCATTGCCGCGAGATCTACTTCGAAGGCACAACTGCGAGGGGGCAGCCCGAGGGCCTCACAGGTACGTGGATGCAGTTCGCCCGCGAAACCCACTGCCGTTACCTGGTCAGGGAGGAAGAGGGCCGCACATCGACCCGGGTGGAACGCCGGGTCACTGCCTGCGTGCAGTGCAAGACGCAGCCCCAAGGCATTGGCGGCAACCTGTACCGCTTCCACGGCGTCCGACCAGTCGTATGCCCGAGCATTTCCCCACGAGCCAGGATTCGTGGCTGCTCCGACGAGTAGTGCTGCGAGGTGCTGCCCCTGTTCTGGCAGGCTCGCTTGCAGAGCGTCCCACTGTTCGCTGGTTGGGCGCACCTGGGTGCCCAATCGCACTCCCGGTGCACCGCAGGTGCCGCGGAAGGTGCTACCCCATTCGAAGATGGCGAAGTCAGCGGTACCCCTGGCGAGATTTCGCCGTGCAGCGGCGGCAAGGCCAGCCAAGAGCACCGAGCGCAGGTAGGGCTCGGTCTCCGAGAGCGGGTTGGCCAAACGCGTACGCGGCCGCTCGGGTGCATCTGGTGCAATCCCTAGGGCATCGGCATCCACGTCTCCCATGAATGGATAGGTCAGCACTTCGACCAGTCCCGCGCCGGCTAGGGCTAGTCCAACCCGTCGACGCAGCCGCTGCTGGAGAGTCAAACCCCGGCCCGCTGGCGCGACGGGCAACGTAGCTGGAATCGCGTCGTAGCCAATCAGGCGGAGAACCTCTTCGACCAGGTCTGCAGGTTCACGCAGATCCGGGCGCCAGGACGGCGGATGCACTTCGACGTTGAGGTGGTCTCCCGCGTTCAGAGCGCAACCAATTGCCGTGAGCAGGTCGGTTACCCGGTCGCGTTCAATCGGCATGCCTGCTACGCGAGCCGGCTCATCGAGATCAAAGGCGATACTGGTCTGCGCAAGCGGCGCTTCGACTGCGGTGAGACCGCAGTGTCGACCTCCGCCGTACTCGATGAGGAGCGCGGCAGCGCGGGCTGACGCGAAGGGGGCCAGCATTCGATCAACACCACGCTCAAATCGACGAGATGCCTCAGTACTGAGCCGATGGCGTCGTGCTGAGCGTGCGATCGTGCGGGCGTCGAAGTAGGCAGCTTCAAGGGCAATTGTGGTGGTCCGCTCATCGATTTCCGAATCAAGTCCACCCATCACCCCGGCCAGACCGATGGGTCCTCGGTCATCAGCGATCACGAGGTCCTCGGCGCTGAGGACACGTTCCACGTGATCCAAGGTCGTGAATTTCACCCCGGCGGCGGCGCGCACCGCACGAATGGGCCCCTGGACTTTGCTTAGGTCGAAGGCATGGAGGGGCTGACCCAACTCGAGCATGACGTAATTCGTCACATCGACCGCGAGCGAGATAGGCCGCATCCCACATGCCTGCAGGCGACGACGCATCCACTCAGGTGTTGGCGCAGCAGGATCGAAGCCGACGATCGTGCGCAGCGTGAACAGCGGACATGCGTTGAGGTCCTCACTGGCGCACTCATGCGGCGCTTGGCCCTCAACTGGCGCCGCAAGATTCGGGTCGGCCACCGCAGGGTCATCGAATGGCAGTGCGAACGCGATGGCAATCTCGCGTGCCAAGCCCCGCATAGACAGGGCGTAACCGCGATCGGGTGTGACCGCGATGTCCAAGATCTCTTCACCGACGCCCAGGAGGGGGTTGGCTACCGTGCCTGGCGCACCAGCATCTGGCGGGAGTACCAGGATTCCCTCGTGCTCATCACTCAACCCAAGTTCACGCTCAGAACAGATCATGCCGTCGGAAGTGTGACCGTAGGTCTTGCGCGCGGTGATCGTAAATTCACCGGGTAGAACCGTTCCGGGTGTCGCGACAACTACGAGGTCACCTTCGGCGAAATTACGCGCACCACAGATGATTCCGCGTGGCTGCTCTGCACCGGTATCAACCTGGCACCAACGGATGGGCTTGCGGAACTCGGTGAGTTCCTGGATAGACAGCACGCGACCGATGAGTACTTCACCTTGAAGGCCGACTCCGACCTGCTCGACTGCCTCAACCTCGAGACCTGCACTAATAAGGCGCTCTGCGATCTGCCGACCAGAGACTGTCTCAGGCAAGCCGACGAGTTCGCGCAACCAAGACACCGGAGCCCGCATCAGGACTCCAGCCCGTACGCACGGGTGAATCGCACGTCGCCCTCAACCATGTCACGCATGTCGGTCACCCCACTGCGAATCATGAGTGTGCGCTCGATGCCCATCCCGAAAGCGAATCCCCGATAGGTGCTGGTGTCGATACCAACGGCGGTGAGCACGCGCGGATTCACCATTCCACAGCCACCCCACTCGATCCATCCTTCACTGCCGCAGGTTCGACAGGGATTTTTCGCATTGCCAACCGATGTTCCGCGACAAACGAAGCACTGCACATCCAGCTCTGCGCTCGGCTCAGTGAATGGAAAGTACGAAGGGCGAAGTCGAGTGACGATGCCCGGCCCGAACATGACAGCAGCAAAATGATCCAGGGTGCCCTTTAGGTCGGCCATGGTGATGCCGCGGTCGACCGCGAGTCCTTCCACCTGATGGAAAACCGGTGTGTGCGTTGCATCGAGTTCATCGGTTCGATACACCCGCCCCGGGGCTACGACATAGACCGGCAATGGGCGGTCGAGTAATGCTCGAATCTGGATCGGAGAGGTTTGGGTGCGCAGCACCACGCCGCTATCTGCTGACTCAACAAAAAACGTGTCCTGCATACTGCGCGCCGGATGGTCGGGCGGCACATTGAGTGCGTCGAAATTCACCCATTCGGCTTCAGCCTCTGGACCTTCGGCCACCTCGTAGCCCATCGCCACAAAGACATCGCAGATGCGTTCCATGAGCGTGGTGAGTGGATGTCGCGCGCCTGGTGAGTGGCGATCCGTGGGCATAGTGACGTCGACGGCCTCTGCCGCAAGAACCAACGAGTCGCGCTGCTGCTCAAGTTCCAACTGACGTTGGGCCAACGCTTCCTGGACACGCGCCCTGGCCTGACCCACCCGGCGTCCAGCATCTGCCTTCGCGGAGGGTGGGAGTGCGCCGATCTCACGATTGGCGAGAGCCAAAGCGGAACGATCGCCCGCGTGTTCAAGGCGAGCAGTTTTCAACTGATCAAGGTCAGCCGCCTGCCCAATTGCCTGCAGTGCATCAGCAATGAGTTGTTCGACAGCGGCATCGTCCAAGGCAGCAACCTGCTTGGGATCGAACGAGGTGTTGGGCCCGGACACCGGGGAAGTATTTCAGAGTCGACATGGAGCATTCGATGCTGGCGCTGTTCAGCCTCCGAGGATGGCCTCCACCAGTTGCTGAGCGCTGTCCTCGAGGTTTCCGACCCCAGTTAGCGTCAGATCGGGTGCGGTCGGCCGCTCGTAGGCCTGCCCCACGCCTGTCATGTTCGGCAGGCTCCCGGCTGCCGCCTTGGCATAGAGCCCCTTCGGGTCACGTTCGGCGCAGACATCTACGGGGGTATCGATGTAGACCTCGAGGAAGGTTTCCGGCTCGAAGAGCGCCTTTGCCGTTTCACGATCGGAGCGATAAGGCGACACCAGCGCAACCAGCACAACCAAGCCCGCGTCGTACATGAGTCGGGCAACCTCTGCGACCCGGCGGACGTTCTCTGCCCGGTCTTCGGGAGTGAATCCCAAGTCCTTGTTCAACCCCGTGCGGACATTGTCGCCGTCAAGGACGTAACAGTGCACACCGAGCGCATGCAGACGGCGCACCACCGCATCAGCAATCGTCGACTTACCCGATCCGGGAAGGCCGGTCAACCAGGCAACTCTGGGTGGATGTCCCATAAGGCGCACCCTGGCGTCATGGTCCACCTCGTAGGTGTGCGGTACAACATTGAATGAACGTCGCATCGCGTGGCGCACGAGGCCGGCAGCAACGGTGTCGGCGGTGACTCGATCCACTAGGAGGAAGCCTCCGGTATCCCGGCACAGTGTGTACGGGTCCATCGGCACCGGTCGATCCGTTGCCACCTCAGCTCGACCGATGTCGTTCATTTGCAGCACCCGGGCAGCATGCTCATGGCCGGAGACGACGTCCAAGCGCGAGCGCACGGAGGTCACGGTCGCAGGAACGGATTGCGCTCCGCTCACTAGCAAGTAGGAGCGACCGTGGGCTAACGGCTCTTCACCTAGCCAGACCAGATCAACACTGAAGCGGTCAGCCGGCTGAACGCCATCGCTGCCATCTGCAGTCAGGAGGTCCCCGCGGGTAACGTCAACCTCGTGGTCCAGGGTCAAGGTCACTGCATCCCCAGCCTCGGCCTGGTCTAAGTCACCATTGAAGGTAACAATGCGCTCCACGATGGCACCGCGACCGGAGTCGGCGACCTGCACCTTCATTCCGGGAGTCACGACGCCGGAAGCGATCGTGCCTGCGTAGCCACGGAAATTGCCCTCGGCTCGAACCACCAACTGCACCGGGAGGCGAAATGGTGCCGTCTGTTCGGGGATCACGGGCTGCCAACTAGTGAGTTCTTCGAGGAGCGTGCGGCCGGTGTACCAGGGCATCTCAACGCTGCGGGTCGTGACATTATCGCCAAGCGCAGCGCTTACCGGGATGGCTACGACTTCGGGTACTTCTAGACGATCTGCCGTGGCGCGAACCTCTGCGACGAGCCGATCGAACACATCTTGTGCGAAGGCGACCAGATCCATCTTGTTCACTGCGACGACAACGGTGCGCACACCCATGAGTGCGCAGACCGTGAGATGGCGATGGGTCTGTGGACGAACGCCGCGATCCGCATCAACAAGCAGGAACGCCACATCTGCATTCGATGCAGCAACAGCCATGTTCCGGGTGTACTGCTCGTGGCCGGGAGCATCTGCGATGAGCACGCGGCGACCACTGGGTAGGTTTAAGTGCCGATAGGCAACGTCAATCGTGATGCCCTGCTCACGTTCTGCTTCGAGCCCGTCAGTCAGTAGTGAGTAGTCGATTTCCCCAACAGGGATGGTCGAACCGCCCCTTCGGGTGCGACGGGCGTACTCCAATTGATCAATCGGCACGCTATCGGTCTCCGCGAGGAGCCGGCCGATCAGCGTGGACTTGCCATCGTCGACAGAGCCACATGTCACCAAGCGAAGGACAGGTACAACGGTGTTGCGCATCAGAAGTACCCTTCTGCCTTCTTGGCCTCCATCGACCCGCCGCCCTCGCCGTCAATGAGGCGGCCCGCGCGCTCAGAAATCTTTGACTCACGCATCTCACGGATCAGCGAATCCAGGTCGGCCGCTTCTGACTCCACGGCCCCAGAGAGCGGGTAGCAACCCAGGGTGCGAAAGCGCACCGAGCGCATCATCGGCTCCTCTCCAGGTAGGAGCGGCAGACGTTCGTCATCTACGGCGATGAGCACACCATCACGCTCCACCACGGGCCGCGGCTTCGCGAAGTAGAGGGCCGGAATCTGGATCTGCTCACGACGTATGTACTCCCACACATCCAGCTCGGTCCAGTTCGACAGCGGGAAGACGCGCATGCTCTGTCCAGGGGCCAGCATGGTGTTGGCCGTACGCCAGAATTCTGGCCGTTGTTTGCGTGGCTCCCATCGGTGTCCCGGTTCTCGGAGACTGAAGATGCGCTCCTTGGCGCGGCTGCGCTCCTCGTCACGACGAGCCCCACCGATGGCGGCATCGAAGCCGTACCGATCAATCCCCTCCCGCAGCGCGACGGTCTTCATCAGACGCGTGTATTCGTGCGTGCCATGAGTGAAAGGAGTAACTCCTTCAGCTATCGCGGCCTTGTTCTGGGCAATCCGCAGATCAAGCCCAAGTTCGAGTGCACGACGATCACGAAACTCGATCATCTCGCGGAACTTCCAGCCCGTATCGATGTGCATGATCGGGAAGGGCAATGGAGCAGGAGCGAACGCCTTCAATGCCAGATGCAGGAGAACCGACGAGTCCTTGCCGATGCTGTAAAGCAGTACGGGATTTCGGAATGCCGCTGCGGTTTCACGGTAGACGTGAATTGCTTCGGCTTCGAGTTCGTCGAGAACCGCGTTATAGGCAACGCCTTGGGCTACTGGAGTCATGGTGTCCATCGTGATGTCACTCGGCTTCAGGCCTCGGACAGCACCTCCATCGTTGGTCCAGTCGACATGGTTCCATCACCAAAACTCGGGTTCGACCCCTTGGCGGCCAAGGCTGCTGCTCGTGCTGCGCGTCGTGCCATCGCTTCATCATTCGCCGCAGCAATGGTCGTTGGGTCCAAGGGCGCACTCGCAACGCGAGCCTTCGGACTGCGAGCGGCTATCCAAGACTCAAGGTCCGGTCCGGATTCATACGACGTGATCAAGCAGTAGCGAGGCTGATCCCCTGGGTGCCAGACAGCGTGGTACAGGCGTTGGGTGTCGATGACCACCTGCGCCCCTGCTGGCAGAGGAATCCGGGTCTCGGTGGATGGATCATCCCGCTCTTCGCGCAGGATCATCACCGAATCTGGATTATCGGTCAGGTTGAAAAAGGCGCGAACGATCCAGCCCGTGCCTTCCGGGTTCAAACGGTTGTTGTCATCCCGATGCAGGTTGTAGATGGAATCCGCGTACGTGTTGGGCTGCAACTCGATAACACGACAACGGCCGATGTTCGCACCCGGCTCCTTGGCCCGGGCCGTCAAACGTGGGGCAATGGCCACGTTCTCTGGTACCCAGACTCCATCCTTGTCAGTCTTGGGAGGATTGTGGTTCCAGAAGCCATCGCATTCGATCGCGCCGTAGGCACTGGCAATCGGCGAGAAGCGCGTGTCACCAGAGGACTTCCAGTCCACGTAGATGAGTTCTTCCCACTCCTTCGGGTCACGCTCTTGTGGGTAGGACTCAACAACGACGTACCCGGTTTCTTCGAGAATCGGCAACTTCAGATAACTCATCTCGTCCTCGCTATCGCGCTACCTGGCAACTGAGCAGCATCGGCACCGGAGCCTTCAGTTACCGCCGGAAACTTCACCCCATCCTGTCACGCGGAGTACAGCCGGTGCGAACAGGCACACCGCCACGCAGGCAGCGAGGTTCATGGATTCACTCGATCCCACCATCGGTATGCGCAACCTCACATCAGCTGCGGCCTGGAGTTCGGGATCCAGCCCATGGGCTTCGTTGCCAAAGAGCCAGAGCATGGGTTGGGGTTGAGGCTGCCCAGCCAACCACTCGAATGCATCAACTTCACCATCTGCAGCGGTCGCCAGGATGGTCCAACCCTGGTGCCTTGCCTCTGCCACGCACGCCATGGGCTGCACCCCGGCCAGCACCGGCAGATGAAAGACCGAACCGGCGCTTGCGCGGACGGACTTGTCATTGCTCGGGTCAGCGGAGGGACCCAGCGTCGCCACCGCCTGGGCGCCAGCAGCATCAGCCGTGCGGATGATGGTCCCGACATTGCCCGGGTCATTGGGTCGCTCCAAGCAGACCATCATCGCCCTTGGATCTCTAGGCGTGAGCACACTGGCCAATGGTTGGGCAGGCGCTCGCGTGCAGACGGCCAGGATCCCGGGCGCCTGCTGCGTGGTTGACATCGCAGCCATTACCTCATCGGTGACTTCGTGGCTCAACACACCACGAGACTCAGCCTGATCTAACTGTGCTACCCACTGCGGATGCACCGTGAGGAAGGCCGCGGTGAAATAGAGCTCGTTCGCCTTGCCGAGGCTGTCATCACGCGCGTGGAGTGCAGCCAGTACAGAGCCAGGCCCTTCGGCAATGAATTGGCCGGCACGCTCCCGACCTCGGCGATTGTGCAGGTCCCGGACTCGTTGAACCCGCGACGACCTTCGCGATGTGATCACCAGATCACGTCACCGCTCTAGGACGCAGGAGCCGAGGCTTTCGACAGTTCCACCAGCGCCGTGAATGCTGCAGGATCGCTTACCGCTAGTTCAGCGAGCATGCGTCGGTCAACGGTAACGCCCGCCGCCTTCAACCCCTGGATGAAGCGGTTGTAGGTCATCCCATTGGCCCGGGCTCCCGCGTTGATGCGCTGGATCCACAGTCGACGGAAATCACCCTTGCGGGTACGCCTATCGGCATACGCGTACACCAGGGAGTGAGTGACCTGCTCCTTGGCCTTGCGATACAGACGCGATCGCTGCCCGCGGTAGCCACTCGCCTGCTCTAAGACTTCACGGCGCTTCTTCTGCGCTCCAACTGCGCGCTTGACGCGTGCCATTCCTGCCTCCTGTAGTCGAAACTGGCTGCTGCTAGCGAGCCAGCAGGCGCTTGACCTTCTTGGTGTCGGCGGCTGAGACCACCTGATCGGATTCCAAGCGTCGAGTGCGCTTGGACGGCTTGTTCTCCATCAAGTGACGACGATTGGCCTGCTCGTGAGTGATCTTGCCCGATCCGGTCACTTTGAAACGCTTCTTGGCGCCACTGTGCGTCTTTTGCTTCGGCATAGTTCCTCTTCCTTCGTTTCCGGACTCGTGATGCGGGCCTAGGCCTCGGCCGCGGCTTCCTCTACCTGCTTGGTTCGTACGCCTTCAACCTTGCGACGATGCGGGGCGAGCACCATGATCATGTTGCGACCGTCTTGCTTGGGAGTCGCCTCAACGAACCCCAACTCCTCCACGTCTTCCGCCAGCCTGGCCAGGAGGCGAAGACCAAGTTCCGGCCGACTCTGCTCACGACCACGGAACATGATGGTGATCTTCACCTTGTCCCCTGCCTTCAAGAAGCGTTCCACGTGGCTCTTCTTGGTTTCGTAGTCGTGTGAGTCGATCTTCGGTCGCAGCTTCATCTCTTTGATGACCGTGTGCGTCTGGTTTCGCCGGGATTCGCGCTCCTTCATTGCGGCTTCGTACTTGAACTTGCCGAAGTCCATGAGCTTGCAAACCGGTGGCTTGGCCATCGGTGCCACTTCGACGAGATCCAGATCAGCCTCCACGGCGAGGCGCAGCGCATCTTCGATACGGACGATGCCTACCTGCTCGCCATTGGGACCGACCAAGCGCACTTCCGGCACGCGGATGCGGTCATTGATTCGGGGCTCGACGCTGATGGGGCCTCCTCGCTCGCGGTCACCTTGCGTGCGACGAAGCCGCACGGCACATGCGGCGCCCGGCGCCGGTGGCGCCTTGGGACCCGGGGACCTGTGGTCCAAGGGTGGGAGATGACTCCGCTTGTGCGGGCCGAACGGCTGCGCCCATCAACGGCAGGGCGCGCCTTTTCAACCCAAGGGTTGCAGGCTACCAGTGCAATCTGCGCTGGAGCCACCTGGGTAACCTGCCGATGTGGGTCAGACCGGGTCTGGCGGTACAGCGCCCGAGTCACGTGCCGACCACGGGGAGGCTGACCCGGCGATCCGGCAGGCGCTACTCAGCACGCTGGCTGAAGAACTCCCGATCTTGCTCGCGCAAACCCGGCTTCTCCTTGCCCTGCATGATCTTCAAGGTCCGCAGGGTCAGCCAGCAACGAGCGATGGTCCGCAGGCAGGCGGTATGGGCCTGGTCACCATGATCAACGCCCAGGGGCTGCGCGGACTGCTCGCCTTCACCGGCTTGGACGCGCTCCAGGCCTGGGGCGAACTTTCCGAGCACCGCGGTGCCCGTCCACTGCCCCGGTCAGCGCCAGAATGTGCCGCTCTGGCCCGTGAGCACGAATGTGCCGCACTGGTCATTGATGTGATGGGTCCGCACCGGCGAATTCTTGAGGGTGCGCAACTCGCTGAGCTTGCTGGCCAGAATGCGCCTGCCAAGGAGGCACGGCAGGACACCGGAGTGCCGTGAGCCTGATCTCGGGTAACCGCCTAGAGGCGGCAGGCGTGAATGTCGGTGACCAGAATGCCTCGCGCACCGATCAGGTAGAGCTCGTCCATGATGCGGTGTACTTCAGCCATAGGAACCATGGCCCGAATCGCTGACCAGGTGGGATCGTGCAGCGTAGCTACGGTTGGTGATTCGAAGCCTGGGGTGATTCGGCAGGCGTGGTCAACGAGATCACTCGGGATGTCGTAGTCCATCAGCACGTAGGAGCGTGCAACCATCACCGAGTGCAGTCGCCGTAGGAACGTTTCCACTGCAGCGTTCGTCGGTGCCTGGCGCCGTCGCAGGACTATCGCCTCTGATTCCAAGATGACCTGCTCCAGTGGCGCTAGACCAGCACGGCGCAGAGTGGTCCCCGTCGCGACCACATCGGCGACCGCGTCAGCTACACCAAGGGCTACGGCATTCTCCACAGCGCCATCCAGACGTACGACTCGCGCGCTGACGCCCTGTTCTTCGAGCCAGCGCTCAAGTAGGCCGGGATAGGAGGTTGCTATGCGTTTACCTGACAGATCGGCGAGCGCGCGTACCTGTCCGATCGGAGCCGCCAGGCGGAACGTGGATCCTCCAAAGCCCAGCGCAAGGAGCTCTTCGGCTTCAGCCGCCGAGTCCAGCAACATGTCGCGTCCGGTAATGCCCAAGTCCAGGGTGCCCTCACCCACATAAATGGCGACATCCTTGGGTCTTAGGAAGAAGAATTCGACGTCGTTGATCGGGTCCTGGACAACGAGCTCTCGCTGCCCGGCTCCCTGCAGGTAGCCAGCCTCCGAGAGCATGGCTCGCGCCGGTTCAGCGAGTTGGCCCTTGTTAGGTACCGCGACTCTTAGCGACATGACAGACCCAACTCAGAGGCGCCGATAGACGTCATCGAGGCTCACTCCACTCGCAAGCATCAGCACCTGTGTGAAGTACAACAACTGGGCAATCTCCTCGGCCGCACGCTCCTTGCCCTCGTGTTCCGCGGCCATCCAGGCTTCAGCGGCCTCTTCGACGACCTTCTTGCCGACCCCATGCACTCCCTGGTTGATGAGCCGCACGGTGGACGACTCAGGATTGGACGAGGCGACCTTGCCGGCCAGCTCGGTGTACAGCTCTTCGAAGGACTTCACGTCGGCATGGTAGGGGCTGACGTGCTCTCGGCCACGTCACGCAGCGTCAGTGCTGCCATCAAAGCAGCAAAGGTCGCCTCTGCACCTTTGTCCTCGGAGGATCCGGGAAGGCCGCTTCGGTCCAGGGCCTGCTGCTCTGTGTCACAGGTGAGCAGACCAAATCCAACGGGCACACCGTGGTCGAGAGCTACTCGACCCAATCCGTCAGTGGCGGCTTGGCAGACGTATTCGAAGTGCGGAGTGCCTCCGCGAATGACCACCCCTAGGGCGACGATCGCCTCGAATTGGCCTGACCGCGCGCAGGCTGCCGCCACGATCGGCAGTTCAAATGACCCGGGCACCCGAAATACCGTCCCGACGGCACCAGCCTCGCCGCAGGCGCGGGCCGCTCCGGAAATCAGACCCTCCATCACCTGCTGGTGCCAGGAAGCGGCAATGATTGCCACCTGTACACCCTCGGCTTGGACGCGCATTGCGGGTGAGCCTGAGCCGCTCATGGACGCTCCCCGAGATCGTGGCCCATACGTGCTGCTTTGGTGAAGAGGTACTGCTCGTTGTGATCATTGGGATCCACGATCAGCGGCACTCGCTCGACGATAGACAGTCCGTAGCCTTCCAGGCCGGCACGCTTGGCCGGGTTGTTGGTCAGAAGCCGCATGCTGCGCACGCCGAGATCGGCGAGGATCTGGGCGCCAATGCCGTAATCTCGCGCGTCGGCCGGTAGCCCCAACTCCAGGTTCGCATCGACGGTGTCCCGGCCCTGGTCCTGCAGAGTGTAAGCACGCAACTTGTGTAGGAGCCCGATACCGCGACCCTCGTGACCTCGAACGTACAGCACCACCCCACGGCCTTCTTCCGCCACCATGCGCAGTGAGGCGTTGAGTTGCGGACCACAGTCGCAACGCAGTGATCCGAATACGTCACCCGTTAGGCACTCTGAGTGCACCCTGACGAGGACGTCCTGTCCGGTGCCAATTTCGCCGCACATCAGTGCCAGGTGTTCAACTCCATCAAGGGCGTTCTGATAGCCGACTGCCGTGAAATCACCATGCAGGGTGGGCAGACGAGTCTGCGCAACACGCGAGACCAACCGCTCATGCAACCGTCGAAACCCGATGAGATCGGCAATGGAAACGAGGAGCAGACCATGCTCATCTGCAAAGCGACGACAATCGTCCAAGCGCATCATGGTTCCGTCGTCATTCACGAGTTCTGCCAGCGCTCCCGCGGGGGTGAGCCCTGCCAGCCTGGTGAGGTCTACGGCGGCTTCAGTGTGGCCGGCGCGCCGAAGCACGCCACCGCTCACCGCTCGCAGCGGCATGACGTGTCCCGGCCTGGTCAGGTCATAAGGCTCGGTGGATGTGTCGGCAAGCACACGGATCGTGTGCGCGCGGTCTTCAGCGGAGATTCCAGTACCGGTGACATCTCGTGCGTCGACGGAAACCGCGTAGGCAGTCCCTTTGCGATCCTCGTTCACCGCGGTCATGGGTGGAAGGCCGAGGCGGTCCAGTGTCGCTCCATCCATGCCGACGCAGATGTAGCCGGATGTGTAGCGAATCATGAACGCCATGAGTTCCGCAGTGGCATGTGATGCGGCGAAAATCAAGTCGCCTTCATTTTCGCGGTCCTCGTCATCGATGACCACGACCGGACGTCCTCGTCGGATAGCTTCGATGGCATCTTCAATGCGATCGAGTACCCCGGTTGGTGATGGGCTTTCCTCAGTCGCGCTTGGATTGGCCTGCAAGGGATCAGCCAATTCCACGGGGTCCGCCTCGTCAGCGGCATAGAGTCGGTCAGCGGGAATCATCGGAGTCACCTAAAGATCCGGCCAACACCGCCATGTGCGCGGCCACGCTGCGCTCAACATACTTGGCGATCACATCGCATTCCAGATTGACGTTGTCGCCGACAACCTTGAACCCAAGCGTGGTGTGCGTCAGCGTCGTCGGGATGAGAGAGACACTGAAGCCGGCCGGATCCGCACTTGACCCAGCATCGAACACTTCAACAATCGTTAACGACACTCCATCCACAGCAACCGACCCTTTGGACACGAAGTAAGGCAACAGCTTCCGTGGTGCGCAGACGCGCATCAGCGTCCACGCGTCAGTAGCCTGGATGTCACTGACCGCACCAACGGCGTCCACATGTCCCTGGACTAGGTGACCACCGAGCCTGGTGTCCAGTCGCGCTGCCGCTTCCAGATTCACCACGTCACCCTCGGATAGCTCGCCCAAGGTCGTGCGGATAAGGCTCTCCCGCATCACATCGGCTTCGAAGACTCCCTCTACCAGCGATGCAACGGTCAAACATGCGCCATTGACCGCGATCGAGTCCCCGAGGGCGATCGACCCCAAGCGATTGTCGGTATCAATAGTCAAACGGGCCGCATCGACACCGAGTGTGACCTGCCGGACCCGGCCTAGATGTTCCACGATGCCCGTGAACATCAACCAGTCCCTTCGTCACTCGCAACAGCGCCGGTAGGCGCCAATGGATGCCCGATCACGAGTACATCCTCCCCGATTTGCCGGACCTCGCTCACTTGCAGGTGCACCGCAGGGATTCCGGGCAGGCCAGGGGGCAGGCTGACTGGGCCCACACCTACCAGTTTGGGCGCAATGAACCAGGCGACGCGATCGACCAGCCCGGCATCCAGGAAGGCCCGGGCCAGTGTTGGACCCCCTTCGACCAGGACATGCCAGACCTCCAGGGCAGCAAGTTGGTCCAGAACCTGCACCAGGTCGTGCGTACGTAGGTGCATCCAAGGCCCCGGAGCTTCGGTCAGCGAAAGCTCAGATGGCAGTTCCCGTTCCCCCACGACGACGCGGAGGGGCTGGGTGTCCGCAGGGTGATCCTCCTCATCACGCACGGTCAACAACGGGTCATCGCAGCAGGCAGTACCCGTGCCGACCAGCACCGCACCCACCTGACTTCGCAGCTGATGAGTCCACCTGCGTGCGGCGGCACCGGTGATGCGCAGGGGCGTCGGCCCGGGAAGTCCAACCCGACCGTCAAGACTCATGGCCATCTTCAACGTGACGTAGGGGCGCCCCCGACACTGAAAGTGCGTCCATTCAGTGTTGACGGATTGCCACTCCCCATCCGGGAAGGGGCCAAGTACGGAAATTCCCGCCTCTTGCAACGCCGTCGCACCGCCCCGGGCACTGGGTTCGGCCTGTCCGTAGACCACTTGGGCGATTCCAGCATCGATGAGCGCTTGCGTGCATGGACCCGTCCGACCAACGTGTGCACATGGTTCAAGGGTGACGACGGCTGTCGCACCGCGACTGCGCTCACCCGCCTGATGCAGGGCGTCCACCTCCGCATGGGCAGTACCGGCGCCACGATGGAATCCACGCCCGACAATCGCTCCCGTCGGATCGACTATGAGGCAGCCAACCCGTGGGTTCGGCCCGTGGGGCGCGTCTGGTGACAGGGCCAGTTCAGTCGCTGAGCGAAGATAGGTACGCCAGTGCTCAGATTCTGACTCATTCACGACGAACCTGAACTCGACACCGCGCGCATAGCGATCTCTCGCAGGCGCTGCACCATTCCCCCAGGTTCTGGTGCGCGAAAGACCGCAGAGCCCGCCACGAAGGCGGTGGCGCCAGCCTCGGCTGCTTCAACGATGGTCTGCTCGTCTATTCCGCCATCGACCTGCACCCACACCATTGTTGATGCGCTCGCGGCAAGTTCCCTGGCACGGCGCACTTTCGGCAGCATGTCCGTCATGAAGCGCTGCCCACCGAAGCCTGGTTCCACGGTCATGACGAGAAGCAGATCCACCTCGTCGATCATTGCGGCCACCTGATCAATGGGAGTTCCAGGCTTCACGGCGACCCCCGCTCGAGCACCATTGGCTCGAAGTGCCCGGCACAAGGTGACCGGATCGCGTGCCGCTTCCAGGTGAAAGGTGACACTGGCCGCTCCGGCCTGGGCGTAAGCCGGAGCCCATCGGTCGGGATCCTCGATCATCAAGTGACAGTCCGCCTCGATAGAGGACCGTGTCAGCAGCGACTCAATCACCGGTAGACCGAAGGTGAGGTTAGGGACAAAGTGCCCGTCCATCACATCCAGGTGGATCCAATCGGCATTGTCACCTAGTCGCTCGATTTCTCCACGGAGGTCACTCAGGTCCGCATTCAACACACTTGGTGAGATCACCACGCAGCCCCGATTGGCAGCCATGACTGCACACTAGTGCGCCCCTTGGCCGCCAGCCTGCGTCTCGCCGATTGTTGGTACCGCCGTAACAATCTGCAAAGCCGCCATAAACATCGCATCAGTCCCGTGACGGTGCGGCCACAACTGCACTGATTTTGCGGGGGGAAGTTGCAATTCAGGAATGAGTGCAGTGGTCTCCAACACCCGGACTGCATCACCGAAGGTCTGCAGAGCATGTTCGATAACTTCGACGGTTTCTCGGTGATGCGGAGAGCAAGTGACGTACAACACCACACCCCCGTCAGATGTCGAGCGAATCGCAGTGTCGAGTAGTTCTCGCTGCAACTGGACCAGCGTCGCCAGGTCATCGGGTGTGCGTCGCCAGCGGGCCTCCGGCCTGCGCCGCAATGAACCGATGCCACTACAGGGTGCGTCCACCAGGATCCGACTGAAGCGCATTTGCCCCCAAGGCGCATGGCGCCCATCGCCCAACAGCACTCGCGGTGCTGGTGTTGCCGACCGACTCGCAGTGCTGGCCTGAACAAATGGCTCGAGTCGACGCCGGAGCAGACGCGCACGTGCCGGTTGTGGTTCTACGGCAATGAATTCGATACCTCGCTCCGCAGCCAAGCCAGCAAGCACGGCGGCTTTACCTCCCGGGCCTGCACACAGGTCGAGCCAGGCGGACTCTGATCCCAGGATCGGAGCGCGGCTGAGAACCAATGCCGCGAGTTGGCTGCCCTCGTCTTGAACTGCCGCCCGCCCCTGCCGTACCGCGAGCAGCTCATCTGGTCGGCCTTCATTCAAAACCGCTGCAAGGGGACTAATCGCACCGGGTGAGGTTCGCCGATCCTGACGCAGTTCAGCTACTTCAGCTAGGCCTGGTAGCGCCACGAGTACCGGTCGGGGTGGCTCGTTATCGGCTGCGAGTAACGCTGGAAGTTCGGCACGGTCAGATCCCAAGGCATCTGCGAATGCTTCGACGATCCAAATCGGGTGAGACCAGCGCAGTGCTAGGCACTCAATGTCGAGTTGGGGCTGATCGGCACTATCGGTCGACTCCTGGATACCAAGTTGCCCGAGCCAACCCGGAAGGGATTCGACCTGCACAGCGCGCAGCACGGCGTTCACGAACCCAGCGGCACCGGGTGAACCAGCACAGCGGATCAGATCCACCGACGTGGCAATTGCCGCGTGAGCTGGCACCTGCATCTGGAGCAATTGGTGCGTACCGAGACGCAACACCCGTTGGACATCGCTATCGACCTCTGATCGCTGCGTGCAACGTCGCCAAATAGCATCGAGAAGGCCCTGCCAGCGCAGTACCCCGTAAGCAAGATTGAGCGCGAAGGCCGCATCGCGGCCTTCCAAATGCATGTCATCAAGGATCTGCCCGCTCACCAGATTTGCGTAAGCATCGTCTTCCTCGACTGCCCGCAGAATGCGCAGGGCCGCGAACCTCGCGGGGTCCGGCGGCTTCTGGGTCTGCCTCGCCGGGGGTCTCCTGCGCTTATCCGAGCTGCCTTTAGCCGAGCTGCCTTTAGCCGAGCTGCGGGATGTCACCACGCCAACCCCTCAGCCAGTCCCCCGCAGACATCCAACGCTTGCCCGCCGGCTGGACCTGGGTGAGTTGGACAGCAGCATCCCCAGTGCCAACCCACACCGCCTCACCTTCCGTCGCGATCCGGCCCGGGGCCAAACTCTGCAGTGCCGATGGGTTGGCCAGGCCCAGCGGAGCGATGCCGACGCGCACCGGGTCTCGGTCCATGCCATGAACCTGGGTCCAGGCACCTGGTGACGGCGTCATCGCGCGGACCAAACGGTCCACGACGCCGCTTGGCTGCTGCCAGTCGATGCGGGCCTGTTCAGGCCGTAGGCGCGGAGCGCTCGAGGCACCCTGATCGGGTTGCGCTAGCGGCCGGAGGGTTCCCGCCGAAAGTTCATTGAGGGTATCGACTAGGACGCCTGCACCAACCTCGGCGAGCGCAGCGAGCAGGCTTCCGGCCGTGTCCGTGGCCGCTATTGGGTACTCCCGCTGCTGAAGGATCGGGCCGGTATCTAGCCCTGCATCGATGCGAAAGGTCGTCACCCCCGTGACCGTGTCGCCAGCGAGAATCGCATGGTTGACGGGTGCTGCGCCCCGCCAGGCGGGGAGCAACGAGAAGTGCAGATTGATCCACCCATAGCGTGGCAGGTCCAGAAGTGGCGTTGGAATCAGACCTCCGTAGGCAATGACCGGACAGCAATCCGGCTGGACCTGCGTGAGTGTTTCGATGAACTCCACATCGGTAAGTCGTTCGGGTGCGAAGACGGGGATCCCATGTTCAGCCGCCGCCGTGGCCATCGGACTGCGTGTGAAACGACGGCCACGCCCCGACCTAGCATCGGGGCGCGTGAGGACGCCCACGACTTCGTGCCCTGATTCCAGGATGGACCGGAGGGCAACAACTGCAACCTCCGGCGTGCCCGCTACCAGGCAACGCATCACCTACAGCCAGTTTGCTGGATGCGGGTGGGCGCGAATCTGTGGTGCCGTTTCACCGAACCAGTCCGCTTCACGGATAAGACGCATGGCCTCTTTACGCTCCAATGGATCCAAGCGATCAATGAACACAATGCCGTCTAAGTGATCGGTTTCATGCTGCACGCACCGCGCGAGAAGATCGGTGCCCTCGAGGACTACCGGTTCGCCATGCATATTCACACCACGAGCAACGACGCTGCGTGCCCTCTTCGTGTCGAAGGACAGACCAGGCAGCGAAAGACAGCCCTCTTCAGCGAGTTCAAAGTCCTCAGAAAGGTCCAGATCCGGATTCACCAGATGACCCAATTCGTTGTCGACCCAGTAGGTGAACACCCGCAGCGAAACACCTATTTGTGGCGCCGCCAGGCCAACGCCGGGTGCCTCACGCATCGTGTCGGTGAGGTCATCTACGAGCTTGCGCAACTCCCTGTCAAAGGTTTCAACAGGGGCTGCTGGCGTCCTCAGCACGGGGTCTCCGAACACACGAATTGGCTGTATGGCCATTGCTTGATTCTACGGCCTCACGACGCATAACTGCCCAGCGGTTCGCGAGGATCCATCACAACGGTCAATTGCGATCCGCCCTTGCGTGTAGAGCGCTCCCGGATGGCTGCCCTAAGTTCCTGCGCTAGCAACAAACCACGACTGCGTGGGACCCCGATGAGCACGCGCTCGCCGGAGACGCGGATAACACGGCCGTCAACGTTCAAGCCACTCATGAGGTCGTCAAGCGCCTGGACCGGTCCAGCAATAGCAGCGAATCGAAGGTCGGGACCCAAACCTGCTTGCTGTAAGTCACGGAGTTGACGATCCGCAAGCCAGGGGGCATCCCAGCGCGTGAGCGCCTGCACACAGGGCAGTGACGGCTCGGCGGAAATCACCACTGGGGCCTGGGGTCGGGCGAGCAGTGCCGCGGTGAACCAACGTCGTGCCGCCTCTTCCTCGGCATGCAGGGTTGGAGCACGTAGCTGCGCCATCGCGTCGAGGAGCACCACCGCTGTGTAGCCTCCGGCGGCAATGGGTTCGGCCCCTGGAGTGCACACGACGACTGCTGCATCGTGGGTGACTTCGCGCACTGGGTGCGTTCCCTGTGACCAGACAATGGCCGCACTAGGGAATGCCCGACCAAACTCCTCCGCAGTACGTTCCGCGCCAATCGCCATGGCACGTAGTCGCTGCTGCTTTCCTGGGCAGGTAGGGCAGGTGAAGTCCGGAACTGGTTGGGCGCAGCGACTGCAGACCGGTACGGCGGTATCAAGGGATCGAGCGAGCACGCCACCACATGAGCAAAGGGCCGGTTGCCGACATACGGCGCAGGCCAGCCCCGGTAAATAGCCCGCGCGGCGCACCTGCACCAATACCGGACCGTCACGCAGCCCTCGTTGCAGAGCTGACCAGGCCGCATGTGAAAGGCGGACTGCGCTCGCCTCCTGGGCACTGGACTCCGGCTGCCCGATCACCCGTGGCCCTGCACTTCGCGCCACGCTGCGCTGCGCGGTGAGCGACGTGGCCCAACCGGACTGCACCCAGTATTGGCTCACCACGCTTCGCGCGGGGCCGCCGACCACCAGTCCTGCTCCCCCGAGATGCGCCCGCAACGCAGCAACATCTCGAGCATGCCAATACGGTGCCTGTGGATCGACCAGCGATTCGTCCTCATCATCCCAAACAATGAGCAGCCGCAGATCGGGAACCGGTGCGAAGACGGCCGCTCGGGTGCCAATAACGATGCGTGCATGCCCACGCAGCGCCCGAAGGAATGCGCGATACCGCTGCTCCGGACCCAGTGCTGCAGTGAGGACAGTGGCCAGCGCTGCAAGGTCCCCCAGACTCTCAACGAGACGGTGTACGTCAGTGACATCCGGAAGCACGACGACGACTTGGCCATCGCCTGCGGCGAGCACGGTACGCACCACCGTTGCGATGTCATCAGCCCATGAAGCTCCAGGTGCCTGACTGAATACCGCTCGGACGCCTGCCGCATCACCGCTGCTGAGTCGGCGCAGCAGCGCTGGCCCGTGGGTGTAGCGGTCCCAGCCATGCGGATCGGGGATTATCGTCTCTGCCTGCGCGATCTCGGTTGGCGAGGCTAGTGAGCTTTCCGCACGCGCATGGCGTGGTGGGACTGCGCTACGCAGGACGTCCGCGAAAGTTCCGGCTTGGCGTTCGGCCACCTGTTCGACCAAGCGCTGGATCTCCGCGGTGAGGACTACCTCGTCGCTGATGATGCGTTCAATCGGCCGCAGGTTCGCCAGAGCGACACTGGGCGGTTCAAGCCCGACGACGAAGCCGTTGACTAACCTGCCCCTGAATCGAACACGCACGCGAATGCCACGCTGAATGCGCGAGGCAAGCGCCTCAGGAACCGAGTAGTCGAAGACTCGATCCAGGTGGGGTGGCGTGAGATCCAGACGCAGTTGAGCGGCCTGTGGCGCGCTGCCTTGGGCTAGATCCCGGTTACCGACCGCAGGTCCTCGGCACGATCGATGTTCTCCCATGTGAAGGTTGGGCCCACCACTGAACGCAAGGCGGGATCATCGTTGTCCAAGAGCACGTTGCTGCCCTGTGGGCGTCCGAAGTGCCCGTATGCGCTCGTGGAGCGATAGATGGGACGCAGCAGATCCAGATCGCGAATGATTGCTGCTGGCCGCAGATCAAACACGCGAAGCACCGCCTCCTGGATGGCCTCGTCACCGATGACGCCAGTGCCGAAGGTCTCCACGAAGACACCAACGGGATGCGCCTTACCGATGGCGTAGGCCACCTGCACCTCGCACCGCGTTGCAAGACCCGCCGCAACGACGTTCTTGGCGACCCAGCGCATGGCATAGGCAGCCGAACGATCGACTTTCGAGGGATCCTTGCCGGAGAAGGCACCACCGCCATGGCGAGCCATGCCCCCGTAGGTATCCACAATGATCTTGCGCCCAGTCAGGCCAGCATCACCCATCGGACCGCCAACCTCGAAGCGCCCTGTTGGGTTGACCAGGAGTCGGTAATCACGGGAATCAAGGTCGATCGTGGCCAGAATGGGATCGACGACATGCTTGCGCACATCGGGGGTCAGCATTGTTTCCAGACTGATGTCACGTGCATGTTGACTCGACACCACAATGGTGTCGATTCGCAGCGGTCGGCCATCCTCGTCGTACTCGATGGTGACCTGCGTCTTGCCATCCGGTCGCAGGTAGGGCACGGTGCCGTCCTTACGGACGGCAGTCAACTGCTCGGCAAGGCGATGTGCCAACGAGATTGGCAGCGGCATGAGTTCGACGGTGTCCGTGCAGGCGTAGCCGAACATGAGCCCCTGGTCACCGGCGCCTTGGCGGTCCAGCGGATCGGCGCTGCCACCCTCACGTTCCTCGATCGCGTCGTCGACACCTTGCGCGATGTCAGGAGACTGCTTGCCGATTGAAACCGAGATCCCACAGGATTCGCCGTCAAAACCCTTGACAGAGGAGTCGTAGCCAATCTCCAGCACCGTGTCGCGGACCAGCCGCATGACGTCGGCGAAGCCGGCGGTGGTGACCTCGCCGGCCACATGCACCTGACCAGTCGTGAGCATGGTTTCCACCGCGACACGGCTGCGAGCGTCCTGACGCAGCAGGTCGTCAAGGATGGCGTCACTGATCTGGTCGGCCATCTTGTCTGGGTGACCCTCGGTCACCGACTCGGACGTGAACAAGCGCTTGGGCACCCAGGCTCCCGGAGTTCGGATGGCGTGACCGGGACCTCCCCGGTGGCCAGATTCTAATCAGCGCAACAGACGCAGCCCTCAGCGGAGTGCGGTCAATGGCCTGCGGCCGAAGGCTGCCCCGACGAAGGGCGGAGTGTCCGGCTTGCGATGACGTCCCAGATGCCGTCAGCAACGGTGCCCTTATCCGCAGGTCCGATTCGTGCGCAGATCCCATCGGCATCAAGCAGGGTGACCGCGTTGGTGTCACCCCCGAATACGGGAATGGCTCCGCCAACATCGTTGACCACCAGCAGGTCGCAGCCCTTTCGGTGCAACTTGGCGGTGCCCATGGCCAATAGCGCGTCATCATCAGCTGCGGTCTCGGCTGCGAATCCGACGATGAACGGGCTGCTTCCGCCACGCTC
>CAZKFI010000010.1:0-15716 GCA_964551975.1 uncultured Bifidobacteriaceae bacterium | reverse complement strand
GAGCACATCCGGGGTGGCCTCCAGTGGCAACGGCGGTACCCCTTGCTCCTTCTTGATCTTCACCTCAGGGCGCACTGCCGGCCGGAAGTCGGCAACCGCGGCAGCCATGACCACCACATCGCAATCCGCGACCGCCGCACGAAGTGCCTGCAACATCTCCTCAGCCGACTCAACTCTCGTGAGCTGCACCCCCGCCGGTGGCGCGATCTCCATGGCGCCGGCAACCAGATGCACCTGGGCTCCACGTGCGATTGCGGTTCGCGCCAGCGCAACGCCCTGGCGACCACTACTCCGGTTCCCCAGGTAGCGGACCGGATCCCACGCCTCACGGGTCCCCCCGGCACTGACGACCAGTCGTAGGCCGGTCAGGTCCGGGGATCTGCCGTTGCGAAGCACGCTATGCACGACATCGACGATGCCTGCGGGCTCAGGAAGTCGACCCGGACCGGAGTCCGCACCAGTCAAGCGTCCGGAGGCAGGTTCCAGCACGATGACACCGCGCGAGCGCAGCGTGACCACATTGGCCACGGTTGCCGGGTGCTGCCACATCTCTGTGTGCATAGCAGGAGCCACCACGACCGGGCAGCGCGCCGTCAACAGGATGTTCGTCAGAAGATCGCCTGCGATGCCGTTCGCCATGCGGGCCAGGAGGTCTGCCGTGGCCGGTGCCACAACCACGCATTCAGCCTGCTGGCCCAGCCGCACGTGCGGCACGTGGTGGACGTCCTGCCAGAGACTTTGTGCGATCGGGCGACCGGAGAGGCCAGCCCAGGTCGCCTCTCCCACGAAACGCAAAGCGGCATCAGTGGGTACGACGGTAACTTCACAACCGGATTCGGTGAGGCCACGCAGTACCTCCGCGGCCTTATAGGCGGCAATACCTCCAGCAACCCCCAGGATCACCCGGGGTGCGGGGGCAGCGGAGGTCAGCTCGTCTCCTCCAGCGCCTCAGCCCGCAGCAGCCCAGCGTCGATCTCCCGCAGGGCGATGGATAGGGGCTTCTCCTGCGCGTAGGTCTCAACGAGCGGGCCCACGTATTCCAGCAGACCCTCGCCAAGCTGCGAGTAGTAGGCGTTGATCTGGCGCGCGCGCTTTGCGGCATAGATCACCAGCGCGTACTTGGAGTCGGCCTGGTCGAGCAAGGCATCGATCGACGGATGGGTGATGCCCTCAGGCCGAATGCTCGTCACGTGAGGCATGCTACCAATGCCCGGGCGGACTGCTCCACATCAGCGTTGACGATGACCACATCGAACTCACCCTGGGAAGCCAACTCCCGTTCAGCGATAGCCAAGCGACGCTCGACTACCGCTGGGCTTTCCGTTCCCCTTCCTATCAGCCGCTCACGCAGGCTGGCTACCGACGGGGGCGCGATGAAGACCAGGCTCGCTGTTGGTTCAGCCAGGCGTACCTGGCGAGCACCGGCGATCTCGATCTCTAGGAGGACTGGTTGGCCTGCCAGTCGATGTTCGTCTACCGGACCCCGTGGTGTTCCGTAGCGGTTACCGGCAAACTCTGCCCACTCCAGGAATGCGCCGCTGCTGACCATGGCATCGAATCTCGTATCGTCCACGAACCAGTAATGCTCTCCGTCGATCTCCCCCGGCCGAGCCGGCCGCGTGGTGACGGAAATTGACAACCAAGCTTGCGGTGCGAGTTCGAGGGCCCGCGCTACCACGGTGCTCTTGCCAACCCCGGATGGGCCCGAGACCACTACCAGGGGCGCCTGGTGGTGCGCGGAAGACGATGGCGTCGCCATCACGTACGCATCTGACCGGCATCGTCTCCGATCAACTCGGAATCATCGACATCCTCACCGACACCAACGGCTCGATGCGCGTAGGAGACCGCCTGATCCAATGCACTAAAGCCCCGCTCCTCCAATGCACGTGCCAGTTCCTGATGGATTCGAATAGGAGCGGCCGGATCTCGGAAAACACTGGTGCCAACTGCGACCGCATTCGCTCCGGCGAGGATGAAGGCCAGCGCATCCAGCCCATTGCGAATTCCGCCACTACCAAGGATCGGGATCTGCGGCAAGGCCTCGCGGACCTGCCAGACGCAGCGCAGCGCCAACGGCCGGACAGCCGGACCGGAAAGGCCGCCGACAACTCCACCGAGCGCTGGCAGCATGGTGTCGACGTCAATATGCATTGCCATCGGGGCATTAGCGAGCGTCAGGACATCTGCCCCCGCGCGAACCACTGAACGAGCGACCTCGGCAATGTCGGAGGCGTCCGGAGACAACTTGGCAAATACCGGGATGCGTGAATCGCCGTGTCGTCGCACTGACTGAACCACCGCAGCAGCAGCCTCTGGGTCCTGGGCGATCATGCGACCGGGCGTTGCCGGGTTGGGTGCAGCCAGATTCACTTCGATGGCGTCGAAGCCACCAGTTGAGCGAAGTCGCTGCGCAACCTTCGGATACTCCTCGGGAGTCGAACCTACGATCGACACGACGACCCGAGCACCACGCTGCGTCAACCAGGCAAGATCACGTTCAATGAATCGGTCGACACCTGGCCCCTGGTGGCCGATCGCATGGAGTAGGCCGCTGGGTGTTTCCGCCATGCGCGGCGTCGGAAGTCCAGCTCTGGCATGGAGCGAAATGCTGGGTGTGATGAAGGCCCCAATGGACGTGATGTCGAAGAATGCATCCAGTTCACGACCCGTGCCAGCGCACCCCGAGGCGGTCAGAATGGGGCTTCGCAGCGGTAGCACGCCCAGGTCGGTGGTCATTCCCACTGACGGAGGGCGATATTCCGCGACGTCTTCGCGCGCGATCCCCCGCACCGATGTGGGCTGATATCGATCACTCATGAAGTTGCCCCAAATGCATCGGCCGGGATCGTGCCGAGCGCGTCCCAACGAACACGGTCTCCACGTAGGACTGGTCCTTCGACGCAGGCCCGCAACATGCGAGTGATCCCGTCATCTCCAACGACTGGGACTACACAGGTCAAACAGGTCCCATAGCCGCAGGCCATCAGCTCTTCGACCGCACACTGGCTGTAGACCCGTCGTTCAGCCGATATGCGGGCCACCGCAGCAAGCATGCCCATGGGCCCTGCTGCGTACACCACGGCCGCGTCAACCTTGTCCATCACCTCTGAAAGCATGTCGGTCACCCGGCCGCGCACTCCGGTGGTGCCGTCTTCGGTCACGATCGTGAGCATCGACGCCACTCTCTTGATCTCCAGTGAGCCAAACAGGCGATCGGCTGTGCTGGCACCAAGGATCACCTCAACGCGGCAGCCTCGCTCCCGCAGGTGCTCGGCCAACATCAACAAGGATGCAGCCCCGTACCCACCGCCGACGAGAACGCAGGGAATTGCTTCCTTGGGCAGAACGAAGGGGCGCCCTAACGGTCCGGTGAGATCAAGCTCATCACCCCGGCGGCGCTGACTCAGCCACAGCGTGCCTGGTCCCGTGACACCCACCACCAGATCGACCGAACCGCCGTACACACCCCGGGCATGAACTTGGTACACCGCCATGGCGCGCGGGATCACATGACTTGATTCCTCGCCACCGATTCCGACCATGACGAAATGCCCCGGCCGCGCTGCTTCAGGTATGCCCGGAGCCGTCACCGAGAGGATCGTGTACGAGCCGACGCGTCGGGCATCAAGGATCTCTCCTCGCACCTGCAATGGCACGCGTCGCTCACCTACTCCTGTCATCACCGCATGATCAAGTGGCCGGTCGGACTTCCCGAACGCTACCTTGCGCTACGTTGCCGGGTGGGCCGCCGCCCGCTCCCTGAGGGCTTGGGCATGCTCCTGGAGGCTGCGCACACCGGGGCGGGCCTGCTGGAGAGCGACGATTCCGTCAACCGCAGCGGCTAGACCCTGGACCGTAGTGATTGATGGAATGCCACGAAGTACGGCGGCCGTGCGCAATTCGTAGCCGTCACGCCGGGTGCCGGCACCAACCGGGGTATTCACGACCATCGCCACCTCGCCGTCAAGCACAACCGAGACTGCCGTCCGCGACGTCCCGACCGTGGAACGATCATGGTGTTTCGCGACAACCTGCGCCTCAATGCCGTGTTCGGCCAGGCTGGCCGCGGTGCCAGCGGTAGCCAGGACCTTGAAGCCGGCTTTGGTCAACTGCGCGATAGCAGGCATGGCCGCAACACGATCCCGTTCAGCCAGCGAGACAAGCATCGTGCCGCCTGTGGGCAGACCGCCCGGGTAGGCCGCGTCCTGCGATTTTGCGAAGGCGATTCCGAAATCGTCGGCCAAGCCCATGACTTCGCCGGTGGAGCGCATTTCAGGTCCGAGGATGGTGTCGGCGCCAAGGAATCTGCCGAACGGCAGCACCGCTTCCTTCACGGCGACGGCAACCTGACGCAGGTATAGGTCGCCGTCTCCCTGAGCCGGGAGGAGACCAGCCGCCCGTACTTGAGCCAGAGTCCAACCGGCCATCACCAACGTGGCAGCTTTGGCAACCGCGACACCGGTGGCCTTGGACACGAAGGGCACCGTGCGCGATGCGCGAGGATTTGCCTCGAGTACATACAGTTGCCCTTGGGTCCAGGCGTACTGCACGTTGATCAACCCGCGTACACCAATACCCCGAGCCAGAGCGGTGGTGGCACGCCGAATATCGCTGAGCGCCGCTTCAGTCAGGCTTCGTGTTGGTAGTACGCAGGCGGAATCACCCGAATGGATACCCGCCTCCTCGATATGTTCCATGACACCTGCGAGGTACAGCTCCTCGCCGTCGAAGATTGCATCCACGTCGATTTCGATTGCCGAGTCAAGGAATCGATCCACTAGGACCGGATGCTCAGGCGACACACTCGCTGCCCGCTGCAGATAGTCAGCAAGTCGCTCGCTATCGGCGACGACCTCCATGCCGCGACCACCCAGGACATAGCTTGGACGTACCAGGACGGGGTAGCCGATCGAGTCGGCAATGGCCGTGGCCTCCGCAAGGGATCCAGCCATGCCGTGTTCTGGTGCAGCCAGACCAAGTTTGGCGAGTAGTGCGCCGAAGGCACCCCGCTCTTCTGCAGTATGAATGGCAGCCGGGCTCGTGCCGATGATGGGAACCCCGGCATCAGCCAATCCCTGGGCCAGGCCGAGAGGTGTCTGCCCACCCAACTGAACGATCACTCCAAGCAAGGCGCCACGCGCACTTTCGGCTCTGACAATTTCGAGGACGTCCTCAAGCGTCAGCGGCTCGAAGTACAGACGATCTGACGTGTCGTAATCGGTCGAAACCGTCTCAGGATTGCAGTTCACCATGATCGTTTCGATTCCCACCTGCCGAAGCGCCATCGCTGCATGCACGCAGCAATAGTCGAACTCGATCCCCTGGCCGATGCGATTGGGACCTGAACCCAAAATGATGACCTTGGTTGCCTCGGTCGGTTCAGATTCATCCTCATCGTCGTAACTTGAATAGTGGTACGGGGTTGCCGCGGGAAACTCCGCCGCGCAGGTATCCACGGTCTTGTAGCCGGGATGAATTCCAAGGTCGTCACGTAACTGACGGACGTCTTGCTCTTCGATATTGCGTAAATCGGCGATCTGTCGGTCCGAGAAACCTAGGCGCTTAGCGCGACGGATCAAGGTGCCATCCAGTTCGGTGACAGATTTGATCGTCGCGGCCATATCGTTGATGCCGACGATCTGCTCTAGGAACCACGGGTCGATCCCGGTGACCTGCTGAACCTCCAATACCGAAACGTCCTGCGCGAGAGCCCACTGGACTTGCTGCAGGCGATCCTGTGTGGGGGTGCGCATCGCCTGCACTAACTCATCGGCAGGTATCGGGTGTAGCGGCCAACTGAAGTTTGCCTCCGGTCGCTCCAGCGAGCGAAGTGCCTTCTGCAGAGCCTCAGCGAAGTTACGCCCGATGGCCATGGCCTCGCCGACACTCTTCATAGTCGTGGTCAAGCGAGCGTCTGCTCGAGGGAATTTCTCGAAGGCAAACCTCGGGACCTTGACGACGATGTAGTCCAACGTGGGCTCGAACGATGCAGGAGTGCATCCGGTGATGTCGTTGGTGATCTCGTCCAAGGTGTAGCCGATCGCCAGTCGTGCGGCGATCTTGGCAATGGGGAACCCCGTGGCCTTGGACGCCAAAGCCGATGATCTCGACACCCGTGGATTCATCTCGATCACGATGAGTCGCCCATCGCGGGGATTGACCGCGAATTGAATGTTGCAACCACCTGTGTCGACACCAACAGCGCGGATGATGGCGATCCCGACATCACGCATGTGCTGATACTCACGGTCCGTGAGGGTTACCGCAGGGGCGACGGTGATTGAGTCACCAGTGTGCACGCCCATCGGGTCTAGATTCTCAATTGAGCAGACTACGACCACGTTGTCGCGGCGGTCTCGCATGAGTTCCAGTTCGTACTCTTTCCATCCGATGATGGATTCCTCCAGCAGCACCTCTGAGGTGGGGCTGGAAACCAGCACCGGCAATTTCGATCAGTTCCGCCTCGTCGTAGGCGATTCCCGAGCCAGCACCTCCCATCGTGAAGGAGGGGCGCACCACCACTGGGTACCCCAGGTCGGCCACCGCCGTGAGGCATTGCGTCAGGGAGTGACAAATCGCCGACCGAGCACTTTGCGCCCCAATCGCTGCGACAATCTCGCGAAATCGCTCGCGATTCTCGCCGCGTTCGATGGCCTCGACATCAGCACCGATCAACTGCACCTGATGTCGAGCCAGCGCCCCACTTCGATGCAGCGCCATGGCCGCGTTGAGAGCGGTTTGCCCACCGAGTGTTGCCAGGATGGCATCTGGCCGCTCGCGTTCAATGATCTGCTCGATGACTTCTGGGGTGATCGGTTCAATGTAGGTGGCGTCTGCCATCTCAGGATCGGTCATGATGGTCGCTGGATTCGAGTTCACCAGAATGACGCGCATGCCTTCCTGGCGAAGTACCCGACAGGCCTGGGTACCGGAGTAATCGAATTCGCAGGCCTGGCCGATGACTATCGGGCCAGAACCAATGACGAGGACGCTCTTGAGGTCTTCACGTCGTGGCACGTGCACCCCGACCGACATTGGTTTGGCGCATGAGTGCCGCGAATTCATCGAAGAGGTCCATGGCATCGTGGGTACCGGCCGCTGCCTCGGGGTGGTACTGCACACTGAATGCAGGCACATCAAGGCACCGCAAACCTTCCACCACACCATCATTCAGATTCACGTGGCTCACCTCGGCCCTGCCCAGTGGCGTATCAAAAGGCTGGCCAGGTTCGGCTTGAACTGCGAACCCGTGGTTGTGTGCAGTAACAGCAACGCGACCGGTACGCAGGTCCTGAACTGGCTGGTTCAAGCCCCGATGGCCGAACTGCAGTTTGTACGTGCCGAGTCCCAGCGCACGACCGAGGATCTGATGGCCGAAGCAGATACCGAACACCGGAACACCCGTGTGCAGGAGACCACTCATGGTGCTGACGGCTGCACGAGCAGCACCTGGGTCCCCGGGGCCGTTGGAGAAGAACACTCCGTCTGGCTGGATCTCAAGGATCTCTTGGATCGTGGTGCTTGCGGGCACAACCGTTACATCGATTCCACGTTCGGCCATCATCCGTGGGGTCATGGATTTCATACCAAGATCTACGGCGACCACTGAGAGGGACTGATCGTCAGACCCAGACAACCGCGGAACCAGATAGGGCTGTGCGCAGGTCACCTCTGCCGTGAGGTCCCGGCCAGCCATGCCTGGTGATTCCACAACTTGGGCAATGAGATCAGTGAGTGGCGCTGCAGCATCCGGGCCACTAAAGATCCCTGCTCGCATGGCCCCACGTTCGCGCAGATGACGCGTGACAGCCCGAGTGTCAATCTCGCAGATACCAACGACTCCGGCTTCTTGAAGGCCTACTTCGAGGGTTCGTCGTGAACGCCAGTTGGAGGCCACGGGTGAAGGATCACGGATAGCGAATCCGGCGACCCAGATGCGCCATGATTCGTCATCTTCATCGTTCAATCCCGTATTGCCGACATGCGGTGCCGTCATGATGACGATCTGCCGGTCGTACGAGGGATCGGTCAAAGTCTCCTGGTAGCCCGTCATCCCAGTGGCGAACACCGCCTCGCCGAGGGTGGTACCGAGTGCACCGAACCCACTCCCGGTGAAAACACGACCATCTTCTAGGACGAGGCGCGCGGGCGGGCGAGGGATGCCACCCTGCCCAAACGACGGATTCACACCCCGCTTCCAGGGACGCCACTGCCGATCTTGTGCACTCGCATGCCGTTGGTGGTCCCCGGGATACCCGGTGGTACGCCAGCGACGATGACGACGCGCTCACCGACGGTAGCCCGTTCAATATCCAGGAGGGCTCGATCAACCTGCTGAACCATGTCATCGGTATGCAGTACTTGGGGTACCAGGAACGTCTCAATTCCCCACACGAGCGATAACTGGCTACGTACCCGAGGATCGGGAGTGAAGGCAAGCAGGGGCGTGTCACTACGCCAACGTGCGATCAGGCGGGCACTGAGACCGGTCTCGGTGAAGGCAATGAGGTGCGTGGCATCGATATCTTGTGCCACCGTCACGGCCGCATGGGTTAGCGATTTCGCCGTCGAACCCCCGTGGTTGTCCTGAAGAGGCGGCAGCGTCTCGAGCGCTTCCTCCTCTACATGCTGGATGATGCGCGCCATTGTGCGAACCACCAGGGGCGGATGGGCACCAACGCTGGTCTCACCAGACAACATCAATGCATCCGCGCCATCAAGAACGGCGTTGGCTACGTCGCTGGCCTCTGCTCGCGTCGGCCGCGAAGCCGTACTCATGGACTCGAGCATCTGCGTGGCCACGATGACAGGCTTGCCTGCCTCCCGTGCCAGTTGCACGGCCCGCTTCTGCACCAGCGGCACAGCCTCCATCGGAAGTTCCACACCGAGGTCCCCTCGCGCCACCATGATGCCGTCGAAGGCTTCGATGATCGCCTCAAGGTTCTCAACCGCCTGAGGCTTTTCGATTTTGGCCAGTACAGGGACCCGAATTCCCACCTCATCCATGATGGCGTGCACTTCCAGGATGTCTGCGGGTGTGCGAACAAATGACAGGGCTATGAGGTCTACCCCCATGCGTAGGGCCCAGCGCAGGTCTTCTTCGTCTTTGACCGATAGCGCTGGGACGTTGACCGCCACGCCCGGCAGATTGAAGCCCTTGTTGTCTGAGACCTTCCCGCCAATGACGACACGGGTGACCACGTTGTTGCCCTCAACCTTGAGGACTTCAAGACTGATGCGCCCATCGTCCACGAGCACGCGATCGCCGGCGTGCACGTCAGAAGGCAGTCCCTGGTAGGTAGTCGACACAATGTGAGCATTACCCGGAACATCATCGGTAGTTACCGTGAATTCCTGGCCCTCGCGCAGGGTAACCGGGCCATCGGCGAATCGACCGAGGCGGATCTTCGGGCCCTGCAGGTCGGCCAGAATGCCCACCCCGCGACCTGTTTCATCGGAGGCAGATCGCACGAATGCGTACGCATTCGCGTGATCCTCATGAGAGCCATGCGACAGGTTGAGGCGAGCGACGTCCATGCCCGCATCAACGAGAGCCCGGATACCGGCGGCAGTGTTGACCGCAGGTCCAAGGGTGGCCACGATCTTCGCGCGCCGCATAGTGAAACCCTAACGGACCAGCACGGTTGAGCCACCGCTTGCCATTGGGCGTGCCGTCGCGGGAATAGGTCGCGGCAGTGCGCTTTCTCCCATCAGGAAGCTATCGACTGCTGCAGCAGCGGCACGTCCTTCGGCAATAGCCCAGACAATCAACGACTGCCCGCGACCCGCGTCACCGGCGACGAAGACTCCCGGGACATCGGTGCTGTAGTCCGCATGGCGTAGCAGATTGCCACGTGCGTCCACGGATATGCCAAATTGCTCTGCCAGCGGCGCAGTCTCGGGCCCGGTGAAACCGAGGGCCAGCAGGACCAGGTCTGCCCGCAGTTGACGTTCGCTGCCTGGGATGGCGCGAAAACCGGAGCCATCCGGCTCTACTTCGACGATGGTCAGCACATGGACATCACCTGAGGGTGAAGCACCTGCTGAAGGCACTGACTGTGGATCGGTAGCAGGAGCAGCGTGGAATTCCTGGGTCGATACGGCGAAGACTCGCTCACCGCCTTCCTCGTGGGCGCTCGACGTACGGAACACCAAGGGATACGTGGGCCAGGGTTGGTGCGCCGGGCGTTGATCCGGCGGCGTGGGAAGAATCTCTAGTTGGGTGACAGACGCAGCGCCTTGTCGATGGGCGGTGCCCAGGCAATCGGCACCGGTATCACCCCCGCCGAGAATGACGACGTGCTTGCCGTGCGCATTCACCGGCGCTTCATCGAAGTCGCCCTCCTGCACCCGATTGGCCAACGGTAGGTATTCCATCGCCTGGTAGATCCCGCGAAGACCACGCCCCGGAACGTCAAGATCTCTCCAGCTCGTGGCACCCACGGCCAGGATCACAGCGTCGTATCGACGGCGTAGGTCGGCACCGCTGACGTCAACGCCCACTTCCACTCCGGGGCGAAACTTCACACCTTCGGCTTCCATCTGTCGCAAGCGCTGTTCCAGGAAACGCTTCTCCATTTTGAACTCAGGGATGCCGTACCGCAGGAGGCCCCCAATGCGGTCAGCACGCTCGTACACCGCGACGGTGTGTCCGGCCCTGGCCAGTTGCTGCGCTGCGGCCAAACCAGCCGGACCGGATCCAACCACCGCGACGGTCTTGCCTGAGAGTCGCTCAGGTGGTTGAGCCTGCACCCACCCCTCTTGCCAGGCACGGTCGACGATGGACACCTCGACCTGCTTGATGGTCACCGCATCGCTGTTGATGCCAAGAACGCAGGCAGCCTCACATGGTGCTGGGCAGAGCCGCCCAGTGAACTCAGGAAAGTTGTTGGTTGCGTGCAGACGTTCACTCGCCTCCCGCCAATCATCGCGCCAGACCAGGTCATTCCATTCGGGAATGAGGTTGCCAAGTGGACAACCCTCGTGGCAGAACGGAATACCGCAATCCATACATCGCGAGGCCTGCTGGACGAGTTCAGCTGACGAGAACGGTTCATACACTTCTCGCCAGTCCTGGATGCGAATGTCGACGGGACGCCGTTTCGGTAGCTCGCGACCCTGCTTCAAGAATCCACGTGGATCAGCCACGGGTGCCTCCCATCACAAGTGCCAGTGGGTCCTCACCGGTTTGGGTCGCTCGGGCCTGCAGCGAAAGTACGCGGGCGTAATCCCTGGGCATGACCTCAGTGAACCGCTGGACTGCAGTCGGCCAATCCGCCAGCAGCGCCACTGCCGTGGCCGAGCCGGTTTCCTCGGCATGTGCTCTCAGCAAGGTATGTAATTCGTCCGGATTGCTCACGTCTTGGAGATCTACCATTTCGCGATTGACCAGACCGGCGTCCAGATCGAGTACGTGGGCGATACCGCCTGACATACCGGCCCCGAGGTTACGTCCGGTTGGTCCGATGATCACCACACGCCCGCCGGTCATGTATTCGCAGGCGTGGTCTCCAACTCCTTCAACAACCAGTTGCGCGCCGGAATTGCGCACTGCGAAGCGCTCACCTACTCGACCAGACAGGTAGATCTCGCCGGCCGTTGCCCCATAGGCGATCACATTCCCGGCAATGATCTGGTCTGCCGCGTTGAAGGTTGATTCCCGTGGTGGTCTCACGATGATGCGACCACCGGACAAACCTTTGCCCACGTAGTCGTTTGCATCGCCTTCGAGGCGCAAGGTGATGCCGGGCGGGAGGAAGGCTCCGAATGACTGACCAGCCGAGCCGGTGAACGTGATGTCGATCGTGTTATCCGCTAGGCCCGTCCCGCCATGCCGTGTGGTCAACTCACTGCCGAGCATTGTGCCGGTGGTGCGATCGACGTTTCGTATTGGCAGACTCGCACGAACCGGATCCCCGTGCGCCAGCGCCGGACCGCAGATTTCTATCAACTGTTGGTCCAGTATGTCGTCAAGACCATGATCTTGGTTGCGCAACTGACGCCGGGGCGTACCCACCGATGGCGGGTGGAGGATCGGCTCGAGATCCAGGCCTACCGCCTTCCAGTGCGAGATCGCACGCGTGGCTTCCAGTAGTTCGACCTGGCCAATTGCCTCATCAAGGGAGCGGAAGCCGAGGTCGGCCAAGTACTGACGAACCTCTTCGGCGATGTATTCGAAGAAGGTCTCCACGAATTCTGGCTGTCCGGTGAATCGCGCACGAAGTTCAGGATTCTGGGTAGCCACGCCCACAGGACAGGTGTCCAGGTGACAGACCCTCATCATGATGCAGCCCATGACCACGAGTGGAGCGGTCGCAAAACCGAATTCCTCAGCACCAAGTAGCGCCGCGATGACGACATCTCGACCGGTCTTCAACTGCCCATCGACCTGCACGATGATGCGATCACGCAGACCATTCAGCATCAGAGTCTGTTGGGTTTCCGCCAAACCGAGTTCCCACGGGATACCTGCGTGCTTCAAGGACGTCAGGGGCGAGGCGCCCGTTCCCCCATCGTGCCCGGAGATGAGTACGACATCGGCATGCGCCTTTGCCACGCCGGCCGCCACCGTGCCGACTCCCACTTCGCTAACCAACTTCACATGGATTCGTGCCCGAGGGTTCGCGTTTTTGAGGTCGAAGATCAGCTGCGCCAGGTCTTCGATCGAATAGATGTCGTGGTGCGGGGGTGGGGAAATCAACCCAACGCCGGGCGTCGAGTACCGAGTCTTGGCAATCCACGGGTACACCTTGTGACCCGGCAGTTGCCCTCCTTCACCGGGCTTGGCGCCCTGCGCCATCTTGATCTGTATGTCATCCGCATTCACCAGATACTCACTGGTGACACCGAATCGACCAGATGCAACCTGTTTGATGGCCGAGCGCGCGGAATCTCCGTGAGGCAAAGCTCGGTACCGCTCAGGGTCCTCGCCTCCCTCACCGGTATTCGACTTTCCACCAATGCGATTCATTGCAATCGCCAAGGTCTCATGCGCCTCTGATGAGATCGACCCGTAGGACATCGCCCCGGTGGAGAATCGGGCCACAATGGCTTCGACGGGCTCCACTTCTTCGATGGGAACTCGCGGGCGCACCCCCGTACGCAGTTGCAATAGGCCACGCAGCGTCATCAACCGCTCGGCTTGTTCGTCCACGCGCCCGGTGTACTCCCGGAAGATGTCGAAACGTCGCTCCCGAGTCGCGTGCTGAAGCCGGAACACAGTCTCCGGATCGAACAGATGCTGTTCTCCCTCGCGGCGCCACTGGTACTCACCTCCCACGACCAGGGTGCGATGGGCTGGCGAGATTCCCGTTGGTGGGTAGGCGACTGCATGTCGAGCTGCCACTTCCGCAGCAATCACATCAAGGCCCACGCCCCCGAGTCGCGAGGTGGTTCCGGTGAAGTATCGGTCGACAATTTCGGAACTCAGACCAACAGCCTCGAAGATCTGTGCTCCGCGATACGAGGCAACGGTCGACACCCCCATCTTGCTCATGACCTTCAGCACGCCTTTGCCCAAGGCTTTGACCACGTGGCGCATCGCACGTTCAGGTGTGACGTCACTCAAATCCCCGCGTCGGCTCAAATCCTCCGCGGTCTCTAAGGCGAGGTAGGGGTTGACGGCCGCAGCGCCGTACCCAATCAGCAGGGCCACATGGTGCACCTCACGCACGTCGCCTGCTTCGACCAGGACGCTCACCATGGTGCGCGCCTTCGTACGCACCAGGTGGTGGTGGACGGCGGCGCATAGCAGCAGAGATGGGATAGGAGCCTGCTCAGCACTACTGTCACGATCAGACAGCACGATGAAGCGCTTTCCCTGGCGTATGACCGCATCGACCTCGTTGAAGATCTCATTCAGTCTTCGTTCGAGGCCAGCGCCTCCGGAGGCAACCGGATACAGACCCTTGATGCGAGCACTAGCGAACCATGGCATGGAGCCGTCAATGTCGATGTGAAAGATCTTGGCTAACTCGTCGTTATCGATAACGGGAAAGGGAACGACCACCTGTCGACAATGGCCTGGTCCGGCATCGAGCAGGTTGCCCTCGGGTCCGATGTGACTCCCCAATGACGTCACGATTTCTTCACGGATTGCGTCCAGGGGTGGGTTGGTGACCTGGGCGAACAACTGCTGGAAGTAGTCGAAAAGTAGTCGCGGGCGGCTGGAAAGCACGGCGATTGGAGTATCTGTTCCCATAGACCCGACTGGCTCAGCACCGGATTGGGCCATGGGTTTGATGATGATGCGGACTTCTTCTTCGCTGTAGCCGAAGGTCTGCTGGCGACGAAGGACAGAGCCGTGCGTGTGGACCACGTGCTCGCGCTCCGGTAGGGCATCCAGATGCACCAAGCCGTTCGCAAGCCAGCTGCGATAAGGCGCCATTGCAGCCAGCTCAGCCTTAATTTCCTCGTCGGGAATGATCCGGCCCTGCTGGGTGTCCACGAGGAACATGCGACCGGGTTGGAGGCGACCCTTTGCCACAATTCGATGCGCTGGGATATCCAGCACTCCGGTCTCGGATGCAAGGATTACCAAGCCGTCGTCTGTCACCCAGTAGCGCCCGGGCCGAAGACCGTTGCGGTCTAGGACTGCGCCGATCACTGTGCCGTCGGTGAAACATACGTTTGCCGGACCGTCCCAAGGCTCGATCAGCGTCGCGTGGAACTGATAAAAGGCGCGCAGGTCCGGATCCATGCGGTGATCGTTTTCCCACGGTTCCGGGATCATCATCCGAATCGCATGCGGCAGAGACCGGCCGCCCAGATGAATCAACTCGAGCACTTCGTCGAAGGAGGCAGAGTCACTGCCACCGGCGGCGCAGATAGGAAAGAGCCGCGTCAGGTCGCCCGGTATGAGATCCGAGGTGAGCATCGACTCGCGTGCCTGCATCCAGTTTCGATTACCTTGGACAGTGTTGATCTCACCGTTGTGGGAGATATAGCGATACGGATGGGCCAGTGGCCAGGACGGAAACGTATTGGTGGAGAACCGCGAGTGCACCAACGCAATGGCACTTTCGACGCGCTCATCAGAGAGGTCCGGATAAAACGGCTCCAACTGTGCAGTGGTCAGCATCCCTTTGTAAACCAGAGTGCGACAGGACAGTGACGGGAAGTAGACGCCGAGGTCGTGCTCGACCCGCTTGCGTAGGCAGAACGCTCGACGATCCAGTTCCAGACCCTGCTCCCCGTTCACGCCGGCAAGAAACACCTGCTCGAAGGCCGGCATGACCTGCATTGCAGTACGACCGAGGCCCGCCGGATTCGTTGGGACCGTCCGCCAACCCAGTACCTGCAGACCCTCCTGACTCGCCAAGGCCGCCACCTGCGCCTTGGCAGCCTGAGCCTGGGCGGAATTGGCGGGTAGGAATGCCGTACCAACCGCGTAGCACCCTGGTTCGGGCAACGCGAAATCAACTACCTCGCGCAGGAATCGGTGTGGAACCTGGATCAGCGTCCCAGCTCCATCACCACTTTCCGGCTCACTGCCGGAGGCGCCGCGGTGCTCGAGATTACGCAGGGCGATCAGCGCCTGCGCCACGATGGAGTGAGTCGGCAGTCCGGTCAGCGTCGCTACGAAAGCGACTCCGCAGGCATCGTGCTCCCACTGGGGGCTGTAAAGCCCCTGCGGGGAAGGCAGGTCACTGAACACGTCATCCTCCGTCGTCCACCTGGAACCTGACGGCCCGGATCACTCCGGCCGATCAGAC
>CAZKFI010000009.1:0-50649 GCA_964551975.1 uncultured Bifidobacteriaceae bacterium | reverse complement strand
ACCCAGGACGCCGGCCGGGCAGCCCGGGTGGCAGGCAGGCTTCGCCACGGCACCGTGTGGATCAACGACTACCACCCGTACCTGCCCCAGGCGGAATGGGGCGGTTTCAAGCAGTCCGGGGTGGGCCGGGAACTTGGCCCGTCGGGCCTGTTGGAGTACTGCGAGGCCAAGCACACGTATCAGAATGTGCGCCCTGGCCCCAGCGGTTGGCTGGAGTCCTAGTCCGACCTTTGCCGAACCGGACTCCGGCGCCGATCAAAGGCGGCACAATCCGGATATGGCCTCCGAACCAACAATCAGCGTCACCGGCCTGTGGAAGGTCTTCGGCCCCAACCCGAGCAAACTTGTGGGGTCACCGGATGCAGCTCTGCCACGTGCCGAGCTACGAGCTAAGACCGGATGCACTGTTGCCGTACGCGACGTGACCTTCGACGTGGCGCCCGGTGAGGTGTTCGTTGTGATGGGGCTTTCGGGTTCAGGAAAGTCGACCTTGGTGCGTTGCCTCACTCGCCTGATCGAGCCGACTGCGGGATCTGTTTCCCTGGGAGGCGAGGACGTGCTGAAGGTCAGTGGCGCCCGCCTGCGCGACCTGCGCCGGACCAAGTTCTCAATGGTCTTCCAGCACTTCGGACTGCTCTCGCATCGTCGGGTGATCGACAACATCGCGTATCCGCTGGAGATCAACGGGGTAGGTCGAGACCAGCGTTACGCACGAGCCAACGAGGTCATTGAACTCGTCGGCCTTCAGGGATACGGCAATGCATTTCCCGACCAACTTTCCGGTGGAATGCAGCAACGGGTAGGGCTAGCTCGGGCACTTGCAGTCGATCCGGAGGTGATGTTCCTAGACGAACCCTTCAGCGCACTGGACCCGCTGATTCGGCGCGATATGCAGGCCGAGGTCATCCGGCTGCATCGTGATTTGGGTAAGACCATGGTGTTCATCACGCATGACCTCGCCGAGGCGATGAAGCTCGGTGATCGGATCGCGATCATGCGCGACGGGGCAGTGGTGCAGATGGGTACTCCGGAGGATCTGGTTGCACGGCCGGTGGACGACTACGTCGCGGACTTCACGCGAGACATCCCCAAGTCGCATGTGCTCACCCTGCGGTCAGTGGTTCGAGCACCCGCGAAGGATGAAGATCTCAGCGGTCCTGAACTACCGGTGGACACCATCGTCCGCGAGGCGACCGCGGTGATTCTCAACTCCTCGGCACCGATCAAGGTCGTCGATTCGGGCAACCTGGTAGGCGTGGTCAGTTCCAATGATGTTCTTCGCCTTGTCGCCGGCGATGGAGCAGATCGTGGCCGTTGAGTCACCGGCAGCTCCACCCAAACTTGACTCGGCGCCAGATCTCAATGGCCGTAACAAGTGGCTGAACTTCCTCAAGCGCCGCTGGGTCTTGGTTGTCCTGCTCATCATTGCCTGGTGGATCCTCGCGACAATATTTCGTGGGGTGCACACTCTGACGCTCTCCACGGCGTCAGATACCTGGTTCACGGCAATCATCCGCGACCTGGCTGCCGCCATCCGAGGTAACCGCACGGAAAGTCCGGCCTTCATCTACTTTTTCAATCCGATTCGTACGGTGATCCAAGGCTTCATCGAGATCATCCAGTCCGTCATCTCGGTACCTGCTGCAGGCAATGTCATTCCGCTGATCGGCTGGCTTGGGGTGCTGGCGCTGATCGGTTTCATCGTCTACGCCGCCTCAACCTTGCGCATGGCCCTGTTCTCGATGGCGTTGGTCCTGGGCTGCGGGATGTTGGGCATGTGGACGTACACGATGGACACCCTGGCGATGACACTTGGTGCTGTCGTTCTGTCCCTGGCGATCGGCCTACCGCTGGGTGTCTGGGCAGGACTGAACGACCGAGTCATGGCGACACTTCGACCAGCATTAGATCTCGCTCAGATCCTGCCCACACTGGTCTATCTCGCACCGTTGGCATTGGTCTTCCTGATCGGCATCGCCTCAGCGACGATTGCCACGATGGTCTACAGCATTCCCATTTGCATTCGTATTACTGCGCATGCGATCAGAAGTCTGCGTCAGGGACCGGTCGAAGCCGCTACCGCCATGGGGTCGACTCGCTGGCAGTTGTTGCGCAAGGTGCAGTTGCCGATGGCGCGACGCACGATCATCCTGGGCATTAATCAAACGACACTGGCGGCGCTGTCCTTCGTAGTCATTGCAGCGTTGATTGGTGCACCCGGACTCGGCAAGCCAGTTGTCGAAGCACTGATCATCCGCGATGTTGGTGACGGTGTGGTCGCCGGTCTGGCCGTGGTGCTCCTCGCGATCATGCTTGATCGAGCAACTACGGCAGCAGTTGTGCGAACTGAAACCGCCGTGATGGAGTCGAGGCAGGCTCGCATCCGCCGCTATATCGGCCTTGGCATCGCGGGCGTGGTCACGGTGGTGGCCATCATGTTGTCCAGGTACGTGCTGTGGGCAGCGGTCTTCCCTGAGCAGTTGAACTTCGGTGAGCAGATCGCGCACGTTGCTGACACGGTGATCACCTGGTTCACGTCAACGTTCTCATTCATCACGACCACCTTCAATGAGTCGTTCACCGTGACCATCCTCAATCCGCTGGAGTCGCTGCTGGCGAATTCACCCTGGTACCTGACGGTGATCGCCATCTCACTGCTGGCTGCGATCATCGGTGGCCGAACAGTGGGGATCCTGTCCGTTGTGCTGCTCACGGCGATCGTCGTGATCGGCCTGTGGAACGACACCATGGTGACCCTGGCGCAGGTCCTACTGGCCACTGGCATCGTCATGGTGATCGGTGTGATCTTGGGTGTGCTGGCTGGTCGAAGTACCCGGGTCGAGAGAGCGCTGAAGCCGCTGTTGGATGCCGGCCAAACGCTGCCGGCATTCGTGTACCTGGTACCTGTGTTGGCCCTCTTCGGACCTACTCGTTTCGCGGCCATTGTCTGTGGGGTGTTCTACGCCGCACCCGTGGTGGTGCGCGTGGTTGCCGACGGGGTACGAGGCGTGCCCAAGGACATGGTGGAGGCGGCCACGGCCTCCGGCTCCACCACCGGCCAGATCATCACCAAGGTCCAGTTACCGGCCTCCAAGCGATCGTTGCTATTGGGCGCCAATCAGGGTCTGATCTTCGTCCTCGCAGTGGTGGTCATTGGCGGGCTGGTGGGTGCGGGTGGCCTGGGCTATCTCGTCATCGTCGGCCAGTCCAAGCCGGAATTGGCTGGAAAGGGCCTCACGGCAGGTCTGGCGATTGTGCTGCTAGGCGTCGTCCTGGACCGCATCGCCCACGCGGGAGCCAACCGATCGGGCAAGTCCTCGGGATAGGTCACATTTTCATTGATTACACCCGACCGTGCTGAGTGCTCGTTACGATCCCAGCAGTTGATTGCCCGTTCGCCGGGAATCCCATTGGAGGGAATTAATCTATGAGGACACGTGGTTTGAAGCACCTCACCGCACTGTCGGGTATCGCCGTCGCCACCCTGGCGCTGGCAGCCTGCGGCGGTGGCGTGAATGAGGCAGCCCAGAGCAGTGCGGCCCCGGCAGCATCGGCCGCCGCGTCGGAGGCTGCCCCCGCACCCGCGGACTGCGGTGACTGGGGAGTAGCTATGCACGCCTGGGTGGGCTACACCGCCTCGGCGCAGGTGGTCACCGAGGTCGCCAACAACGTGCTGGGCTGCAATGTCACCCAGACGACATTGGATGAGGCCGGTACCACCTATGACGCCATGGAAGCTGGCTCAGTCGACGTGATCATCGAAGACTGGGGCGGCGGACGATGGCAGGAGTGGGTTGACCGCGGAGCGATCCAAGAGGTCGGCCTCAACGGCAACGTTGGCCTGATCGGCATGTACGTCCCGCAGTGGATGTGCGAGGAGAATCCGGACATCGCTGACGGCGCGAACCTCAACAACTACGCCGAGCTGTTCAAGACACCCGAGTCCGGTGACAAGGGCGCCTGGTACGAGGGCCCGCCCGGATACACCACGATCGGTGAGAAGTTGATCTCGGCAAACAACCTCAACTTCAAGATCATCAACACCGGATCTGAGGCTGCGTTGATCGACCTGTTCACCAAGGCGGACAAGGACAAGACCCCTGCGCTCGGCTACTTCTACGAGCCGCAGAACTTCCTGGCCAAGGTGCAGCTCTGCCGCATCAACTTCCCGGCGAATGACTGGTCCGATGCCGCGAAGGCCAGTGGCCTGACCGACTACCCGGAGACCCCGCTGGTGAAGCTGGCGACGACCAAGCTGGTGGAGTCAGGTTCGCCGTTCGCAACCCTGGTCCAGAACTTCTCTTGGACCAATGCGGACCAGAACCAGGTGGCCCTGGACATCGAGAGCGGCATGTCTCCCCAGGAGGCAGCGCAGAAGTGGATCGATGCCAACAAGGACACGGTCAACAAGTGGCTGGAGGGCACCGGCGCCTCGGTGTCCTAGTAGTTCAACCGCAACAGCGAAGGGCCCCGGATTCGTCCGGGGCCCTTCGTCGTTGCTTACTTACTTCGATTCGCGTGCGCGCTGACGCTTAATGAACTGCGGACCGCAGGTCAGTTTTGTGGCAAGGGCACTGTCGGGTTCAATAACACGCCAGAACGGTGTGACGTCGGACGGATCCGCGCCCTGCCGGAGTTCCTCGAGAGCAGACTCCGCAACGATGCGCAGAAAGATGCCGGTGGACAGTGGGCAGGTGAAGTCGGCATCGGCGCTCTTGGCCAGTCGTTCCCGAAATTCCGCAACGGTAAGCGCCGTGCCTGGGCGTAGGCGCCTGATTCGCCCGCTGATCTCCCGCGGTGTCGAGATGAGCATCAGATCACCTGGGTCGTGGCCGGCGAATCGGCGATCAAGCGGCTTGACTACAGAAGTTTCGGGTTTGCCCAACTTGGTGGACCAAGACCTGCGAGTAATGACCGGCCCCTAACTCCACAATCGCCGGAAGGACCGCCGCGCTCGGCCGAAAGCCCGGGAAACGCTCCTGCCTATTGAGCGGATGCCACCCATGAATCTGCTGAACAAGGATGGCTTTGTCCCGGTAGCGACACGACGAGGGCGAGCGGGAGCGACACGACGAGGGCGAGCGGGAGCGACACGACGAGGGCGAGCGGGAGCGAGAGCAGGAGGAGGGGCGGGAGCGGGAGCAGGAGCAGGGGCGGGAGCAGGAGCAGGGGCTGGAGCTGGATGGTCGGCTCGGTACTGCTCCTTGGCCCAGTCCGGATCACCGGAGGGGCGTGGGTCCTTGGCGCTTTCCGGATTCAGGGCAACGCGTGATGCGTGTGCCCTCTGAGCCTTTCCGAACTCGGCCATGACGTTCTTGTTTCGGTGCTCCTTGAGTTCTTGCTGACCCTTTTCGGTGTAAAGGTGCGCCACATCTCGCCGAGTGCGTTGCTGATCCGCGTCCGACTTGGTGGCATTCTGCGCCGCCTTGGCTAGTCCGCGAACGGCGAATCCGAGCATGTTTCCGGCGTGGCCTACGGCCTCCGAGGCTCCGTCACCTTCGAGTGCGCCGCCCGTCAATCCCTCGGCGGCCGCACCACCGACACTCTTCAGCAACTGAGCTCCGTGGCCGAAGATGCCCTGCATGGCGGCCTTGCCTGGGCTCTCGTTCATACGCTCGTCAGCAGTCTGCTTGTTGGCACCCATCATCGCCTTCGCGACGAAGTTCATGCCGCCGGCGGCTGTGTTCGCAGCGATCGCAGCATCGCCTTTGAGACTGGGTCCCGTTGGCATGTCTGCCTTGGCGATCTGCTCAGGACTCAACTCGGAGCGAAGCTTCCATTCGTACTTACCCATGCCGTTGTTCATCCGTACGTACTGCCCGGCGGGATCCTCGCCCTGATACTGGGGGTGATCGGGCTTGAGGTGCTCCGGGACGTTCGTGCCCGCAACGTAACCGGCAGCGTGACTGGCCGCCTCTTTCGCTGCAATGCCGATGTCCTCCGCAGTATTCTTGAAGGTCTTGCCGGTCACCTTGATGTCGGAGAACCGACCTTCGGCAATCTTGCTCGCGTTGGATCGAATTGCGTAGCCCAACGTCTTTCTCGGCACCGCATCAGAGGTTGCCGAATCTGCCCTGTCCGTTGCTGCGACAGGTTCGGGTGTGGATGCTTCCGATTCCTTAGCCGCCTGTGCTGCCTTGGCCTGCTTTTCTTCATCGGTGAGCTTGCGTGAGTCTCCGGTGAGCAGGAACCGCTTCATATTCCCGTATGTCGAGCCCTTGGGGCGTGTGGTGGGCGCACTCGGTGGGTGATCCACACTCGGCCTGCTGGTCGAGGCAGAAGCCTCAGCAGTCTGCTGTTCAGGCTCGGCGAAGCGCACGCTGCGTCCACTGCGAGCTTGTCGACGCTGATCAGTAAGCAGGCGCTGTTGATCGTTCTCAAGCCCCGCTGGCTCGCTCATGGTTGCGCCTCCATCTACTTACTGTGAACAATGTAACCAGACTGGAGTGAAATCGCCGCATTCCCGCGAGTCAGGAGGAGTCCTTGAATATTCGGCGAGCTACTCGGCTGATTGGGCTCGGTGCCGCGGCCGGACTCATCCTCTGCGCCTTCGTTGCCATCCCAGCCAAAGCCCACCAGCCGGTTGAGTTGGGTCCCGATGACCCCACGCCATCGGCGGGCCCCCTCCTCGTGGACGGCACGGTCTCGTTCGCTGTCTACGCTCCGCTGAACAAGCGTGGCGAGACTCGTGGATTGAGGGTGGCATTCAAGAAGGGGCAGAGTGTGCAGGTGCAACTCCTCATCGAAGACCAGGCTCCGGCGAATACCCTGCCTAATTCCATGCTGCCGCAGGTCACGGTGACGGACCCCCGTGGTCGCACCACCGTGCTGCCCATCGCAGAGCGGACCCCGTACTTCGAGCCGTACTCAAGGACTCCGTACTTGTACCTCGCTCGGCTTTCTCAGACCGCCATCGCAGGCACGTACCAGGTGAGCGTCCTCTCCCGGTCCGCACAACCAGTCACTGCCGTCATTGGTGTGGGCTACCGCGAGGTTCCAGGCAAGGTCATTGACGGGTGAACGTGCAAGACTCTTGGCATGGAGAGGCGGGACGCCGCAATAGCGGCGCTTCGGGAACGCGGCGCCATCTTCGCCTATGTCTTCGGCAGCGTTGCTCGCGGGGAATCCACCCCCGATTCGGACCTTGATGTTGCTGCACTCTTCCCCGAGCCAGCACCGGCAAGTTTCGACGTGATGGTTCCAGAAGGCGTGGATCTGCTCGTTCTGAATGATGCGCCCCTAGAGGTTAAGGGGAAGATCGCGCTAGATGGTCAACTGTTGTTCGAGGATGACCCAGTGGCGCGGGTGCGCTGGGAGGCCACCACCCGCAAGATCTACCTGGATGAGCGCTATCGCATTGAACGGTCCCATCGAGAGTTCCTCGAGGCACTTGGCCGTGGTTGATGCGGTTAGAGTCACACGACTTCTGCGATCCCTGGATGAGGGGCTTGCCTCGCTGGCGCGACGCCAGCGCGCAAGCGCTAGCCAGCGGCAAGATGAGACGTGGTTGCTCGCCGTGAAGTACCTGTTTGTCACGACCATTGAGGCCTGTATCGACGTCGCGCAGCATCTATGTAGTACGGAATCGCTAGGGACGCCGCGGGACAACGGGGAAGCCATGCTCAGGCTGGGCAATGCAGGCATGCTTACGCATAAGACCGCGCAGGCCATGGTCAAAGCAGTCGGGTTCAGGAATGTCCTGGTTCACGAATACGTCGAAGTCCAGGATGCGATCGTCCTAGACCGACTCGCCGACCACGAGGACTTGATGAACTTTGCACGCGAGATCGCTGCATGGCTGAGCGCTCAAGAGAGCCCCCGGTCAGGATTGAACTGACGACCTACCGCTTACAAGGCGGTTGCTCTACCACTGAGCTACAGGGGCGGATCTGCATAAGTCTAGGAGGAGGGTGGCTGCGATCCGCAGTGCCGATCACGTTGAGTCCGGCGAGCCCTTAACGAGCAAGACGCGCGGCCATTGCCGCACCGATCACGCCTGAATTTGCTCCTAGATGCGCGACATGAAGTTCCGGCGCCCCCGGCCGCACGATGCAGTCGTACCGCTGGCGTACCTGTTCCATCCAATGGCCACCCGAACATCCCAGGCCCCCGCCGAGCACGATCAGTTCTGGATCGAGCAGGTTCACGGCCCACGCGAGTGCTGCACCGAGCGCGCTGGCTGCGCTGTTGACGATCACTAGGGCTTGGCTGTCGCCTGTTGCGGCGCGAGCAAGCACTTCCCGAGCGCCTAGGTCCTGCCCATAGCGCCGATCGATCGCACCTCCCGATGCGAACTCCTCCAGCGTTGCTGAGGAACCTGCATCGACCCATCGATCTACGGGCAACTCTCCCAGCGCTATGGCCTCGCCCCGGTGACCGGCCCAGAGCTTGCCATCCAGGACGAATGTGCAGGAGATACCGGTTCCGACGCTGACGTAGAGCACGGAAGAGCGGCCTTGGCCCGCCCCTATCGTCGCCTCGGCGAGTGCCCCGCATCGCACATCGCTCTCCACGACGGTCGGACCGATCGATGCGAACAGCTGCGAGGGCTGTGCGTCCCACTCGATGACGAGCGAACTACTCAGGGCGCCCCCCGGCGTGACGTACTCGGGCACTCCCACGCCTACCCCGACAATTTGGTAGTCGCGTAGGACAGCCCTGTCTGCGATGCGCTGGGCAACAGCTAGTGATGTGCGAAAGCCAGGATCTGCGCGAGGCACCCCGCCGGTCGGCTCTTCGTCGAGATCCACCATCATGTCGAGCTCGTCAACAAGCGCGACCCGGGTTTTGGTGCCTCCGACATCCACCCCCAGGGTGACGGGTCTAGGCAAGGAGGTAGCCGGGTGCGCTCCCGCAGACGAGGCGTGCGGGGGAACCGGACTGGTTGACGATGCGGTACTCGAAACCTTCGGGGACAACCATCGAGTCGCCTGAGCGGACTCGCCACCAGGAGGCAGACTCGGCCTGGGGTGTGTGGATGTGCACCTCACCTGTAATGGCGTGCAGCAGTGCATCGCCGGCGTGCTGACGGGTTGCACTTGAGTTGCCGGGCAGGATGGTGATGTCCACCACGGTCAGATGCTCAGTGGAGCAGATCAGGCCGACCTGCAGGTCACCTTCAACACGCCAGCGAAGGTCACGTTCGCTGATCATGTGGAGAGTGTCATTGGCCTGCACTTTTGGTCGATTCATCGGCCACTCGCCCAGCACCGCATCGTCGGCGTGAAGCACTCTGTCCAAGTAAGGAACCGTCTTTGCGTAGGCAGACGATGCACCGGTTGCCGGTGGCGGCGAGAAGAACTCCAGAACTCGCACAGGACCGGTTCCCCAGTTCACCCCGTGATGCCAGGTGTCGCGTCGGAAAAACACTGCATCGTCCCGCGAGGCGCGGATGACTTGCCCCGTGGCTGGATCGATGACCGCAATGGTTCCCTCGAGCACTCGATAGATCTCGTCGGCCGCGAACACCGTCCGGTTGTCAGGCGAGTGGCCGAAGGAACCACCTGGTGGCAGTGTGAAGACGAGGGCATGTAAGCGCTCTGTCGAAAGGAGCACCTCGTCTCCTACATACCCCGAAGAATCATCTCCCCACAGATGCCTCGTCACTGACTCAGGGGTTACGACCTGGGGTTGGGTGAAGACTGGACGTGGAGTCTGGCGTCGAGACATGGCGCCTCCTTCAAGGTCAGAGCCGGAACAGGGTGGCAGTGAATCGGTAGGCGTCGCCTCGGTACACCATGCGACCGGCTGCCAGGACGCGGTCCTGGGTGTCGATGGTGACCTCCTGGCCGACCAGGACCGGCGATTGGTGCGCGATGTCAAGTAGCTGGGCGACATGTGCCGTGGCCGCCTCAGCCTGCAGGGTGTAGTCGCAGCGCGAAGGCGCTAGCCCGTAGCGCTCAGCCAGGATGCGGTAGAGCGAGATGCCGTCTGTAACGACAAGATGGAGATCTGGAACGAGTCGATGCGGCAGGTTCAGGGACTGGACCGCAACCGGCAGCCCGTCAAGGGTCCGCACGCGCTCCAGGGCCACGACTTCGGAGGCTGCTGGGATACCCAGTAGGTCGGCCATCTCGAATGAGCATGGGCGGAGTTCGACAGAAACGATGTGCGAACCGGCGGCCAGACCACGAGCTGCTGCGACTTCGGAAAATCCAGCCAGCACATTCGGCCCTTCACTGATGAATGCGCGAGCTACAAACCATCCACGCTGCGGTGCTGGCTCCAAGAATCCAGCGTCGGCTAATTCCATTAGCGCGTTCCGCAGAGTGGTGCGACTCACGCCCAGTTCTTCGGAGAGTGCGCGCTCGCTGGGCAGCAGGGAACCTGGGGGCCACCTTCCCGATGACAGGCTGGCCGTGAGGGCGCGGTAGGCACTCAAGGACGGACTTCGGCCCCCGGAGCGCTCCCTGGTGTTGCTGCGCATGGTGCCAGGAGGTTAGCACGGTGGTTTCTATACGAACCAGTGTTGACATTTGTAGACCAGTGGGTAGGTTCGGCCCAACAAAGAGGGAGGTGCCACTGTGGCGCCAATTCGGGTAGGAGTCGTGGGACTCGGCCTGATCACCCAGGCTGTCCACCTGCCAAATCTCCAGACCCTTCGCGAGGACTTCACTGTGGTCCATGTTTGCGACGCATCACTGAGCCTGGCCTCGTCAATCGCTGAGCGGCTACCGGGTGAAGTCGCCGCGACTGACGACTGGCGCGAACTGGTCGCGGATCCCGGCGTGGACGCAGTCCTCGTCCTGACGCCAGGCGCACACGGCAACGTCGTGCTTGAGGCGCTGCGTACGGGCAAGCATGTATTTGTCGAAAAACCCCTGGGACATTCGCAGGCCGAGGTCACCGAACTCCTCGACATGTCCCTCGAGACCGGGCTCGTTCTCCAGGTCGGCACCATGAAGGCGCACGATGACATCATCGGTCCGGCATGCGACGCGATAGGTCGTATCGGTACGTTACGGGTTGTCCGCGTGACCGTGCTGCACCCCACGGATGAGTGCCAATTTGAGCACGTAAACCTACTGCCTGCTGCTTCCCCGAACCCCGAGGTCATCGCAGCGGGTCAGGCCTACACGCAGTCGCGCAACGATGAAGCAGTGGCGGATTCTGCACTCGGTGTGCGCCGACTCTACGCCGATGTCCTCCTTGGCTCAGTCGTCCACGAGATGGCCCTACTTCGGGCCTTGGGTCTTGGGCTGCCGGAGTCATGGGATTTCGCGAGCGTTGATCCACCCTTGAACGACGTTGCGCCGCAAGAGCCACCACGGATCATGGCCATCGGCCAACTCCCCGGAGCGATTCAGGTACAACTTTCGTGGAACTGGGTGCCGGACTATCCGGAATACGACGAGGAGGTCAAGGTCATCGGCAGTGCGGGGCGCGTGACGTTGACCATGCCTGGTCCCTACCTCGCAGACCACCGCGCCCGCCTGATCGTTGAGGCGATGACAGACGGCGTACGCCATCGTGAGGAAATCTTTGCTGGCAATACGACCGCATTCGTCAGAGAACTGCAGGCCTTCGCTGCGAGCATCCGACACGGAGCACCGGTGCTGTGCGACGCAACCGGTGCTTTAGCCGATATCCGGTGCCTGCAGGCCCTCGCCTCTGCGGCGGGCAAGCAGGCGGGGCAGCACGTAGCAGGGGAGGCCGCGTGAGGAGCATCGGCAATGCCCCGGTCAGCTTCGGGATTTTTGGAACAACTGGCGGCTCGGCCAGACCCGCCGACATGCTGAGAGCCCTCGCGCAGGCGGGCTACCAAGGCTGTGAGCTCGGTCCACCGGGCCTGTTCGGCACACCAGGCGAGGCGGCCCAAGCATTCGCCCAAAGCGGGCTGACCGCCATCGGTGCCTATGTACCTTTGCACCTGGCAACGGACGAGGCGACTTTTGACTCGGACCTGGCCAGGATGGCAATCACCTGTGACGAGTTGCAGGCAACTGGCGCCGAGCTCGCCATCTTGGCTGATGAAGGGTCTCCGGAACTCCTGGTCAACCCAGCCCGCACGGGCACGCACCTTTCACTGGACAGTGAGAGCTGGGCTGTGGCTGCCAGTCGCCTAGCGCGTGCCGTCGATCTGGCCCGTGAGCGCGGGCTTGCCGCTTCCTTTCATCCGCACATTTCCACCTATGTCGAGTCAGCGTGGGAAGTTGAGCGGCTGCTGGAGACCACTGACCTCACCCTGACACTCGACATTGGGCACATGGCCCTGGCGGGTGCCGACCCTGTTTCCTGCGTGCGCGAATGGGCCACGCGCATTGATCACGTGCACGTCAAAGATGTGCGGATTTCGGTCTTGGAGCAGGCCAAGGCGACAGGCCGTACAGATTTTGATGAGTGGTGGGCGCAGGTGTGCGTGCCTCTCGGCACCGGCGACGTGGATATAGAAGGTGTGTTGGGAGCACTTGACGACTGCTCGTACCACGGCTGGCTTGTAGTGGAGCAGGATCGGGCGCCCACTTCGGCAGAACAACTGGCCGAGGTCGCGGCTGAGCAGGCATCCAACTACCGATGGCTGGCCGCACGTTGGGTTGCGGCGGTGGCGACATGACCCGGGTTCGTGTGTTCCCCGATGCCGACGAAATGGGTGACGCTTTGGCGACAACGATTGCCAGCGGCATCAACCAAGCACGCGAGGAGGGCAGGCTCTACCTGCTGGGCTGCCCGGGGGGGCGAAGCCCTCGTACGACCTACGCCGCGCTGGCTGCACAGGTACGGGAGCGGCAGATCGACCTTCGCCATGTAGTCATCGTCATGATGGACGACTACCTCATCGCAGAAGGGAACGATCTGCGCCGAATCGATCCAACTGCGCACTGCTCGGTGGAGCGCTTCGCGCGAGAGCAGATCTGCTCACCGCTCAACTCCGCAGCTGGGACTGACATGGGTATTCCAGATGACAGCGTCTGGATGCCTGACCCAAGGGATCCGGAGGAATACGACGCACGCTTGCAGGCTGCCGGCGGCATCAACCTATTCATCCTGGCTTCGGGCGACAGCGATGGACATGTGGCGTTCAACCCTCCTGGCGCCCCGCGCGAATCTCGGACAAGGATCATTGATCTGGCGGAGTCCACGCGCCGGGACAATCTCGGTACGTTCCCTCAATTCCGTGGCCTAGATGACGTTCCACGGCATGGCATCAGTGTTGGCATCGCCACCATCGTGGAGAACTCCCATGAGGCTGTGCTCGTTGCACCGGGAGAATCAAAGCGCACTGCGGTGGAGCGCATCCTGGCGGCCAGGGACTACGACCCCCAATGGCCCGCCTCAGTCTTGGCCTGCTGCCGTCAGCCCAGCCTGTACGCCGACCTGTTGTCTGCTCCAACCGCAGAGTTCGCTCATATGCCCTGATGGGCACCAACCGAAGGGAAAGAGGTCAACACATGAGTAATGCGAGTACTCGAAGGAGAGGCCTGAGCGCCCTACTCCTGAATCCAAGGACGGCGTTGGCCGGCGTAGCCGTGGCCACTTTGGCGGTGGCCGCATGTTCGTCGGGTGGGTCCGGTTCCGCCGAAGGAAGCGCCGCACCGGCGGCGTCGGAAGCAGCCTCGGCCGCTGCACCAAGCGAGCCCGTCGAACTTTGGGTCCAGAGCGGTAATGGCGGGTCCGATGCACTGTTGGCTGGCTACGCGGAGCTCAACAGTGCATTCGAGGCAGCGAATCCTGGCGTGACAGTGCGGTTCGAGGTGAAGTCCTTCAACGAACTGGTCGACACGTTGCCGCTGCAACTATCCGGAGATGACGTGCCGGACGTCACGCAGGTGAATCAGGGTTACGGTTCACTGGGGCAACTCGTCACGTCGGGACTGGTGGCACCGCTGGACGACGCTGCGACGGCCGGCGACTGGGCGGGCCGTCAGGGCGAAGCCCTGATTGCGCTGAACGGACGATTCAGTCCGGATGGCAAGGACATGGGTGCCGGTGAGCTGTATGGCGTCTCAGCGACGGGAGCCTGGGTTGGGCTTTTCATGAACATGGACGTAGCCAAGTCTCTGGGCATCACCGCGCCGCCTGCTTCGCTCTCTGAGATGGAGGGCATGCTGGCCAAGGCTCAGGAGGCCGGCGTTCCGGGACTCATGTTTGGGGCGACCGATGGTGGCGAGCAGATCTGGCTGATGGCCAACCTCTTGATGGGCTACACCTCTCCGCAGACTGTCACGGACGTCATCAATGGTGTGAGTGAGCAGCTCCCGCCGCAGATGCTGCAAACAGCAGAGACGATGCAGGCATGGGCCGAGGCCGGTTACTTGACTGACGGATGGGCTGCCCTTGACAGCACTGAAGTCCTTGGCATGTTCGCCCAAGGAGAGGGCCTGTTCGCCCTGAACGGTTCTTGGAATGTCTTCCAGTCAGATACGCCGGAGGCATTCCGCCTGGTGCCGTTCCCGCTTGCCACGGCGTCTGACATCGGCGCCATAGCCAGTGGCGACCTGCCCTGGTCTGTGCCTACAAATGCCAAGAACCCCGACTTGGCAAAGCAGTACATCGACTTCATTACCAGTCCGGAGGCCTCGGAAATCTGGATCAAGGCGGGTCAGGTCCCGGCCACGATCTCAGGCAACGAGGAGGCACTCGTTGAAGCCAACGGTCTCAAGGGAGTCTCAGCAGATGCGATTCTGCAGTGGGTAAACGTCATGACCAACGGCACCCCAATCGGATTCCCCGACTGGGCGACACCAACCTGGTACGACACGATTTCGCAGTCCGGGACTGCGCTCATGGCTGGGGAGATGTCTCCCCAGGAGTTCGTGGACGCACTTCAGGCTGACTATGGCGCCTTCACAACGGAGCGAAAGGCCTCGTAGCTTCCGTGAGTCTGAGTTCACTGCCATTCGCTGCGAGGGGACGGTCCACGCCGTCCCCTCGCAGTCGCATTCCGGGTGAGCCGAGATCCATCGCCTACCTGTATATCCTCCCGGCATCCTTGGTCTATGGCGTCTTCGTGCTGGTCCCCTTCCTGCACTCTGTCTACCTCTCGTTTTTCGAGGGGAACGGCATCACGGCCATGGAGTTCGTGGGTCTCGCGAACTATGGTGAGATCCTCACCAACGAAGTCCTGCGCTCGGCCTTCCTGCACGCATTCCAGTTGATCGTCTTCTATTCCTTCATTCCCATCCTCCTAGGGCTTTTCCTCGCCAGCGTGCTGCACCGAAGCCGGGTCCGTGGCATTGCTTTCTATCGGACTGCACTGTTTCTGCCGTACGTCATCGCGCCGACTGCCATCGCGGTCATCTGGCGTTGGATCCTTGCCCCACGTGGCCCAGTCAACTCGTTCCTCGAGTCGATTGGGCTCGGAGCTTTGGCCCGCCCTTGGCTGGGCGACTTCACCTGGGCCCTTCCAAGTGTCGGCTTGGTTGGCACGTGGGTGATGTTCGGCTTAGTTCTTGCGCTCTTGCTTGCTGGGGTTCAGAAGATTCCGACTGATCTGTACGAGGCTGCGCGACTGGATGGCGCTGGTGCCTGGATGGAGTTCCGTGCGGTGACCCTGCCCGGACTGCGTTACGAAATTGTCGTTGCCCTGGTGCTCACGGTCACCGCGGCATTGCGAAACTTCGACATCATCTACGTGATGACTTCCGGTGGTCCTGGTAGTGCGACGGTGGTGCCGAGTTACCTCGTGTATCAGCAGGCCTTCAAAGTCGCCCAGATCGGGGCCGCAGCTGCCATGGGCACGGTCCTCATCATCATCATCGTTGCGGCGAATCTCCTCATTACGCGCACCGCGCGGAGCGGCAGATGATTAGCCGGCGCGACGTGATCGTCGGCTACGTAGTGCTGACATTGGCGGCCGTTATCTCATTAGGGCCGATCTTGGGCGTTGTCATCCTTGCCTTGGGTGAGCCCGGCGGGATTGGAGCGAACCTGGACATCGGGGGCGCCACAAATTTTGGGAACTTCGCCCAGGTGTGGGAGAAGGGCGACTTCGGCCCAGCCCTGCGGACGAGCTTCATCATCACGGGAATAGTCGTAATTGTCTCCGTGGCATTTAGCGCACCAGCGGGTTACGCGTTCGCCCTGATGCAGTTTCCGGGTCGTACCGCAATTTTCGCCCTGCTCATCCTCGGAATCCTCATGCCACTTGAGTCAATGATCGTTCCGCTATTTCTAGACATGCGCCGATTCAATCTCGACAACAACTACTGGTCGGTGATCCTGCCCCAGATTGGATTCTCAGTCGCCTTCGGTGCGTTCTGGATGAGGGCGTTCTTCATGCAGTCAGCCCGATCGCTGATGGATGCGGCTCGTATTGACGGCGCAAACTCGTGGACGACACTCACGCGTGTTCTGCTCCCATTGGCACGGCCGCAACTCCTCACCCTCGCCGTGCTCTTCTTCGTGTGGAACTGGAACGACTTCCTGCTCCCGCTGGTCATGCTCTCGGGCTCGGACCTGCAGACAGCACCGATGGCCCTGGTGACGTTCGAAGGGGCCCGACGCACGGACTTCGCCTACCTCGGCGCTGCATCGCTGCTGACCATCGCCCCCGTTATCGCGGTATTCGTCCTCCTGCAGCGAAGCTTCACCAGAGGCATTCTTGCCGGGTCCATCAAGGAATAGGAGAGTATTCATGAACGACCCCGTTCGCATCGGCATCATCGGCCTCGGACGAGTCTTTGAGCGTTACGCGGTGATCCTGGAAGCATTAGAGCGTGAGGGGCGTGCTCAACTTGTTTCGGTTTTCGACCCGCAGCCAGAGCGCCGCGAAATTGCACTTCGTCTCTTCCCCGATGCGATCGCTTTAGAGACAGCAGATGATGTGATCGCCGATCCGGGCATAGACGCTATCGCGGTCCTGACCAGCATGAGGGAACACGGCCAACTTGCTGCTGCTGCGTATCGAGCCGGCAAGCACGTTCTCGTTGAAAAACCGATGGCAACTTCGCTGGAGGAGGCTGCGGAACTGGTTCGCCTAAGCCAGAGCAGCGATCGACTGCTCGTGTGTGCGCCTCATGTGCTTCTATCACCGACCTACCGAGAGATGCATGCACGACTGAGAGCTGGTGAGATCGGCGATGTCAAACTCGCACGAGCCCTCTATGGCTGGGCCGGGCCTTGGTGGGGCGAGTGGTTCTATCAGCCGGGCGGAGGAGCCCTCTTCGATCTAGGCGTGTACAACGTGACCAGTTTGTGTGGCTTTCTGGGCTCGGTCAAGCGGGTAACGGCGTTGGTTGGCACCGCTATCAAGACCCGCCCAGTCAATGGAACACCGATGCCAGTAACCGCTGATGACAACGCACACGTCCTGCTGGATTTTGGTGACGAGGTGTATGGATCGGTAACGACTGGTTTCACCATCCAGAAATACGGTCGAGCTCCGGCAATCGAGTTGTATGGCCTTGAGGGCAGCATGAACATGCTGGGTGACGACTGGGCTCCACGAGGTTTTGAGCTATGGCGGTCCGGAGTCGGTCACTGGGAGATCCATGAAGAGCAGGCTCCTGATTGGCCCTGGACGGATGGACTTAATCACCTCGTGTCATGCATTGAGCGTGGTGTTCCTTCCCTGACTCGACCAGAGCAGGGCTATCACGTTTTGGAAGTAATGCTCGCTGCGATGACCTCGTCGGCAGAGGGGCGGGCCGTAGACGTCGCCAGCACTTTCCCAGCCCCCGACTACTCCCATGAGGCGGCCTATGTCGTGGATGAGCGACGCAGGCACGACACCAGCATCTGAGTGATCCACCAAAAGCGCGTTGCTAATGGCCGTAGGCCCTGGCAGCGGGTACTGGACAACGTCTCTCGCTCGTCATCGCGCGATCAGGTGGTGCTGGAAGTGAGCCACCGAGGAGTTATCTCGCAAGGTTTGGCCATGCTCGCGCGACTTTAGCCAGCGTTCGTAGCAGGAACCTTTCGCCGTCCAGTTGCTACTGCGAGGGCGTACATGAGTGCCACGATGATCAGCAGCCACTGGTAGCCCAGGAGGAGGGACAGGTACTCCAGGCATCCACCGATCATTGCGCCGAACAGGTTTGCAGCGAATGCGGCGGTGCTGTCTTGCGCATTCTTAAAACGTGCCGTGAAGAGCAGGTTGGCGCAGAAGACTGGCGCGAATGCGATCAGCACGGCAGCGATAAAGCGCAGGGGCACGGGCAACGTGAGCAGTGAGGCATTCGGGATCGCAAAGGCGATTGCCAGCGATGCGAAGAGGGCCACGATGATGGCCCATCTGGGAATGCGGTCACCGAATCTTCGAGTGACCTCGATTGCCAGCAGCACGGCGATGAGCACGCCGGTGAAGACCAGGGCGTTCACCAGCCAGGTGGTGCCGAACAGCAGAGCGAAGGTCGTAATCGATCGAGTCTCCAGCAGCAGGAAGGCCACGCCCATGAAAAACAGGTCTACGTAGGAGCGCATTTGCCGGAAGGGACCGCCAAAGATTCGAATACCAATGGCCGAAGCAATGATGATGAGTGCAATCACGATGAGGTAGAGCGGCGGAATCGTTCGCTCCTTGAGGTACAGGAACGGCCGATCGTCGACAGATGGGACCGGGATCTCGCCACCGTCGGCCGCTACCTGAGTGCGATCCCAGACAGCTCCGGGCGCACAGACGACGTTGTCTTGGTTTTTGCCGACACTGATCACGGCCATGGACTGCACGGCGGTGAAGGTGTCCAGGCAGGGCGCATGGCCGAAAACTTCGTCCACTGTGCCTGCGAGTCGGTTGATCAGCCAGGGTTCGCGGTAGTAGTTGTACATGGCGAACACCCCGTCCTCGGTCAGGTGATCGCGCGCGGCCGTGAAGGCCTCTTTGGTGAAGAGGTACGACTCAAGACGCAGTTGGCTCGCTCCCGACACCAGAGTCAGGGAGTCAGGTAAAGCGAACAGGATCAGGTCGTACTTATCGTCACTTCGTGACAGGAACGCCCGCCCATCGTCGATCCATACGTCAACGCGTGGATCGTCGTAGGGGCGGTTGGGATTGACCTGGGCGCCGATCTGTTGGATTCGCGGATCGATCTCGACCGCATCGACATGCTGGGCGCCGCGAACAAGTGACAAAGCGGTGTCTGTGCCGGTGCCGGCACCGACGATGAGGACGTTTTGCAATGGATTGCCGACGGCTCGCTCGTAGGGCCGGTTGTACATGGGCTCAATCTCAAGCCGCTTCTCAGCATCCAAGACGATCTGGTGGGGAATGCCGTTGACGTGAATGCTGGTGTATTCGTCTTTAGTTCCGGCATTGAACGTGTCAGCCTGGACCTTGTAGTACGGGGACCATGAGATCCCGGCTGCCAGCGACTCGAAGACCATGATGCCGATCACCGCGAGCATGGCCAGGCGCGACAGGATCGGCAGCGTTCTGCCGTAGAGCATCCATAGGGCGATGGCTGTGACGATGGGCCAAATCCAGGAGGGTGAGCGCAGGAATGCCACCACGGTGAAAGCGCAGGTGCCCAGGATCGACCCGATGATGTCCCATCGGTAGGCGTCCAGGGCCCCGAACTCCTTGAAGGCCCGTCCGGTGATCTCACCGAAACCGGTCATGGTCGCCGCGATGACGATGAACACCAGCGGCAGCGAGACCCAGGTAGGCAGGCCCGTGGGCTGCACCATGGTGAAGAAAATCAGCTCATTTGAGGATCCCTCGATCCGAGCCGGGAAAAGCATGATGAACCCGACCAGCAGCAACAGTCCGATCGGTACCCAGCGTCCGAGGTCTCCGCTGCGCCGGGCGCGTAGGAAGCCCAGGCCAATGCCAAGGAACGAGGCCAGCAGGATCAGGTTTGAGAAGTAGGAGAGGTGCACCAGGTTGGCGCCGCACCAACGGATCAGTGCCAGTTGCACGAAGAGCATGAGTGCGCTGGCAATGCTCAGGCGCATTCGGCCGCTGATGGGGTGCCGACCCGTAACGATGGCAGTGGCAGTGCTCACCTGACTCCTGTCATTGTGGTTCCGCACAGGGTAGTCACAGTCACTCCTGCAACGCCCGCTGACGATTCGGGTGGCACGTAGTCTTACTAGGTGCGCGACGGATCCACTGCCAGCCTCGACCACGTGGACTGGCAGATCCTCGCGGAACTCCAGGCTGATGCCCGTCTTTCCTTCAGTGCACTGAGCAAGCGTGTGCACCTTTCCGGACCGGCGGTTGCCGAGCGAGTCCGCAGGCTGGAGGAGGCCGGCATCATCACTGGGTATCACGCGGTGGTCAGTGCAGCAGCGGTGGGCTGGCCGGTTCTGGCGCTGGTCCGACTGGCCTGCTACGGGCCGACCTGCATTCTGCGCAGCAGCGAGGTGCAGGACTGGCCCAATGTCTTGGAAATCCATCGAGTGACCGGTCCCGATTGCTCTGTTCTGAAGGTCGTCGCAGAATCCATGCCGGATTTCGAACGACTGATTGATGCGCTGGCGGCCTTCGGTACGCCGTCGAGCACCCTGGTGCTCTCCACGCCCTTAGGTCGCAATTCCCTGCGGAGCTCGGGAAGTCATGCTGGATAGCCCGCTGATCGACGACCTCTTCGGTTGGGTGGCGCCGGAGCAGGTACCTGGCCTGCCCTGGTGGCCCCTGCTGGTCGTGATTCTGGCCCTGGTCGTCATCAACATCGTCAACAACCGCTTGGCTCCGCAGTCCCACACCCTGCTGTGGGCGTTCGGCGGGTCGGTCCTGCTCCTGGCGATCGGCTTGTTAGACGGCAACACCTGGACCGACCTGGGGCTGAGTTGGCGCTACTGGATCCCTGGCTTGGTGTGGGCTGGCGTATCCATCGGTGCCATCACGCTCTTCTATCTCGTAGGAGCATCGTTCGGGCGCACCCGCAAGGTGTTCGAGGATGAACGCAATGCCGCGCTTACTGGCGGCACCGTGGCATTCCGGGCCTTGGTGGAAGTGCCCTTCGGCACCGTCCTCCTGGAGGAGATCGCCTTCCGGTCCGTCCTGTTCGCCATGTTGGCCCGACGCTTCGGGGTGATCTGGGCCATCGTGATCTCATCGATTCTGTTTGGACTCTGGCACGTGCTGCCGTCGATCGGTACCCATGAGCAGAATCCGGCGGTGAGTTCGGTGGTCGGGCGCGGCTTGCGCGGCAACATCCTGACGGTGGCCGGAAGCGTGCTGGGCACGGCCGTGGCCGGGGTGATCTTCGCCGGTCTGCGCTTGTTCTCGGGCAGTGTGATTGCTCCGATGGGGCTGCACTGGGCAACCAACGGTCTGGGCTACACCTTCAGTTGGGCCATCATCCGATGGCGCCACAGGCGACCCAAGTGAACGGTGGGGTAGTGGGGGCCAACGGGGTACGACTCATGGCCATGGGTAAATGACATCGCTGTAGTTCACGCCTACGATGGCGTTTCACCCCTGGTGCGCCAAGCCTGGTACGAGCGAGGAGTCCTGTATGGAGGCCGTCCGTCAGCCCGCTGAATTCGAGGGCGACGCCCCTGTGACGGACCGGGACCGTCGCATCATGGACTTCGAGCGTCAGTGGTGGAAATATGCTGGAGCGAAGGAACAGGCGATCCGCGAGTTATTCGATATGAGTGCCACGCGGTACTACCAGATTCTCAACGCACTCATCGATACGCCCGAGGCGCTGGCCTACGACCCCATGCTCGTAAAGCGACTGCGGCGAATGCGAGCCTCGCGCCAAAAGGCTCGCTCAGCTCGACGTCTTGGATTGGAGCGCGACTTCCGCTGAGTCGTTGCTCGTGAGGAGGTCCCACGTGCCGAGGATCGGCTTCGGACTCGCAGCCGCACTCGCGCTCGCCGTGGGTGCCGTCGCCCTGGGTAACCCGGTGTCCGCTGCCGGCGACCGGGTGGTCATTTGGGCTGAGCCGACCGTTGCACCCCTGGTGGAACAGCAGTTGGCTGACGGTTTCCGCGGTGCCACCGTGGTCGTGGTAGCCAAGGAACTCAAGGCAATCAAGGACGAACTGAAGGTGGCCGCCGGCCCCGACGCGCCGGACATCATCTGGGGTGAGAACAACTGGACGGGGGAGTTGGCCGCGGCCGGGCTGATCACGCCGATCCCCATGTCATCCAGCCTGCGCAAGGCATTTCCGGTGAATGTCCTCGACGGGTTTGCCTATGGCTTTGGGTACTACGGCCTGCCGGTGCAGTACGAAAACGTCGCGTTGATCTCCAATGCCGAACTCGTTCCGCGCAACCCGCGCAACTTCACTGCACTGGCCAAAGCGGCCCGCAAGCTCGTCGACAACGGTGACGCAGACGTGGGCATAGCCGTCGGCCAGGGGGCCAGTGGCAACGCCTACTTCATGAACCCCTTCTTTGCCGGACTGGGTGGCTACGTCTTCGGCACCAATGCGGCCGGCAGCCTCGATGCCTTCAATATCGGAATCGCCAATGAGACCTTCCTCGGCAACGCCGACCTGATCGATAAATGGAATCAGCAGGGTCTGTTCAATTCGGCCCTTGACCTCAATGCCGCGCAATCGGCCTTCACCTCTGGCCGAGCCCCCTTCTGGATCACCGGCCAATGGAGTCGCGCGACGCTGACCGGCCTCACCTTCCGGTACCGCATCTCACCGGTACCAACCATCGTTCGCGATCAGATCCCGGCGCCCTTCCTCGGCATCAAGGGCTTCATGGTGACCTCATTCGCGCAGCAGCACCAGGTGAGCGGGCTTGCCGTGGGCATCGTCCGAAAGCGCCTCTCAGACCCGGCCTTCCAATCTTCGGTGGCTGGGTTGAGCGGTCGGGCGCCGGCCAACCTGAAATCCACCATCGACACCTCCAGCCTGCTGGGGCGAATCGCCCAGGCGTTCGCGGTTTCCGGCCGCCAGGGGGTGCCTCTGCCGAATATCCCCCAGGCCACGGCCACCTGGGGCCCCATGGGTCGGGCCTGGGCCAACAGCACACGTGGCCCGGGGGCGGTGCCCGCGGCGACCGCCTTTACTGAGGCTCAGGCGGCGGTGCAGCAGACCGGGGGCTGACGATTTTGCACTCTCGGGTGTCGAGTGCTAACTTTCCTTTAGCACTCGACACCCGAGAGTGACAATTCACGGACGTTCCTGGAGGAATGCCCTCATGGCAAAGATCATTGCATTTGACGAGGAGGCCAGGCGATCCCTCGAGCGCGGCATGAACGTGCTCGCGGACGCTGTCAAGGTCACCCTCGGTCCCAAGGGTCGCAACGTCGTCCTGGAGAAGAAGTGGGGAGCCCCCACCATCACCAACGACGGCGTCTCGATCGCCAAGGAAATCGACCTCGAAGATCCGTACGAGAAGATCGGCGCGGAGCTCGTCAAGGAGGTCGCCAAGAAGACGGACGACGTCGCCGGTGACGGCACGACGACCGCGACCGTGCTCGCCCAGGCGCTCGTGCGCGAGGGCCTGCGCAACGTGGCCGCCGGCGCCAACCCGATGGCACTGAAGCGCGGAATCGACCGGGCCGTGGACGTAGTCAGCGACGAACTGCTGGCGATGGCCAAGGACGTCGAGACCAAGGAGCAGATTGCCTCCACCGCAGCCATCTCGGCCGGTGGCGATTCCGAGGTCGGCGAGCTCATCGCAGAGGCGATGGACAAGGTCGGCAAGGAAGGCGTCATCACCGTCGAGGAGAGCAACACCTTCGGACTCGAGCTGGAGCTCACCGAAGGTATGCGCTTCGACAAGGGTTACATCTCGCCGTACTTCGTGACTGACGCGGAGCGGATGGAAGCGGTCCTGGAGGATCCCTACATCCTGATCGTCAACTCCAAGATCTCGGCCGTCAAGGACGTGCTGCCGATCCTGGAGAAGGTCATGCAGTCCGGCAAGCCGCTGATGATCCTGGCTGAGGATGTCGAGGGCGAGGCCCTGGCAACCCTGGTCGTCAACAAGATCCGCGGCACCTTCCGCTCAGTCGCGGTCAAGGCGCCCGGCTTCGGCGATCGCCGCAAGGCCATGCTGCAGGACATCGCGATCCTCACCGGTGGCCAGGTCATCTCCGAAGAGGTCGGCCTGAAGCTCGAGAACACCACGCTGGACCTGCTGGGCCGTGCCCGCAAGGTCGTGGTGAACAAGGACGAGACGACCATCGTCGAAGGTGCTGGCGATCCGGAGCAGATCAGCGGCCGGGTCAATCAGATCCGCGCTGAGATCGACAAGTCGGATAGCGACTACGACCGGGAGAAGCTGCAGGAGCGTCTGGCCAAGTTGGCCGGCGGTGTTGCAGTGATCAAGGTCGGTGCGGCTACCGAGGTCGAGCTGAAGGAGCGCAAGCACCGCATCGAGGATGCCGTGCGCAACGCCAAGGCTGCGGTTGAGGAAGGCATCGTCCCTGGTGGCGGCGTCGCTCTGATCCAGGCGATGAAGGCGGCTTCCGGCAAGATCGACGCGCTCGGTCTGACCGATGAGCAGGCGGTTGGCGCGAACATCGTGCGCTGGGCTGTCAACGCTCCGCTGAAGCAGATCGCTGAGAATGCCGGCATGGAAGGCGGCGTTGTCGTGGAGAAGGTTCGGGAGTTGCCGGCAGGGCAGGGCCTGGATGCCTCCAATGGCACCTACGTCGACATGATTGCCGCAGGCATCATCGATCCGGCCAAGGTGACGCGCTCTGCGCTGCAGAACGCGGCGTCGATCGCCGGTCTGTTCCTGACCACTGAGGTCGTCGTCGCCGACAAGCCGGAGAAGGCCGCACCGGCCATGCCCGGCGGCGGTGGTGACATGGGCGGCATGGACTTCTAGTCCACTCAGCCAAGAAGTCGATGAGGGGCGGTCACTGACCGCCCCTCATCGCATTGTCGACAAGGATGATCGCGTGTTTCCCGCAACCGGTAGCTGGGCTGTGCAGGTCGTTGATGGCGCCGAAGTGCGTCTGCGTAGTGGACGAATCGGTCTGCTCAGTGTCGATGTGCGAGCCCCGGTCGTCAGTGGCACCTTCCAGGTCAGCGAAGAACAGGTACAACTCGATCTGGTCCTGGCCCTCGACCAACTGCGCACATCGGCATTCCTACTGCAGGGTGCTGCCCGCGGCCTGGTTTCCCGCCACAACGCGACGAACCTCGTCTACCGAGGAATTGGCCAGGCGGAATCACCCTGGGTTATCGATGGACCCGCGACGGCGGGTGACGTGCGTGTTGATCTGAAATTAAACGTCAGTCAGTGGGCGCCGGCCACGAGTGCGTTGGGTATCGAACTCGTCGGAGGCGCCAACGTTGGGACGGTGCACCTACCTTTGCCGGGGATGGGAACTGTGGAGGATTTCTCCTTCGATGTTGACGCCAGGCTGACCCTGGATGCGCAATGATTCGCCCGTGACCTCCAGCACATCAGACAAGTTTGTTGCGGACCAGCGTGCCGCCCGGCGCGAGCATCGAGGCTGGTACTTCTACGACTGGGCGTCGTCGGCTTTCTCGACGACCGTCATCACCGTCTTCCTCGGGCCGTACCTGACCTCGGTCGCACGGGCTGCCGCAGAAACCGGTGAGCAGGTGACCCTGCTGGGCATCGTCCCGGTAGCACCGGAGTCCTACCTGCCGTTCATGGTCTCAATTTCCGTTGCGCTGCAGGTCGTGCTGCTCCCGCTCGTGGGAGGTCTAGCCGACGTCAGCTCGCGCAAAAAATATGTGATGGCTGCCGGCGCGTATGTCGGATCCATTGCGGTTATGGCCATGTTCTTCCTCCAGGGCACCGCGTATCAGCTTGGTGGAGTGCTCTTCCTGATCGCGAATCTCGCCTTTGGTGCATCACTGGTGGTGTACAACTCCTTCCTGCCCGACATCGCCAGCCCTGATGAGCGCGATGGGGTGTCATCACGTGGCTGGGCAGTCGGCTACGTGGGCGGCATCGTGTTGCTGATCGCAAATCTCGCCCTGTACCTAGGCCACGAATCTTTCGGGTTGACCGAATCGATGGCAGTACGCATCAGTCTGTTCAGCGCAGGAGCCTGGTGGGCGATCTTCACCCTGATTCCGTTGCGACGCCTGCTCAACCGCCCGGCCAAGCACAGCCTTTCTGGAAGTGCGGTAACCGGCGGGTTCCGTCAGCTGGGTGCCACCCTGCGCGAGCTACCTCGCTATCCGCAGGCATTGCTCTTTCTCGCGGCATTCTTCTTCTTCAACGACGGCATTCAGACAGTGATTGGGCTTTCGGCAACCTATGCCGATATCGAGTTGGGCCTATCAACCACATTGGTCATCGCGGCCGTGATCGTGGTGCAGGTTGTCGGAATCGCCGGCGCATTGATCCTGGGTCGACTCGCGCGTGTGTTCGGAGCCAAGCGCGTGGTACTGGCTTCACTGGTGTTGTGGTCGGTAACCCTTGTGCTGGCATTCCTGGTACCCAAGGGTGCTGGGGCGCTCTTCCTCGTCCTTGCCGCCCTCATCGGCTTCGTGCTCGGCGGTAGCCAGGCACTGGCGCGCTCGTTGTTCGCCCAATTGGTTCCCCGAGATCGCGAGGCCGAGTATTTCTCGCTCTACGAGGTCTCCAATGGAGCCAGTTCAATCCTCGGGCCACTGGTCTTCGGCCTTTCACTGCAGTTCCTCGGTTCGTACCGCATCGCCATTCTGGCGCTGGTGGTGTTCTTCATCATCGGCGGCATTCTGCTTGCGCGGGTGAACGTCCGTGCCGGAATTGAGCAAGCGAATCAGCGAGTGCTGGCATGAAAAGTCGACTACTCGGGTTCACCCTGGCCTGTGTGCTCGGTCTGAGCACCGCCTTCGTCGCGCCATCCTCGGCTACCGCCGATGAAACCAGGGTGGTTCGCGTTGATGTGCCAAATCAGCCCACGGTGATCTATGGAACTCTGCAGAACCTTCCCGGGCTATACGCCACCCAGATGTACGTTGTGGGCGGTGGCCTAGCTCCGGTGATCCAGGCCTATCGACAATCAGGTCAGTACACCAAGGATCAGCGGGCAATAACCGCCGCAAATAGGCAGTTCCTTGACAAGTTCCTGAAGTCTCGATGTGGTAACCAGAACTCCTGCAGCGGTAAGAAGGCCACGATGGTCTTTGATATCGATGACACCCTCCTGAGTTCCTACGAAATCTTCGAGTCGCTCACATTTGATCCAACGAGCGCTCAACTCGATGAGGTCCAAGAGCAGTGCCTACAGCCGGTTATAGGTGCGACAAGGGATCTTTTCTCCTATGCACGCTCCCGCGGAATTTCAATCTTCCTGATCACTGGACGGCATAGTTCGATGCGGGCAGCAACGGAGAACTGCCTCCAGAAGGCCGGGATCACTGGTTATGTGGAGCTCATCATGCGCGATCCTGACGAGGTCAACCTCACCGCACAGGTCTACAAGAGCGCCCATCGCGCTGAGATTGAGCAGCGAGGTCACCTCATCATCACCACGATCGGCGATCAGGTCAGCGACTCTGCCGGGGGTTACACGCGGCGCGGCTTCCTGCTACCGAACCCGATGTACTACATCCCCTGATCAGGGTGACGCTAGGCCTCAAGCCTTATCGGATTCGACCTCTTCTGCATCAATAATTCGGTAGGCATAGCCCTGTTCGGCGAGGAATCGCTGCCGGTGCTGCGCGAAATCGGCGTCAACCGTGTCACGGGTCACCAGTGAGTAGAAGCGTGCGGTTCGCCCGTCGGCCTTCGGGCGAAGGATGCGGCCCAACCGCTGGGCTTCCTCCTGGCGGGATCCGAAAGCTCCACTCACCTGGATCGCCACACCGGCTTCCGGTAGGTCAATCGAAAAGTTCGCCACCTTGGACACCACCAGCACAGATTCCTCACCGGCGCGGAAGGCACTGAAGAGTCGCTCGCGCTCACGAACCGGTGTGGCTCCGGTGATCACGGGTGCCTGCAGAATCGACCCGAGCTCCTCCAGTTGTTCGAGGTACTGACCAATGACGAGCACTCGATCGTCGCTGTGCTGCTCGACGAGCGCCTGCACGATGCGGACCTTGTCATGGGCACAGGAAGCCAGTCGATAGCGGTCAGTCGGTTCTGCCATTGCGTACGTCATCCGATCAGCTTCCGACAGGCTCAGCCGCACCTCGACGCAGTCGGCGGGCGCGATATATCCCTGGGATTCGATATCCCGCCACGGGGCGTCATAACGCTTCGGCCCAATGAGACTGAAGACGTCCCCCTCCTTGCCGTCCTCTCGCAGCAACGTTGCGGTGAGCCCGAGGCGGCGCCGGGACTGAATATCGGCAGTGAATCGAAAAACTGGAGCAGGTAGCAGGTGAACCTCGTCATAGATGATCAAACCCCAGTCGCGGGCATCCAGAACGTCCAGGTGCGGGTAGCGGCCCTGCCGTTTCATCGTCAGCACCTGATACGTCGCGATCGTGACCGGACGGATTTCCTTGCGCGCCCCCGAGTATTCGCCGATCTCCTCGGCGGTCAAGGTGGTGCGACGCAGCAATTCCTCACGCCACTGGCGTGCCGCGACCGTGTTCGTGACCAGGATGAGGGTGGTTGCCTGGGCCAGTGCCATCGCCAGTGCCCCGACCACGGTCTTGCCAGCACCGCAGGGGAGCACCACCACCCCGGAACCGCCATGCCAGAAACCTTCTGCGGCCTCCTGCTGGTAGCCACGTGGCTGCCAGCCTTCGGTTGCCAGGGCAATCGGGTGCCGTTCCCCATCCACGTAGCCGGCTACGTCCTCCGCAGGCCAGCCGAGCTTCAGCAGTGCCTGCTTCAGGTGGCCGCGTTCAGAGGGGTGGACCAGCACGGTCGTCTCATCGACGCGCGCTCCCAGCATTGATGCGATCTTCTTGCTGCGCAGGACCTCCTCGAGGACAGCGATATCCAACGCCTGTAGGACCAACCCATGTGCGGGGTCATTGGCCAACTGCAGCCGCCCGTACCGGTCCATCGTCTCGGCGACGTCCACGAGGAGGGCATGCGGAACTTCGTAACGTGAATAGCGCAGCAGAGCATCGATGACCTGTTCAGCATCGTGACCTGCTGCACGTGCGTTCCAAAGACCCAGAGGCGTCAGTCGGTAGGTGTGAATGTGCTCAGGTGAGCGTTCAAGTTCGGCGAATGGTGCTATCGCCTGGCGACACTGCACCGCTAGTGCGTGATCGACCTCCAGCAGCAGGGTTCGATCACTCTGCACGATCAGGGGGAGGTCGTTCACCACCACATGGTAGGCGGTCTACGGGACTGCAGCAGCCTGCGGTGCTGTGCCGGTGATGCGAGCAGTTGCGATAGTGCGAATGCGACCAGCAGCCAGGTCCATCGCAATGACCGCACCGGACTCCACGCGAATGGGATCCACCAGAGCCGTGATGCGCGAGCCGTCTGCTTCGGCAAAGGCAACCCAGATCGGCTGGGATTCCTCGATCGCGGCACGTACGTGCGCGAGGACCTCGGCGCTGGGCTCCGTGGCGACCTGAGGAATCTCCGCAGGCTGCATAAATTCAGCCGACCCCCGGGCGGTATTTGCCAAGGCTCGTGCCAGATCTGGGATTCGATCTTGAACGCGACTGACGCGAACCTGTGGTGCTTTGGGCGTAGCGGCCCGTTGCTGGGTCAACACCGGCGGTGGGTCTGCCGCACAGCGTCGGGCAACATCGATCAGTAGGTATTCAAGGGCCTGCGGTACCGCGGCGAGGCTTCGCTGCTGCAGGAATTCACCGACCTGATCCATGGTGAGTCCAGCACTGACGGCGCCGATCAGCGACTGTGCGGTGATGCGCGCCACGGTGGCGGGCTCCTGTGACTCGATCTCACCGATTTGACGCAGCATCAACTCATCGGCTGGAGCAAGCGGGCCCGGGGCGATCACGGTGAGGTCCGACTGAATGTAGAAACCGGCGGCACGTTGTGGGAGCGCGTTATCCAGCATTTCACCAGCCCGGCGGGATTCGTCAGTTGACGCTTCCGGTGCGACCAGGAGGTGACCGGCTCCGCTCAAGGCACCGTCCACGACTAGGCCGAGTAACGCAGCTTCGAGCATGCAGGCACGCACCATGCGATCCCGGGAAGCACCACGGCGCCGGGGAAAACGAAAATTCAGGACCGCACAGATACCTTCCGGATCCACCCTGGTCTGGGGCGGTGCCTGGGCGAGAACCCCTAACGTGGCGCGGCGCACACCGATCACCCCAGGCAGCTGGGCATCGTCGAGAACAGCACCATCCTCGGCACTGGGCAGGGTCGGCAGATCCAGCCAGGCAGCGATCAGGCTCACCCAGCGATGACCGACGCCCTTGGCGAGCCAGCTGTCGAAGCGCTGTGTCAGCATCCACAGGTGATTGGTGTCTCGGGTGAGCAGCCGTGCAGCGCGAGCCAACTCAACAGCGAGCGCGGTAGCGGCTGGATCCCAGTCGAGCAGCATCTGCAGTTGCGCAGCATCCTTCGCTGACAGCGAACCCTTGGCCAGTGCACGTGCAGGCTGCAACCCCAAGCCATGCAATGCCGCCTGGACACCGAGCACGAAGCGCCGCGCAGTCGCCGCACCGATGGAGTCCACGTTTGGCACTCGGGCGTCACCGAGCCGTTCCTGCCAGGCGATCGGCTCGGCAAGCAGTGGCGATTCGCTTGACTCGGTCGACACCGGCAGGCTGGCCAGCAGGTCGTGAACTCCGGTGACGACGCGCAAGCTCTCCGGCGGCCCCCAGATCAGCGCGAGTGTGCGCAGGTGCGCGAGGCTGTGCTCCGCTACTGAGTTGTCGCCGATGCGTACGGCGGCCGCTTCGGTCACGGCCGTGGTCGTAGTGGGCTCGACGCGCGACTGCTGCGCCGCGACGGCCAGCACCTGCAGGGCTCGGCTGTCCAGGGTGTCCAAGCATCGACTCAGTGAGGGCCCGGAAGTAGCTCGTGCGGCGAGGGCGGCAATGTCCCGGGGCGGCGGGTGGCTGAGGTCCGGCCGTGACTGCAGGAGAAGGCCCAACTCCTGTTCCGAGCGCAGCCGCAGGTCATCAGCCAGGCTGCGAGGGGTCACCGGGGGAGCCTACGAGCCACTGGCTGGGTACGCTGATCACCTATCGTGCGGTACCCCATCGTGCGGTGCCCTGGTTAGCGGAACAGACAGGAAGTGCCATGCCGTCCGGAACTGTCAAGTGGTACGACAGCGAGAAGGGCTTTGGCTTCATTGCCTCCGACGACGGCGAGGATGTCTTCCTGCACGCCTCGGCCCTGCCCCCCGGTACCACCAGTCTGAAGCAGGGCACGAAGTTGGAGTTCGGGATTGCTGACGGACGCCGAGGCAAGCAGGCCCTGTCCGTGCGGGTGCTTTCGCCCACCCCCTCGGTGGTCAAGGGCAACCGTCGTGCGGCAGAGGATCTGGCGGGCCTGGTCGAGGACCTCATCAAATTGCTGGACGGTGTATCGCGGCAGTTGCAGCGTGGAAAGTATCCGCCGGACGCCATGGCAACCAAGGTCGCCGCGGTGCTGCGAGCCGTTGCTGACGACCTCGACGTCTGATTGCTGTTCTTTGATGAACCTGGCAACTGCCCCTGCGGCTGATGACGTGCTCTTGGCTGCGGTCGAGTTCGCCCGAGAAGCGGCGGAACTGGAGTCGGGATCCCTGGGTGTTGGCGATCATGTAGGTGCCCAGATGGACGGCGATCACATTGCCTCGCAACGCTTCACCTGCACCAACCCGGCCTATGTGGGGTGGGAATGGTCCGTCGTGCTGGCCCGACCCGATGCCACCGCTGAGCCGACCGTTTGCGAGGTCGTTCTTCTCCCTGGAGCGCAGGCGCTCGTCGCGCCGGAGTGGGTGCCCTGGAGTGAACGAGTCCAACCAGGTGATCTCGGAGTGGGCGATGTTCTGCCCACGGCACCTGATGATCCGCGCCTGGTTCCGGGTTTCACAAATCTCGATGCCCTCGAGGGATTGGCATCCCAGGCACCGTTGCAGCCCGGTACCTGGGAGTTGGGCCTGGGCCGGGTCCGAGTGCTCTCGTCGCAGGGTCGCGATGAAGCCGTGGAGCGTTGGCTGACCACGGCACATGGGCCTGACTCGCCGATGGCTCGAGCAGCCGACCTGCAGTGCGCTAGTTGTGGCTTTCTGGTCACGATCGGTGGGCCGCTCGGGCAGGCATTTGGCATCTGCGCCAATCTCATGTCACCAGCGGATGGTGCAGTCGTTGCACTCGATTTCGGGTGCGGCGCACACTCAGAAGTAGATGGGCAGGATCTGCCGCTCAGCGAACCTGATTCCCCTGAGCAGGCATCCGTCCCGTCGGATTCCGTTACTGAGGATTCGCTTGAGCCGGGTTCCGACGAACTGCTCGACGAGCATCCCGAGCCCGTCGAAATCTGAGATAGCCGATCCCACCCAACCCGCTGATCGCGCCAACAGCGCACACACCAATCCACCAGCCACGTCCCGACATCGCAGGTTGATCGCGCATCAGTACAAGGATCAGCCCGACGATGATCCAGATGATGGTGCCCAGCGTCACGGGCAGCATGGCGTTGTCCGGTTCGGGCTGCCAGGTCGGTTGGCTCACGGTTGCACGCTATCGCCGCGTGAGCAGGGTGAGTGAGTGCGGTGGAAGCTGCAGGGCCTCATACCCAGGTATCTCCTCATCGGTAGAACTCAGCGCTACCTGCCACTGGGACCATCGTTCACCCTCCGGTGGTGCGTACGCCACAGGCGCTGACCAGGCATTGAGTAGGACCAGCACCTGTGACTCGTGAGTGCCGTCGGTGAGTCGGTAGGCCAACGAACGGGCGTGGGTGTCGGCCCAGTCTTTCTCTTCCATCGCCCGACCATCGGGACGGAACCACTGCACGTCTATCTGCGCATAGCTCGAAGGGCTGAGGCTTGGCAGGTTACGTCGGGCGGCGATGCAGGCAGCGACCCAGGTCAGCAGTTCTTCGTCGGCATTGAACCAGTCCATCCAGGAGGTGGGGTTGTCCTGGCAGTAGGCGTTGTTGTTGCCAGCCTGAGTGCGTCCGCGCTCATCACCCATCGTGATCATCGGAATCCCCCAGGAGATGAGCAGCGTGCCGATCAAGGCCCGTACCTGCCGACGCCGTAGTGCGATGACGGTTGGATCGTCCGTGACGCCTTCGATGCCGCAGTTCCAGGAGCGGTTGTCGTTAGTACCGTCGGTACCACCCTGGGCGTTGGATTGATTGTGCTTGTGCTCGTAACTCACGAGGTCGCGCAGCGTGAATCCGTCATGGGCGGTAATGAAATTCACGCTGGCATTGGGTCCCTGATGACGCCAGCCGAACAGGTCGCGTGAGCCGGTAACTGCAGTGGCAACGGCGGCATGCCCACCCGGTACACCCCGCCAGAAGTCTCGAATCACGTCCCGATAGCGGTTGTTCCAGTCATGCCAGCCCACCGGAAACGATCCGGTTTGGATGGAGTCCTCCCGACCGACATCCCAGGGCTCTGCGATGAGAATGCACTCGCGAAGAATGGGATCGGCTGCCAGTGCGTCGAGGAATGTCGAGGATGCTGAGTAGTCGTAGGGATCGCGTGCGAGTGTGACCGCGAGGTCGAAACGGAATCCGTCGATGCCAATCGCGGTCACCCACCAGCGCAATGAGTCGGTAATGAGTCGCAGGCCCAGTGGACCGTCCGCGCGAACAGAGTTCCCGCAGCCCGTGGTGTCTAGGTACTCGGTTCCGTGCTCAGAATTGACGCGGTAGTACGCACGGTTGTCCAACCCGCGCAGGCTCACCATGGGCCCGGTGATCGGGCCCTCACAGGTGTGGTTGTACACCACGTCGAGGATCACGGAAATTCCCGCTGCGTGGAAGTCAGCCACCATTGAACGCAGTTCGTCAATCACCCCGAGTGGATTGCCGGCACGAGCCGCTGCCGAGTACCGCAGATTGGGGGCGAACCAGTTCAAGGGGTTGTAGCCCCAGTAGTTCACCAACCCATGTTCGGCCAGGAAGGGCTCGTCGAGTCCGCTATGGATCGGCAGGAATTCGATCGCCGTTACCCCAAGGCCAGTGAGGTAATCAAGGATCACGGGGTGATGGGCGCCGGCGTAGGTGCCGCGAAGGTCCTCTGGGATCCCGGGATGCTGCATGGTCAGTCCACGCACGTGTGCTTCGTAGATGACGGGGTGCTCGACTGGCAGGTGACTCATCGTCACTGCATCCGGCTCGTCTACGAGTACCGAGCGTGGCGCGAAGGGCGCACTATCGCGGCCTTTAGGCTGGAGATGGCCGTGCTCCTGATGAACTCCCGTGAGCTCCCGAACATCGATCGCATCCGTCACGATGCGCGCATAGGGGTCGATGAGGAGCATGTTGGGATTGAAGATCAATCCATGGTCCGGGTCCCACGGACCGTCTGCACGGAATCCGTACCGCTGTCCGACATTCAGGTCGGGTACGACACATTGCCAGATGTCGCCGAAGCGTTGCATGGGAATACGGCGTTCGGTGTTGGCATCATCAAACAGGCTCAGCTGCACTTCGGTTGCAGATGGAGCGGCGACGGCGAAGACAGCCTGGCCGTCGGCCAGCCAGGATCCCAGCCGATTTCGCTGATGCACGCTGGCACCGTAACGCGCACGGCCTTCGCCCCCACACCGATCCGGTGACTGTCGCAACGTAGGGTGCTGAGATGGATCAGCGGACCCGCCGGATCGTGACACTGGTCGTGCTCGTGGCCCTGGTGGGCGCGGTGGTGGGTGCCTCAGTACTTGATTGGTAGGCGGTGGGTATCGATCAGGTGGCCTGGGCGCCGGTGAAATCCCGGCGGTGGGCCAATGCTCTGGTCCTGACCTGTGCTCTGCTGACATTCCTGCCGGACAGGTTCGCGAGCGCAACAGAACCTGAGGTGAGCGAAGTCTGCCGGTTCACCGATGAGCGATTGACGGAGATCAGTGGCCTGGCGAGATCACTTCGACATCCCGGGACCCTATGGGCCGTCAATGACTCGTCCGGGGGCCCATACGTCTATGCCATTGATGAACGGACCTGTGCCGTCCAGGCACGTATCGAGTTACGGGGAGCAGCAGCGCGTGACACTGAGGCCATTGCCACCGGTGTCGACGAACGGGGTCGCCCAACCATCTGGGTCGGTGATATCGGTGACAATCGTGATTCCTGGCCCAGCGTCACGCTGCTTGCCCTGCGCGAACCCAAGCGGTTAGCGGATCGTGCAGTGGCGGTACGCAGTTGGGCGTTCACCTACCCTGATCGTCCGCATGATGCCGAGACCCTGCTCGCCGACCCGGCGAGTGCGCGGCTATGGATTGCCACCAAACAACTTGCCAGTGGCGCGTTGGTGGCCCTGGATTCGGTGATCGCGGGTGGGGATCGAGCACTTGAGGTGGATCGTGTCGGAGGTCTGGTTACTGACGGTGCCGTTGCGCCGGACGGCTCACGCTATGTCATACGCGACTACTTCGATGCACGAATCTTCGAAGGACTACCCCCTGGTCGCGAGGTCATGCGCATTCCGCTTCCGGCTCAGCCACAGGGCGAGGCGATTACTTGGACCGCTGACGGCGACGCGTTGCTCATTGCCAGTGAAGGGGATGACCGCCTGCTGCGCGTGCAACTCCCAATCGCCCAGCAGGCCGCAGGGTCCCAGGAATCTGCGACGGTGCTGCCCACCCCACCCACAGGGTCCGCTACTGAGCCAGCCGGATCGATGCCACTACCGACGCCGCTTGTGATTGGTGCCGGTGTCGCCGTGATCAGCCTCTTGCTACTGCTTGCGGAATGGGCACGGAGACGGGGCGGATCTGCAGAATGATCAGCGCGGTGATCAGCATCGCGGCGACGAGCAGTAGCGCCGTGTGCAGGCTACTGAGATCGGCGATGAAGCCCAAGGCGAATGGCGCCACGGCGAGCGAGATGCTCGTGGCGAGTCCGGCTCGCGCTGCTGCGTGATTGGTTCGACCGCCCGAGGCTGCAACGGCTCGGGCCAGGCCCAGGGGCCACAGCACGCCAAGGCCTAGGCCGGTAACCCCGAGGCCGATAACGATCACGGCACCATTGGGCACCGCCCAGGTCACGATGAATCCGACGAGGGCTGTCATCGTGGAGACCTTGAGTAGCGCGTCGGTGGCAAAGCGCACGGTCAGCCGTGAGCCCAGGAGTCGACCGGCTGCCATGCCTGCGGTGATGGCACCCAGGGAGGCGGCGGCCGCGGCGGCACTGAAACCACCCCGTTCACGCAACAGGTCCGGCGTCCAGAAGACCAAGGCGAATTCCGATCCCAGGAAGCACATCACCAGCGCCATCGACCAGCCGAATCCCTTGGGCATCGGGGTACGTCGATCCTCTTCAACCGGGGCAGTGCCGCCACCGGGTATCGATGTGCGCATGCGCATGACCATGGTGATGAGTAGGCCGATGATCATGACCAACATGCCAGCACGCCAGCCCAAAAAGGTTGCCGCGCATAGTCCGATAACCAGTGGCGAGACGAGTCCGACGAGCGAGGCGAGGGCGTTTGCCTCGGTGAGCGATGCAGCGCCGAATGGACCGTGGTACTCCAGCAGGAATGCATTGAGGGAGATGATGAGCAGGCTCCCAACGAGCCCAACCCCGAAGACCGCTGCCATCGTCACCGGATAGTTGCCATCGGGTGTGATGTAGAGCAGCACACCAAGGCAGGTTCCCAAACTGGTGATCGTGATCAGTCGACCTCGACCGACTGAACCGATGAGTCCGGCTGCGGTGAGGCCGGCAATGATGCCGGCTGCTGCCAGTGCTGTGCCGTGCAGTCCAGACAGGGTTCGCGAGGTGCCCTGCTCATCGCGAACTAGGGCGATCGTTGCGCCGAGTCCATACATAAACCAGGCGAACAGCGCCATCTGGCTGTAGGTGAGCCAGGTGATGCGATCACGTACCAGGCCGCTCACTTCATGTGATCGATCACGTAATCCAGGCATTGCACCAGTGCACGTACATCATCGGGCTCCACTGCCGGGAAGACACCGATACGCAACTGATTGCGTCCTAGCTTTCGATAAGGCTCGGTGTCAACGATGCCGTTGGCACGGAGTGACTTGGTGATTGTCGTCGCATCGATTGTGTCGTCAATATCAATGGTGACGATCACCGCCGACCTATGAGCGGGATCGGTGACAAAGGGGGATGCCAACGGATGATTCGTAGCCCATTGATAGAGGACGTTGGAGGACTCCGCGGTCCGCGACGTGCACCAATTCAGGCCACCATTGCTGAGGAACCAGTCCACCTGCTCAGCCATCAGGTAGATCGTTGCCAGTGCGGGGGTATTCGTGGTCTGCTCCTGGCGGGAGTTCTCAATGGCGGTATTGAGGTTGAGGAAATCGGGAATCCAGCGCTCACCACTGGCAATCTGCGCGGCCCGGTCAAGTGCATCGGGAGACATCAAGGCGAGCCAGAGGCCGCCATCGGACCCGAAGCTCTTCTGGGGCGCAAAGTAATAGGCATCGACCTCCTTCATGTCCACGGGCAGACCACCTGCTGCCGAGGTGGCGTCGACAAGCATGAGCGCATCGCCACCCACTCGACTTGGGGTTACGGCGACGCCGGTGGAGGTCTCATTGTGTGGACTGCAGTAGGCATCAATTCCGGCTTCTGCAGTGAAGGAGGGAGCCGTTCCCGGGTCAGCACTGATGATCTGTGGTGCGCCAAGAAAGGGTGCTGCCTTGACACCACTAGCGAACTTCGCACCGAACTCTCCGAAAGTGAGCATCTGGGCGCGGTCCCGGATTAGACCAAAGGTCGCGACGTCCCAAAACGCCGTCGAGCCGCCGTTGCCCAGGATGACCTCGTAGCCGTCGGGGAGTGAGAAGAGTTCATGCAGACCCCGGCGTAGACGGCGCACCTGATCTCGAACCGTGGCCTGGCGGTGTGAAGTTCCCAAGTAGGACTGCCACACCGTGGACAATGCCTCCACCTGAGCCTGCCGGACCTTGGAAGGTCCGGCACCGAACCTGCCGTCCTTGGGCAGCAGGTCGCTGGGAATGCGGATCGGGTCGCTCATCTCACTCCGTATGTTTGTGGTGCTTCGTTGGATCGACGGTGAATCGCGGTCTGGGTGGGTCAGCCGCGTGCCGAATTCTGTCGCGCTGAAGTTGCCGGCGTGTAACCAGTCGGGGCAACCATGACGGGATCCCACCCAGGTACGTCTTCAGGTGTTCTCGGTGCCGGCCCCACGTACCGCGCCGAGGGCCGGATCAGACGTCCGGTGCGCTTCTGCTCCAAGATGTGCGCGCTCCAGCCGGCCAGGCGTGCGCAGGTGAACATCGAGGTGAAGTGCTGTGGTGGAACCTGGGCGAAGTCCAGCAGGACCGCGGCCCAGAACTCGACGTTGGTTTCCAGGGCCCGGTCGGGACGGCGCTGCCGTAGCTCTGCTAGCGCGGCCTGCTCAAGGGCCAGCGCTGCTTCATAGCGCGGTGCCTGAAGGGCAGCGGCGGTTCGCCGCAGCACTCGCGCTCGCGGATCCTCGGCTCGGTAGACCCGGTGCCCGAAGCCCATCAGGCGTTCACCGCGATCCAGGACCGAACGCACATAGGAATCGGCATCACCGGTGCGTTCGACCTCGTCAACCATGCCCAGTACCCGCGAGGGAGCACCGCCATGTAGCGGACCGCTCATTGCACCTATTGCTCCGGAGATCGCTGCAGCGACATCAGCGCCGGTCGAGGCGATCACCCGGGCGGTGAATGTCGAGGCATTCATTCCATGTTCAGCAGCGGAAACGAAGTAGGCGTCGATCGCCTGCACGTGCTTTGGGTCTGGTTCGCCACGCCAGCGCACCATAAAGCGTTCGGTGATGGTGCTTGCCTGGTCGATCTGCACCTGCGGCACCATCGGGTGTCCGAGGCCACGAGCTGCCTGAGCTACGAATGACAGCGCCATGACTGAGACATGCGCCAAGTTCTCTCGTGCCTCGTCATCGGAGATATCCAGTAAGGGACGAAGCCCCCATGCGGGTGCCAGCATGGCGATGGCTGATTGCACATCGACACGTACGTCACCGGAATGAATGGGAATGGGGAAGGGTTCGGCCGGTGGCAACCCCGGGTTGAATTCGTTGTCGACCAGGAGGCCCCAGACATTGCCGAACGACACTCGCCCAACGAGATCCTCGATATCGACTCCGCGATAACGCAACGCTCCACCGTCACGATCCGGTTCGGCGATCTGGGTCTCGAAGGCAATGACGCCCTCAAGGCCAGGGACGAACTCCGACATTCACCCTCCTCATCAAGGACTCCAGCCTAGGTCTTCTGCGCAAGTTGCTGCCAGATGGTGGAATCACTCCATGGCGCAGTGGCCCGATATGCCCCTTGCCGACCTTCGCGTGTCCTACGACGCCGGCGAACTTCTCGAGGCGCACCTGGCGCCGACGCCACTGGAAATGTTCGGTCAGTGGTTCCAATCCGCAGCTGAGTTCGGTCTACCCGAGCCCAATGCGATGGTCGTTGCCACGGCATCGACGGACGCGGAGCCATCGGCCCGAACGGTGCTGTTGAAACAGGCTGACCCTCGAGGCTTCGTCTTCTACACAAATCTGGCCTCACGCAAGGGCACGCAACTTGCTACGAATCCTCAGGCGTCAGCGGTGTTCCCATGGTTCGCAATGCATCGTCAAGTCATTGTCATAGGGCAGGCCGAACTCATCCCGCGCAGCGAAGTGGCTGAGTACTTCCGCACTCGCCCACGGGAGTCGCAGTTGGGAGCGTGGGCCAGCGCCCAGTCAACCGTGATCGAGAGTCGGGATGTACTGGAACGGCGCTACGCGGAGCTGGTCGAAGAGTTCGCCGATCGGGAGATTCCGCCACCCGACTTCTGGGGTGGTTGGTTGATCAGACCGCGATCAGTTGAGTTCTGGCAGGGACGCACCTCACGGTTGCACGATCGGCTCTGCTTCCGGGCTCTGCGTGATGGCGTCGCCCTGGATGATCAGGTTGGTTGGCGGATCGAGCGTCTCTCCCCCTGAGGGTGTGTGTGCGGCCACGTGTGCCTCAAGGACGCTGCGGATGTAGCGACGGGTGGGCACACCATGCTGACGGGCCAGCGCCTTCAAGGCTCGGTGGGTTGATCGGTGCATGCGGATGCGGACTCGCTTGCGGTCGGCAACCTTGCCTGGCTTTGGCCGAGTACCCGTTATGGGTGACACTGACGGTGATCCACTCGGCGTAGCGATCAATGAGGACTCCATCTGTGCAGACTAGATGTGCGGCCTAGGTCGACTCCCGACGGATCGCGGCAAAGTCGGCCAGAGCGACCTGACGTTCGAACGCATGGTCCACGATCGGCTGCGGGTATCCGTGGTCATACCCTGTCGGCACCTTCCAGGGTTCATGGGCTGATTTGCCCGGCAGGTGACGCAGTTCGGGAATGTAGGCCCGGACGTAGTCGCCGTCCGGATCAAACTTCAGACCTTGGGTGATCGGATTGAAGATGCGGTAGAACGGCGCGGCATCGGTACCGCAACCAGCAGCCCACTGCCATCCGTGGGCGTTGCTGGCAAGGTCACCGTCTCGTAGCCACTTCATGAACTCACGCGCACCGAGCTGCCAGCGCAGGTGCAAGTCCTTCACAAGGAAGCTCGCCACAACCATGCGCACGCGATTGTGCATCCACCCCTGGGTGCGTAGTTGCCGCATACCTGCGTCGACGAGTGGGTAGCCGGTTCGGCCCTCCGCCCACGCCGTCAACAACTGGCTGGCGTCGTCCTCCCAACGCATCTGCTCATCGAATCGCCTGTCCATAGATTCGCGGGCGCTTGCCGGATCTCTGGCTAGTACGTCGGCATAGAACTCTCGCCAGCACAGCTCACGTCGGTACACCTCGTCACGATCACTCAACTGAGCCAGCAGGCTGCGTGGATGGACCTCACCAAAACGCAGGTGGTGCCCCATCATGCTGGTGCCTCGTAGGTCGGGCCGGTCACGCAGTTCGCCGTAGCTGCCCAGGCCAGCGGATCGAAACAGCGACCATTGTTCCCACGCAGACTCTTCGCCCGCTGGTGGCAATGCACACTCGATTGTCGGTGCGACCGGGCGCCCGGCGCACTCCATGGGCATCCACCACTGCACGTCAGTGGGTAGAGCATCGGCTGGTGCGCGCCAACCATGCTGCAGCCAGGCGCGATAGAAAGGAGTGAAGACCTTGTAGGCGGTGCCATCGCCCTTGGTCACCCGGCCCGGTGACACTGCATAACTCGAACCGGTGCGCACTAGGGGTACACCTCCCAGCACCTGCTCGACTACTCCATCGCGCTGGCGACCGTACGGACCAAAGTCCTCCGCGATGTGCACCGCGGTTGCCTTGGCTGCTGCCACCACCTCTGGGAGAACCTGGCGTGGATCCCCGTGGCGGATCAGCAGCTGCCGACCCAGCGAGGCGCCCAGTCGTTCCAGGGAAGCGACCAGATAGGCCTGACGTACCGAACCAGCCCGATCCCAGAGAGCGGGATCCACGACGAAGAGTGGGACGACGCGTCCGTCCCCCTCGGCCCGAGCCTGGGTCACTGCAGCTAGCAGAGCCGGATTGTCTAAGAGGCGCAGGTCGCGGCGAAACCAGAAGACCGTGCTCACGCACCCAGGCTAGGCCGGTGCGATTCGCGGATGTTGGGTAGGTTGTGTGAACCGATCCGGAAACCGGCAGGAGTCCCGTGAGCGATCTGATCGACACCACGGAGATGTACCTGCGCACGATTTTCGAGCTCGAGGAAGAGGGTGTGGTGCCGCTGCGCGCTCGTATCGCCGAGCGCCTGCACCAAAGTGGCCCAACGGTGTCCCAAACGGTGTCGCGGATGCAGCGCGACGGGTTGCTGGTCGTGTCCGATGATCGTCACCTTGAGTTGACTCCGCTCGGGCGCACCATGGCGACCAGGGTCATGCGACGCCACCGACTTGCAGAGTGCCTGCTCATCGACGTCATCGGTATGCCCTGGGAAGACGTGCACCATGAAGCCTGCCGCTGGGAGCATGTGATGAGCGAGGCCGTTGAACGACGACTTATCGAGCTACTGGGCTTTCCGACAGTCTCGCCGTACGGCAACCCGATCCCGGGGCTGGCTGAACTGGCCGTCGGCGATCCCGCGACTGACAACCAGGCACCCAGTGCGTCACCCAACTCCAGCCGCGAATCTGTCGCCACGATGGCCACCGCGGCCAGCCTGCAACCGCTCAGCGCGGTCGCGGGCACGCAGGTGCGGCACGTCACGATTCGACGCATCGCCGAACCAGTGCAGACCAATGAGCAGGCCATGCTCTGCCTGCGTCGAGCCGGTGCGGTTCCCGGGGCTGCGGTCACGGTCGTGCGCTCCCCGGGCGGCATCAGCATCGGCAGTTCCGGCGAATTCACCGAACTCGGTGACGAGGATGCCGTGCACGTGCTGGTTGAGGTGCAGCCGTAATGTCTGACCGCATTGCGCTGGTGACTGGGGGTGGCTCCGGGATAGGGCGCGCCATCGCGTTGCGGATGGCTGCGGATGGGTATCGCGTGGTGATCTGGGGACGCACTGAAGCGAAGCTCGCCGGCACGATCGAACTGGACCCCAGTGGTGCGATCAATGCGGACGTTGTCGACATCCGCGAGGCGGAGCAGGTCGACGCCGCGCTCACCCGGCTGTTGGAACGCTTCGGTCAGGTTGATCTGCTGGTGAACAACGCGGGTGGCCAGTTTGTGGCACCCGCAGAGACGATTTCGGCAAAGGGCTTTCGGGCCGTGACTCGCCTGAATCTGGATGCCACCTGGTACCTGACGACGCAGGTTGCCTCCCGATCGATGCTGCCACGTGGGGCAGGCAAGGTCGTCTGCATCACGATGACCCCGCGCCGTGGCATGCCTGGCATGACCCACTCATCGGCAGCGCGGGCCGCGGTGGAGTCGTTGGTGCGCACCTGGGCGGTCGAGTGGGGACCACGGGGTGTTCGGACGGTAGCGATTGCGCCAGGGATCGTGCACACCGAGGGTTTTGATCGATATGGGGTTGACCCGGCCGCCGTTGCCACAGTCGTGCCGTTGGGCCGGCTGCAGCGACCGCAGGAGGTGGCTGATCTCGTTGCGTTCATTGCGGCACCGACCGGTGACTACTTCACGGGCTGCACGCTGGTGATGGATGGCGGCCTGGATGTCAGTGGACCCCATCCGATGGGTCAGTAGGTCACGGATTTAGAGGCTCTAGGGGAGCCTGTTCACACCGCCCCGTAGAGCCGATCTCCGGCATCGCCTAAGCCAGGCACGATGTAGCCGCGTTCGTTCAAGTGGGAATCCACACCGGCGGTTACCACCGTCACCGCAACGTCCCTCGTGCCGTAGGTCTGCTCCACATGTGCCAGACCCTCGGGGGAGGCGATGAGACAAACCGCGGTGACATCCCGTACCCCACGTTCCAGGAGCAGGTCGATCGCGGCGACCAGGGTCCCGCCGGTGGCCAGCATCGGATCGAGGAGAAACACCTGGCGATCCCGCAAGTCATGCGGCAGCCGGTCGGCGTAGGTCTTGGCGATGAGCGAGTTCTCATCGCGCACCATGCCCAGGAACCCGACTTCAGCGGTGGGCATCAACTTGACCATGCCATTGAGCATGCCCAGGCCGGCCCGCAGAATCGGTACGACCAGCGGCTTGGGCTCGGCTAATTCCACTCCCGTGCAGGCCGCAACCGGCGTGGTGATCTGCATCGGCTGCACCCGCAGGGCGTCGGTGGCCTCATATGCCAAGAGCGTGACCAACTCCTCGGCGAGGAGCCGGAAGGTCGCAGAGGATGTCTCCTGCCGCCGCAGGCGGGTGAGTTTGTGTGCGACAAGTGGGTGGTCGATCACGAGGGTGCGCATGGCCTCAAGGTATCGACCCATGGTTGCGATTGGGTTTCGGCTCGCGGAAATTCCACGTCGTGGGGCAGTCCATGCCACCATGCACTCGTGGCCCAACAGGATGTTCAGGTAGAGGACATCGACTTCGCCCTCGCCGCCTGGCGTGAAGAGGGAGTCTGGTCGGTGTCAACCCTGCCCGCGCGCCTGGTCTGTTCGATGGACACCCTGTCCATGGCCCTGCGGCAACTGCCGGGTGAAGGTGGGGTGTACGGCTTCGTCGGCCTCAACGAGGACTGCCTGTTGATCTTCCATCAGTCCCCAGCAGGACTTCGGGCAGTCGTGAGTAATGCCGCTGCCATCGACGATTGGGACCTCGCCGAGCAGGCCCTGCAGTTGACCGGCGCCGTGGCAGAGGACTCGGAGGAGTGGGACGAGTTCACCGCCGTCGGTGAGCTCAGCATCCTCACCGATCTGGGCGTCGACACCGATGAACTGGCCGACCTACTGGAGGACGAGGACCTGTACCCGGACGAGCAGGTTGCCGCCATTGCCGAGCGGGCAGGATTCGCGCAGCAGGTGGCGGAGATCCTGGGGGATGACTGACCCTTCGCCTGATGAGGTGTCCATGCGCGGTGCCCTGGAGCTCGCAGCGCGCGCCGGGGCAGCAGGCGAACTGCCCATCGGTGCGCTTGTTCTTGACCCGGGGGGGCTCATCGTCGGTGCAGCCGGAAATGCTCGCCAGGCCCGCAGTGATCCCACCGCGCACGCTGAGATCCTGGCATTACGGCAGGCGGGTGAGCAGGCGGGAACCTGGCGCCTTACCGGACACACCCTCGTGGTCACCCTGGAGCCGTGCCCCATGTGCGCCGGTGCTGCGGTCATGGCTCGGGTATCGCGGTTGGTGTTCGGGGCATGGAACGAGGAGTACGGAGCGGCCGGATCCCACTGGGATCTCGTACGGGATCGGCGACTAAGTCACCGAGTCGAGGTCGTTCCAGGGGTGCTCGCCGAGGAGTGTGGCACGCTAGTGCGCGAATTCCTCGAACGTCGTCGCTAGTGCTGGAGGGCTGATGAACGCCTACCGGGAGCGATCGTTCTCCCGTGTCCAGGTGCGCCAGCGACGCCAGCCGCTGTGGCTCACCATCGTGCTCATCGTCGCGGGTGCCCTCGTCATGGGCGGGCTCGGTTTCGGGCTCTCGACACTGCTGCACCGCGGGCCCTCGTCTGAGACCGCCTCCGGCAGCCCCAGCACCGCACCTCTGCCCTGCAAGACCACCCTGGTCAGTCCCGCGGAGGTGCTGCCCCAGACCGACAAGGTGCGCATCAACGTCTGGAACTCCACACAGCGGGTTGGTTTGGCCACCGACACAGCGAAGGTGCTCAGCGCCCGCGGCTTCTCGATCGTCGGCGTCGACAACGATCCGTTGAATCAACAGGTAGCCGGAGTTGCCGAGATTCGGTACGGACCCAAGGGTGAAGCGGGTGCGCAGCTGCTCTCCTTCTACATTCCTGGTGCCGTCATGGTTGGTGACAATCGCACGGGCCGAGTCGTCGATGTGGCACTTGGTCAGGAGTTCAAGAAACTCAATGGAGAAGCCGAGATTGCCGCAGCGATGGCCTCACCATCACCCTCGCTGTCCGGTGCCGGCTGCATCACGCCATCGCCGGGGGCGCCCGAGCCAACGGCAACCGCCGCACCATCGCCGACGCTGAGCCCGTGATCGATGATGGACCTCGAGGGACCCTGGCTCAGTGCGCGCGGCAAGGAGTACCTCGATCGCGCTGAGCAGTTCATGGTCGAGGTGGTCTATCCGGCGGAGCCGATTTACGCCGAGCAGCGACGCGCGCTGATTGCCTCGGGCCAGGGCCACCAGTTGCCCGCAGTCGTCGAAGAAGCCAAGGCGCAGGCACGGGCTCGTGGTTTGTGGAATCTATTCCTCCCAAACTGCGCTGACCCCGCACACGAATTGAGCGTTCTTGACTATGCCCACATCGCCGAACTGAGTGGACGCTCCATCGAGATTGCTCCCGAGGCGATGAACTGCTCGGCGCCGGATACCGGAAACATGGAGATCCTCCACATGTTCGGTACTGACGACCAGCGCACCCGCTGGCTGGATCCACTACTTGATGGCCGCATTCGTTCCGGCTTCGCGATGACCGAGCCGGATGCGGCGAGCAGTGACCCGCGCACACTGCAGACCACCATCACCCGCGACGGGCAGGACCTGGTCATCAACGGTCGTAAGTGGTGGACGACGGGTGCCATGGATCCGCGCTGCGCAGTGCTCATCGTCATGGGCGTCTCAGACCCGCAAGCGCCGACCTACCGTCAGCAGTCCATGGTGCTGGTGCCGATGGACGCACCTGGCCTCACCATTGAGAGGGCGCTGCCGGTATTCGGCTATCAGGATCAACACGGTCACGCCGAGATCACCTTCACCGACGTGCGCGTGCCAGTCAGCAATCTGCTGGGTGACTCCGGTGCCGGTTTTGCGATCGCACAGGCACGCCTTGGGCCGGGGCGGATCCACCATTGCATGCGCAGCATCGGGATGGCCGAGCGAGCACTGGAACTGATGTGCCAGCGCGCGCAGGCCCGGGCGCCCTTCGGCAAACCGCTCGCCCAGCAGGGAGTGATCGCTGAGTGGATTGCCGAATCACGCATCGCGATCGATCAGGCTCGCCTGCTGGTGTTGCAGGCGGCGTGGATGATCGACCGGGTGGGCGCCAAGGGTGCCCGCAAGCAAATTGCCGCCATCAAGGTCGTAGCACCACGAATGGCTCTGAGCGTCGTTGACCGCGCCATTCAGATCTACGGAGCGGCGGGAGTCAGCGACGACTCACCCCTTGCGTACATGTGGGCGCAGCTGCGCACCCTGCGCATCGCCGATGGGCCCGACGAGGTCCATCTGCGCGATGTCGCCCGTCAGGAACTCGCCGGTTACGACGAAGCAACACAGGGGTGACTGCGCCGCACGGCACCATGCCGGTGCGTTCTGAGGATGCGCTCGATTTTGAAGCGTTCGCCGCTTGGTTGTGCCCGCAGATCCCCGATCCGGGTGCACTCATCGACGTTCACCAGTTCAAGGGCGGTGCCTCGAACGTCACCTACCTGCTGACGTTCAGCGGGCGTCAGATCGTGCTGCGTCGCCCACCGACCGGACGCAAGGCCGCATCGGCGCATGACATGGGTCGGGAATTTCGAGTCCAGCGGCAACTGGCACCCGTCTTCTCCGCCGTGCCCCAGATGCTTGCCCTCTGCGAAGACCCAGAAGTGCTTGGTATGCCCTGCTATGCCATGGAGTACGTGACGGGCACCATCATGCGCGCCGGACCTGCAGTTCAACCACTGGGCGCCAAGCAGCACGAGGACCTTGCCTACGCGGCGTTTGACTGCCTCGCCCAGTTGCATGCGGTGGATGCGACACAGGTAGGTCTGATGGAACTGTGGAAGGGCCCCGGTTACGTGGCCCGTCAGGTTCGCGGCTGGTCAGAGCGTTACCGCGCTGCGCGCACTGATGACGTACCCGACGGTGAGGCCGTCATGACCTGGCTGGATCGTGAGCAGCCACCAGATTGCGACGCCGTTGTTATCCACGGTGATTGGCGTTTGGACAACCTCGTGTTGGATCCGGCTAACCCCTGCGACATTCGCGCCGTGCTCGACTGGGAGATGTCCACCATCGGAGACCCGTTGATGGATCTGGCGTCTGGACTTGCCTATTGGGTCCAAGCCGATGATGACGACGAATTCCGCGCATTTCGACTGCAACCCTCCGACCTACCCGGGATGCCTACTCGTCAACAGATCCTCGATCGCTACCTCGCCCGAACTCAGCGTCAACTCGCCGTGGACTGGACCTTCTACGAGGTGTTCGGCCTGTTTCGCCTTGCGGTGATCGCCCAGCAGATCTGGTACCGCTATCGCAACGGCCAGACGACGAATCCGGCGTTCGCGGTGTTTGGTCCAGCGGTGCATACGTTGGTAACCCGCAGTGAACGTCTCATCACATGACGCCTGCGACATCAATCACGCGCACCGTCGGGATCGATCTGGCCGCACAGCCAGCGCGCACTGCCCTGGCGGTCGTTGTCTGGGAACCGGGCTCGGCAGCAGTCAGCGAGCTCACCCGACCGGCGTTCGACGACCAGATTGTCGCGGCGGTGCAGGACTGCGATCGTGCTGGCTTCGACGTTCCCCTGGGCTGGCCGGCACCCTTCACGGCGTTCATCACCGCGCACCAGGGTGACACGCACGCACCGCTTCCTGATGCCGATGCCTGGCGCGATCTCGCTTATCGCGAAACGGACCGCGTGGTAGCGCAATCGTTCCGCAAGACGCCGCTGAGCGTGTCCACTGATCGCATCGGGCTGGCTGCATTCCGCGGAGCAACGCTGCTGGCCCGGCTGCGCGATGCAGGTGTTGATGTTTCCCGGGATGGCACCGGGCGAATCCTGGAGGCCTATCCAGCTGTCGCCCTGATGCAGTGGGGGCTCGGCGTCAACGGGCCATATAAGGGCACCGATCGCGGTCGAGCCTCCGCGAATCTCACCCTGCTCGTGGACGCACTCCTCACCGCAGCTCCGTGGCTTGACCTCGGCCCGCACGAAGAACGCTGCCGTAGCAATGATGATGCCTTTGATGCCGTGATCTGTGCCCTCATCGCACGTGCACACCATCTCGGCCTGTGCACCGCGCCAACCCGGGAGCAGCAGCAGCGTGCTAGGACCGAAGGTTGGATTGCCGTGCCGGAAGCACCGCTCGCGGCGCTACTGACCTGATGCCGAAACTTCGCAGTCGCAGGACGCGTTGGTGAACGTCTCGCCGGTCTTGCTGGCGACTCTTGGAGTGCCTCCCACTGCGTCTGCATATTGAAAGGCTAGGCCCAGATAAACGCCTGACTAGAGACTGAATTCAGGGGCTGTTGGTATCTGGCGAGCGCCGCCGAGCCTTTGACACAGTTCTGGCCAGAATCTAGCCTCAATGTATGAGTGCGCTCAATATGGACGGATCCATTGGTATTTACGAACTCAAGAACAGGCTGTCTGCGGTGCTGGAGGAGGTCATGGAAGGTCGCGAGGTGACCGTGACCAAGCATGGTCGCCCGATTGCTCGCATCGCGCCTATCGCGGCACCCAGTCGTCAGGATCGCGTGGCCGCGATTGCCGCGATCCACGGTTTGGCCGACCAGGTGCGGCGGATGCCCGATGAACTGTCGGTGAGAGCACTCATCGATGATGGACGAACACGGTGACCGCCCAGGGCGGGGTCGTCCTTGATGCATCAGCTGCACTGGCATGGGCGCTCCGCGATGCCGACTCCGAATTTGAGGCGACCCTTGACCTGCTGATGACCGATGGTTTTTTGCTTGTACCCGAACTGTGGCATGCCGAAATGGCAAATGCGTTGAGAACTGCGCTGCGCGTCGGGCGGGTTAGCACCGAGTTTGTTAGTGGTCTCTGCGAACAACTTGAATACCTGGACATTCGCACTGATGTTGTGGGGTGCGGCATCCGTCGCCTTGCGCTGCAGGCGCATACCCATGGGCTGACCGCGTATGACACCGCCTACCTCCTACTGGCCAAGGATCGAGGTCTGCCCCTGGCCACCTTCGATCGGCATCTTGCTGCCGCAGCAGCTGATGCGCAGATCCCCCTGGTTATCGACATGGGCTCAACCCTCCGCAGGTAGTCACGATTGAATCTTCCCGAGTGGATCTTGAGCGAAGTCACGCCAGGACAACACACGAACACCCGATCGGTGCATTGACTCGTCACCGCCATAGACAATGGTGGGCATCAGCCATGACCACTGCGGAGTGCGCCCAATCCAGCGGCGCATTGGTGCTGCCCAGTCTGCGGAATAGGTTCGAACTGCCTTGAACTCAACTGGAATCAGACCCTCTGGCACCCGCACGACACAGTCAATTTCGTTCCCATGTTGGTCGCGTAGATACCCGAGGTCAGGTTGCCTTCCAGCGTTCAGGAAGGCTTTCATGAGTTCGGAGATTCCCCACGTTTCAAAGACGAATCCGCGAAGTGGATGCACCACGAGTTGCTCCGGCTGTGTGATGCCAAGCAAACTGCACATCAGCCCCGAGTCGAGCATGACAACTTCTGGTGCTTTGACGAGTTTCGAGGTGGCGTTCGTTGCATGTGGGCGCAGTAGCGCGATGACGTAGGTCGCCTGCAGGCTAGAAACCCAGGCGCGCACCGTCTGAGCTGAAACACCGACATCGCTGCCCAATGCCGCGTAGTTGAGCAGTTGCGCCGCGCGAGCCGCCACCGCGCGAGTGAACGTGACGAAGACGTCCTGATCACGCACACTCAGCAATTGGCGAACGTCACGTTCAACGTAGGTCGCGGTGTAATTGACCAACCAGTCGGTTGGGGCAACGTCACGATCAAAGATGGCGGGGAACCCGCCGGTCCACAGCATCGTCTCGAGATTGGTCGATAGTCGATTCGCATTCAGAAGTTCGGCCCCACATAGGGGGAGCAGCTCCACTCGGCCCACACGACCCGCGAGAGATTGAGGGAATTGGGCAGCGAGCGCTGGTTGCTGCGAACCGGTGAGAATGAAGCTGCCCATGGTCGCTGAGTCATCGACGATCCCCTGCAGGTACGACAGCAGGTCGGGAACGCGTTGAACCTCGTCGAGAATCGCACCGCTCGGGAACTGGGCAAGGAAGCCGCGGGGGTCGTCAACCGCGAACGAGCGCACGTCAACGCTCTCCAGCGATTGGTACGGCAGATCAGGGCGTTCGTGCCGGGCCAGGGTCGTCTTGCCTGATTGACGGGGCCCGGTGAGGTGGAGGACGGGAAACCCTCGTGCGAGCCTCTGCAGCGTTACCGAGGCACTTCGAGCCATGTACATGGGGTAATCGTAAATAAAACTTACGATTACCCCAAATTTCCCATGCCAGGGGGCAACCTTCACCGCGAATGACTGCCTCTTGCCACCAAAGCGGTAGCTGGCTCGCTTGAGGTGAGATGGCGGTGGCGGTGGGATTTGAACCCACGGTGGAGTTGCCCCCACACGCGCTTTCGAGGCGCGCTCCTTTGGCCGCTCGGACACGCCAC
>CAZKFI010000008.1:20155-52984 GCA_964551975.1 uncultured Bifidobacteriaceae bacterium | reverse complement strand
TGGCAGAGCAGCTGACTCTTAATCAGCGGGTTGTAGGTTCAAGTCCTACGCGGCGTACGTGGTTTTATGAGTTCGGCTGACGGATTGCAAGGTCGCCTAAACGCAACAACGATGCGTGACCCGATCACCTCAACGATGCGTTTACCCAGCTTCCTCAGCAAAGCACAGGCCCTGCACCTGCCAGTCAGCCGTATCGGCGCCACGTACGGCGTCTACCCCGAGTGCTAAGCGATCAATTGATGCGCATGCGACGGGCGCCTGAACTAGTTTGGGCATGACAACTCCTTGAGATGGGTTCCGAAACATACCGCTCCTCAGTATCCGAGATTCAGTCGAACAAGACAAGCATGAGTTGAACTAGTTCCGAATCGGACACCCGCAGCGATCACACCATGGACCATCCGGCTACTACTGATGGGCATTCGGTACCACTAGGTGCCGTAGCTCAACCGAACGACTACTGTGCGGCCGGCCACTCCTGCCTTCTTGGCGACGCCCCCAAGCGATCCTGGTCGTACAGATCATGGTCTTAGCGGCGCGCAGACAGTTCGTCATAATCCAAGAATGAGGGAACGGAAGCCGACCGTACGAGTCCTAATTGGATCATGGTTCATGGTGTGCTGCGTGGTGCCGCTCGTCTCCCCCGCTCAGGCGGTGGAGACCTGTCAGCCCGGGCCCCGAGCCGACTGTTCGGGAGTGGATCTTCGCAATCGAGATCTCTCTGGTCTCGACCTCACGGGAGCCAACTTCATGGGAGCAGATCTCAGTGGTGCTCGATTGACTGAGGTCATCGCCACCGGTGCCAATTTCACGCGCGCCCAGTTGTCCGGTGCGAATCTCCAAGCAGCAACGCTAGAGAGGGCGCGCTTTGTCAGGGCGAATCTGACCGACGTCGACGCTCTTGATGCCAACTTCACCGAGGCCAACCTGAGCCGGGCCAATCTCACAGGTGCCGAGCTCAGCAATGCCTACCTCGTGAAGACGAATCTGACGCGCGCCAATCTCACCGACGCCCAGGTCTATGGATCGTATTGGACAGGAACACGTGTGCTGAGGACGAATCTTCGCGGAGTAGACATGAGTCAGATCCAGTCCGATGAACAGGGCAGCGCGAAATTGCGGCGTGATCTTGGCTTCTCACTACAGTGCCAAACTCGACTGCCTGATGGACGCTTGAGTAACCGCGACTGCTGATTGACATGATCGACACACGTGGCTTGGGCGCCACTCGGTGTCACCCATGATCGTGCGGTACATGGTCTTCGTGTAACTCGAGTTTCTGCGCTGCTGAAGGGCCAGTTGCCGGACCCCGCTTCCCGATGTTCGGACCCGCGTAGGCCGGCAAGGTTGTAAGCGCATCGGAATTGAAGCCCACTGGGCAGCTCTGCGTTGACCTCTCGAGGTAGACCGACTGGCCCGGGAAGGGAGCAGTCGGCTCAAAGAACTCCGCGTAGCACTGGGGACTGCAGTAGTAGATCGACACGGGTCCGGAGACTTTAACGACCGATTGATTTGTCTGGATGACATTCTGATTCCTGAGTGTTCCCGACATCACGTAGCAGGTCTGACCGGAAAAAGCACGGGAATAGGAATCAGTGATGGTCATAGCGAGCTTTGCACCAACAATTTCGGCACCAGATGAATCACGTCGTGGAGTGAAGCGATCTTTTGATGTCGTGAAAACAGTGCCAGTAAAACAGTTGAGGATGTCCCACTTGCTTGTGGTCTGCACGTTGTAGAAGTAGTTACCGTCAGAATCCTTCATTCCTCGACACTGATCGAGCTGATTCTCAACGCTCTTGGCTGCATCGAACCAACCGAGGGCGAGAATCGGATGCGCGTCATTGGCGATGCCAATTGGTGATCGCTGCGTTTCGACTTTCTCAGCGCCCAGCTGCTCAATGAGGCACCTAGGGGCAACGTGATAGTGGTAGTCATCCCCGCGTCCTGCGTGACCACCACAGGTGTCAAGTTCCCCGGCATCAAGCGTGTGCTGCAACAAGGCTGCTTGCGTCCATGGGCTGAACAAAGGGACGCCGTTGACGGCTACCCCGATCGGTCCGGATCCGGGGACGGTTGGCTTGGATGCGATGATCGGGGTTCGCGGAAATGAATATGTGTAATCGTGCACTGATGGATACTGCTGATTGGTCGCCGTAATTCCGATCATGGTTGGTTGAGATTCCCCGGGAAGGCCATCGGCCGCAAAAGTTATTGAGTTCTCGGTGCATCGGAGGTTCTTGACCTGGCTGGTGTAGGTCGAACTTTTGCAGAGGATTTCCAAACTTGATACTGGTGAAGCATTCGTCGGCGTCTTCACCCACTTCAAACGCCCATTGACTTTCTTGCAGGTGAGATCTCCCTGAACCCGTCCCAGCTGCTTGCATGATTTGCCCGCTTTCGCTGCCGGTACAACGGCCACAGTTCTGGCAGCTACCGAAGGCATCATCAGGGTTGCGGCCGTGGCTATGGCCAGCACCGAGGTGACACGCAGAAACGATGTAGACATGTCTAAGTACCCGCAGGGATCTTCACGATGCCTGACAGTACATGTGTTCGCCGCGGAATCATCAGCACGGCAATCGCCGCTGCCAGTGCCAAACCTCCAGCCAACCACCATGCGCTCACGTAGTCGCCTGCGCTAGCTCGCATTGCTCCAGACACCGCGGCGGCGGCTGCAGCGCCCACCATGTGAGCGGCGAACACCCAGCCGAACACCACTGCCCCCTTGTCGATCCCGTACGCCTGACGACACAGCGTCACCGTCGGTGGCACGGTCGCAACCCAATCAAGCCCAAACAGGATCATCACGATGACCAAGGGCGGCTCAACATCAGGTCCCAGAATCACTGGCAGCGCAAGCAATGCCACGCCGCGAAACCCGTAGTAGACGCACAGAAGAATGCGGGGGTTGAAGCGGTCTGTGAGCCATCCCGACCCAATCGTGCCGATGATGTCGAAGACACCAACGATGGCGAGCAGGCCTGCAGCCGTGGTCGCTCCCATGCCGTGATCGTGGGTTGCCGGGACGAAATGGGTGCTGATGATGCCATTCGTGGTCCAGCCGCAAATAAAGAATGTGCCGGCAAGTAGCCAAAAGGTTGAGGTTCTTGACGCCTGACGCAGGACAGTGAGCGCGGTTTGTGCTGCATGCCAGGCACTCCCGGTTGAATTCTGTGCCTCCTCCTGGGTCGTGATCGGGCCGGTTGCGCCGTAAGGACGTAGCCCCAAGTCGGAGGGCCGATCGCGAATCACTAGGAGGACCAAGGGAATGGTCAGCGCTGCCAGCAGGGCGATCCCAAGAGAGGCTGTGCGCCACCCACTGTTGGAAATAGTGCTTGAGATCAAGGGTAGAAACACCAGTTGACCAGTGGCGAAGGCGGTTCCGAGAATGCCCAGCACCAGGCCACGTCGATTGGCAAACCAGCGATTAGCGATCAAGGCACCCAGTACTAGCGCGGTGGACCCGGTACCAAGACCGACCACGACCCCCCACAGCACTGTCAACTGCCAAGACGCGGTCATGAAGACGGTCAGGCCAGTACCTAGCGCAATAAGGCCCATGGCACCGGCAACGATTTGTCGTACACCGAAGCGCTCCATGAGAGCAGTTGCGAACGGTGCCGTAACCCCGTAGAAGACGAGATTCACCGAAACGGCAAGGCTCGTGGCTGCCCTGCTCCAACCGTATTCATCTTCGAAAGGCACCAGCATGACGCCAAAAGATGAGCGAAACGCAGCTGAGGCGATGAGTACCAGGAACGTGACTCCGGCTACCCACCAGGCCCTATGCACACGCCGCAGGGTCAACACGCCGCAACACTAGGACATGGGCACAGTGAACCTAGACCCGCTGCCCGCCGGTGAGCGCGTAGATTTGGCACTATGCATGTGCGGTTGGCACGACTGGATCCAGGTCTGAATGTGTGGCTGGAAAGCGCCGCGATTTCTGCGAGTGGCACGACGCAGGTGGTACTCCGTGGCCAGGGCTGGGAGCGTGCGTTCATTGTGCAGACTCCGCAGACCGACACCATGATCCTCACCGGGCGTGCGCCGCACGCTGACCTTGTCGATAGCCAACGATCGGTGCAGGAAGAGGCTGCATTCCTTGCCGGTACGCGCAGCTGGAAGCGCCCGCGTCGTCGACGCATCCTGTTGTGGACCCTCGTAGGCATTGCCTGGGTGCTTGCGCTTGTTGCGGGGATAGGGCTTGTACTGATGGACTCCGCCCCATGAGCAGCAGTGACGGCGCGGCCTCCTCACCGGAGGTCGTGAGTTCCTCCCCGGCGATTACGGCGCTGCCCACCGGTGATGAGTTGGTGATCAACCTTCCGGAGGGGCAAAAGGTAGTACTCGGCAAATTGCCCCCGGGAACCGTCATTGAAATCGCTTCGTGGCGCGGCACCGGGCCACCTGATAGCCACACGGCCCGAATCCTCCTGAGCACCACCCCCGGCGGTGCGGTCGTGCAATCACCACTGGCCTCCGAAGTGCCAGTTGCCGTGGAGTCCAAGGCGTCGAAACCCACACGAGCAGAGAAGAAGCGCGCAAAGCAGGAAGCCGCGAAGCCGCAGGGTCCGCGACACCGCAAGCGCATGGGGGCAGGAGCGATCATCGTGATCGTTATGGCGGTCATCGCAACTGCGGCAGTGGGGACACTGCTTACCTTGGCCATTCTGCAGCGAACGTAGCCTGACCCGTTCTCGGGTTTTACGAACAGGGGTTCAAGATGCAGGGTTGCGAGCCTGCAGAGTGCTCGTGAGCAACACCTCATAGCTCGGGTAGACCGTGATGCCTGACTGACGACTCTGGGTGTTAGCAGGTCCAACGGTACGCAGTGCGATTTGCGTGGCGGCTGCGGTGACTGTCGGCACGGTGAACTCATACCGGGCGAGATAGGGCTGCTTGCGCTTTGGGCATCGCTGCCGATCCCGCACCAACGTCGCAGAGGCTAGCTTTACCCATCCGCTCTGCGTCTCGGCCTGCAGGTTGCGCCTGCCCTGGCGTGCAGCGAAGCACCCCTCCTGCGCAGTTATTCGCACGCCACTGACCACTGGCGTCGCCCTCGCATTCTTCAGTCCGATCACCGCCGGTGGATCGCCCACGCGCACTGCAATTGCTTCCGGTCGTGCATCGCCCTCACCTTGGGAGTTGAGGCTGCGGACTCGGTAGAAGTGATCTCCGGGCGTCACTCCTTCAACCCGGCACGTGGTGGCAACAGTGCTGCATACGACCGAGTCGTTCTCATCGACGACTTCGTAGCTCGTCACCGTGTTGGCATTGCGGGATGGTGGGAGCCAGGCAAGAAATACTGTGGAGCTAGCACTTGTACCTGCGCGGTCCATGGGCGCACCAGGGATCAATGGATATCCCGCCTGGGCCAAGGCGGCATCAGCAAGGTCGAGGTAACCCATCACTGCCAGGCCAACGTTTGCGGCAGTTGTGGAGGCCGGGGCTCCTTCCGTGGTGCCACACGGACCGGTTCCGCCGGCCATCGTGCCAAGTAAGAGATCACCGTTTGCCTGGTCGACGAATGCCGGGCTTCCACTATCCCCCGGACAGATTGATACCTGTGCGGTCTGTGCCGTACTGAACTGCTGGCCATAGCGACCGTTCATGAATTCAACAAGTGACAGCGTTGTGGTGTGTGGGGTCGTCGACCGCTGATTCGGGCCGGTCAATCCATAACCAACGTGAGTAATGGGCTTGGCGATGGAGGCCCAGTTGGTCAACTCCGCGGAAGTCGCAAGACGACCAAAGCCAGCGGGGGCGAGGTCACTCCCCAGAACCAGGAAAGCGATGTCGTTGGGTTGGACGAGTTCAGATGCGTTGACGTACCCCGCGGGTCGCAGGATTGAGGTTACCGGCACCGCACTTGCACCCTGGGGTCCGATGTTGCTGTAGACCAGGGCCTCGGCACCCGGCGGGAATACCCGAACCTCCAGTGCCGGATCGGCGGAACCCTCTTTCGTGACGCAATGCGCTGCAGTAACCAGGATCCGTGGCTTCCAGATCGCGGCGCTGCATAACCACCAGCCGTTCTCGTCACGGGCGGAGATTGCGACCACGTTCGAGGACCCACCAGCTCCACTGCCGCCCATAATGCGGCTCTCGAATGCGCCCGCTGGCGATGCACCGAGCCCCAGCACCAGAAACACGCTGACAAGGGACGCGACACCCTTGAGTGAACACATACCCTTGAGCAAACACACACCCTTGAGCCAACACACACCCAAATGGGCTGAGGCACCACGCGAGCCGCTCATCACCAGCAGAATAACCCGACTGCAGGAAATCACGATTCGATCTACAGTGTTGGCATGCATCGCAAGGCAACTCGGGGAATTCTCGCTACCTTTTTGGCCGGCTGCGCCGCAACTGCCGCTTTGGGTCTGTCGATGGCGCCCGCGGTTGCAGCCGCACCAACGGTGGAGACTCCTCATCCGGTGTCACTACCTTCCCTGATGTCGAAGGAGCAGCGCGGATCTGACCTCAAGGTAGGTCGGGTTCTGGCGCGGACGGGTGCCTACACCAAGTATGCGGTGACGTACCGCTCCAACGGTCTGAAGATCTCCGGCATCATGAATGTTCCGAAGGGCAAGGGGCCTTTTCCGGTTATCGTCTTGGCACACGGGTATATCGACCCTGATGTCTACGTGACCGGACAGGGATTCCGGCGAGAACAGGATGCCCTGGCCCGCAATGGGTATGTCGCCCTCCATGTTGACTATCGCAATCACGCTGGCTCCGATGATGATCCGAATAACGCATTGCGACTACGTTTGGGCTACACCGAAGATGTCATCAACGCCGCACGCGCCGTGCAGTCATCCAATTTGCCCTACCTTGATTCGGATCGAATCGGTTTCCTCGGTCGATCAATGGGTGGAGGAGTCGGCTACAACGCGCTCGTGACTGCACCCGGCACCTTCAAGGCCGCCGTCCTCTACGCCCCGGTGAGTGCCGATGCGGTCGATAACTTCAACAAGTGGCAGCGGTCGGATGCGGCTCTGCGCAAGGAGATCTTCGCGCGCTATGGCTCACCGGAGGCAAACCCAGCGTGGTGGGACGACATCTCGGCGATCAATTACTTTGATCGCATCACCGATCCCCTGTTGATCGTGCATGGCACGGCCGATGAAAGTTGCCCAATCGGCTGGACCCGCCGCGCAATGCAGGAACTGCGCCGACAGTCTGTTGATGCCGAACTCATCGAGATCAAGGGCGGGGGTCACTACCTCTACGGGCCGTGGGCAAAGTCCTTTGACCGTACACTGGCGTTCCTCGACACACACGTGCGCGAAAGTGAGAAAGCAACCTCGTGACACCTCCTCCCGATACCCACCTGCGACTATTGCTGTGGGATATCGACGGAACCCTGATCAGCATGCATGGTCGTGCGCGCGACAAACATGCCCAGACCTTCGGGCGCGTCATGGGCCTACCCACTCCAACGACCCCGCGTACATCCGGCAAGACCGATGGCCAGATTTTCGCCGAACTCGCCCAGCAGGAAGGTGTCACCCTGGATGAGTTGAGCCTGCAAGCGCTGTTCGATGACCTGCTGAACACGTCACGTGCCGAGCTGGCTCAGGAAGCGGCCAAGCCTGCACCGGCCGTGGCCGAGCTCTTGGAAGAGTTGACTGAGCAGGGCTGGCAGCACGGACTGCTGACCGGAAACGTGCCGCTTCGAGCGCAGGTGAAGCTCGAGTCGGCTGGGCTCTGGGGTCACATCGATCAGAACTTCTGCTTCTTCGGTACCGAACCCACGCACCGCACAGAACTCGGCGCCCTCGCCGGCCGAACCCTGCGGACGCATCCAGATTTCACTTCCGTCGTTGCAGTCGTCATCGGTGACACACCACTCGATCTCGAGGCGGCACGGGCCGGTGGATTTCCCGGGGTACTGGTCGCCACTGGCCTGCACGACCATCCGGAGTTGCAGGCGGTGCAACCGGATCTGTTCATCTCCGATCTGGCAACTGGACGAAGCGAGCTGTTGGAATTCCTCGCTCGTCAGTGATTGGTTGCACCCCGTAGTACCGCCTGAGCGGCGTTGTGACCGGGGATTCCCGAGACCCCACCGCCGCGTCGGGCCCCAGCGCCGCAAATGAACACGTTTGGCAGGTCAGTCTCCACACCCCATGTGCCGACCTCTGCGTTGGATTGGGCGAACGGCAGGTCCAGTGGCGTGTGAAAGATATTGCCCCCCGGGATTCCCAGCGTGTGCTCCAGATCGACAGTGGTGCTCACGTCGATACACGGCTGCCCATCTCCGTCCAGCATGAGCAGTGGCTCAATGGGTTCGGCCAGCACGCTGTTGATACTCATGAGGACGGACTGCACAGCCCTGGTGCGGTCGATGCTGCCGTTAGCGAAGATCGCGTGGGGAGTGTTCAGTGCGAAAACGGTCAGGGTCTGTGCCGTCGTGGCTTGAAGTTCCGGACCGAGAATGCTCCGATCACCCAGAGTGTGACAGTACGTCTCGCAGGGCACCGGTTCAGGCAGAGCGCCTTGTTCACCTGCGAAGAATGACGCATTGAGGTGCGCGTAACCCTCATTCACGTGGAAGGTGCCACTGAATGCCTGCTCGGGGTCCACGGCACGGTCCTGGAGTTCTGGTAGGCGCTGCAGCAGAAGATTCACCTTGATCTGTGCACCCGCGAGCGTTGATTCGGACTGCCTACCCTGTAAGCCGGCCAGCACTGCGGGAGCGCAGTTCGCCAATACGTTGATGCAGTGCAGATTCCGCCTGCCCGTTGCCGTCTCCACCACCACGGATGCGTTGCTTCCGTCACTGGTGACTTCAACGGCACGGGACTGCAGGTGAATCTGCACCCCGAGTTCCTCAGCGCGCCGCCCGAGTGCCTGCGTCAATGCGCCCATGCCCCCCACGGGCAAATCCCAGTCACCGGTCCCGTTACCGATCACGTGGTAAAGGAAGCAGGCGTTCTGACGCAGCGTCGCATCGTGTGCGTGACTGAACGTGCCGATCAGTGCGTCGGTAAAAACAAGGCCACGGACAACATCGTTGCTGAAGGTGCGCTCCAGTACCTGGCCAAGAGGCTGCACGAAGAGGTCACGCCACGTGGGCTCATCATCAATGAGTTGCTCCATCGATTGCGGATCCATCAACGGTGCGGTCAGTGTCGGAAACACTCGTTGCGCCATGGTCTGCAGCCGATCCTGAAATGCCTGCCAGTTCCCAGCTTCCGTTGGTGATCCCGTGAAGTCGTTCAGGTGGTCAGTGAAGGCTTGGGTCTTGGTAGCCGGTACCAAAAGTCCGCGCGCTGGATTCCTGGGATCCGGGGTATAGGACGCTGTGCTGCGTTCGACCAGTGGCAGTTCAACGCCGAGATCAGCACGGATCGAATCCGGGAGCAGTGACACGAGGTAGGCGTATTTAGACAGGCGAGCATCGACGCCGGTGAATACCTGGGGTGAGACTGCCGCACCTCCGATGAGGTTCGCCGCCTCCACAATGCACACATCGCGACCTGCCAGGGCGAGGTAGCAGGCGGCCACCAGGCCGTTGTGTCCTGCGCCGATAATCACGTCATCGAAACGCTCACCGTCGACCAACGTCAGGTCGTCGGTCATCTGAATTCCTGCACGCCTGCTGCCCGGAGGCGTTCGACGGCTTCCGCGTACCGCTTATCCAGTCGATCCGCTGTTTTGCGATCGAACTGGCGGCGCCATCGATCCGGGTGCGCGGCCACTGCGGTCACATTGTCATCGAACCAGGCAACCATCCCAGCATCAACAGGTAGGCCCAGGAAGTCGCAGATGCGCTGGATAGTGCCCCCTCGGTCCTCAGACACCAGATCCATCAATTGCACGATGAGCATGCGATCGGGCGCGCAGGCCTTGGCAGCACGATGGATGCGCAGGGTGCGCTGCTCCCACTTGCGCAGCGCCTGAAATGGATCGTCCGGACCGAAGGGCTGCTGGACGAAGGACGCAGCTACATCACGACCATCGCGCTCAACCGCAATGATCTGTGCATTCGGGTAGATCCTGGCGACTAAGTCTGCGTTTCGCGCATTTGCTGGCATGGTGTCCACCCAACGAAGTCCCGATAGCGGTGCGACAACTCGTCGCATGATCTGTTCCGTCAATGCCTGGGTTGACCTAACAGCGTCAGTGGCGAAACCGTTGCGGTAGTCCTGACACCACCCGTCAAGATCAGGCCGGGCCACGGTGGTGTGCAGTCCGACCTCTTCGGCGCGGAAGTACCAACGATTCTTCAGTCGGTCGACCGCTAATGCACTCACCTCGTCGGCCTGGTCTGGATTGCGCTGGGCGATGTCCAGGGCCTCCGCCAGGCCATGGCGTCCGGTGATGAAGCGCACTTCCATCGGTCGAGTCAACGCCAACTGGGGGTGGTGATCGAGGATGTGGCCCACCACGGTGGATCCACTTCGCCCGGTGCCACCCACCAGGATCGGCGAACTACCTGGTTCGCAGGAGGAAGGATCCACGATGGTTAGAGGTAAAGCCCGGTACCGCTTGGCGCGCTTCGATCAGTGGCAACCGCATGCACATCTCGTTCACGCAGGAGCACGTAGTCGTGGCCCTGCAACTCGACCTCGCCACGATCCTCAGGTTCGAACAGCACGCGATCGCCAATTTCCACGGTTCGCACGTTAGGACCGATGCCCACGACACGTGCCCAGGCAAGTCGCCGGCCCACCTGCGCGGTAGCGGGAATGACGATGCCACCGCTGGAGCGCCGTTCGCCATCTTCGGGGCCCTGCCGCACTAGGACCCGGTCATGTAGGAGGCGAATAGGCACAGACCCGTCCGGGGCTGGCCGAACGTCGGGGGGTGCTTCATCCACCGGCACAGCTACTTCTGCCGCCGGCTGCCGAGGGCGACGACCAAGACGATGCCGACGGCTACGGCTCCGGCAATCGCCACACGTTCAGGGCGAACGCCATTGGGACCGACGAACCACCCTGCCGCGCCCCGAAGCCCACGCTGGACAAGGGCCTGCGGGGTCAGCTGTGCTTTGACCTGCTCTATCGAAGCGAGCATCTCTGAGCGAGCGGCATCGACTTCGGCCTGCCAGTCCGCGACAGATCGCTTGGGAGTGGCTTGGGCTGCACTCGGCAAGGTTGCGGTCACAGGAGGAGCCTACGCCGCGGGTCATCAGGACGAACACTCCGCGGCAGCATCCCCAGCAGGTACCGGATCAGCGACCGACCGGTGCCAGGATCGGTCCTTCAGCGTGGGAATCCAGCCCCACCGAGCGGCGCAGACCCCGTCCGCCGGTTACCGCCAGGACGATCAGGAACAGGAAGGCCCCGACCAGAACGATCATGGTGCCGGATGGAACTCCTGCGAAGTAGCTCAAGTACATACCGATGACGCCGCAGGCAATGCCGACCACGGTGCTCAACGTCAGCATTCGAGCAAATGAATCCGTCAGCATTCGCGCGATAACCGCGGGAATCACCAGCATTGCTGCAACCAAGGTGACACCGATAACCGTCAGCGTCGCCAAGATCGCCAACGACAGGATCACCATGAGCATGGCTTCAAGGCGACCAACGCGCACACCCGAGACATCGGCCACATCGGGATCGAAGGTGCTGAACAGCAGGGCCCGATAGCGCAGAAATACGAAGACGCCGGTCAGGATGGTGATGGCGACGAGGCCGGCGATCTGCTCGGGAGTGATGCCCAGGATGCTGCCGAAGAGTGCGTTCTCAAATGACGGGCCGCTTGTCCCGAACTTGGCGAACAGTGCGACACCCAACGCGAACGAAGCGGTGGTGATAACCCCGATGGCTGCATCAGCACCAACACGCCCGCGTTTGGCCACGGTCGTTATTGCAATAGCCGATGCGATACCCCAAAGGCCGGCACCAAGCAGGTAGAACTGCGCGGCGAAGAGCTGCGCCGCAGCAAATCCACCGAAAATCGAATGTGACAGACCATGCCCGATGTAACTCATGCCGCGAAGCACGATGAACACACCTATGAAGCCGAGTAATGCCCCTGACAGGCCTGCAACCAAGAGCCCTTTGGTGAAGAAGGCGTAGGTGAGGGGCTCAAGGAGCAGGTCCATCACTGAACTCCTCTTACGACCTGCAAGCTGGGAGTCTCGTCCACGACCACGCGCATCCCAAGGTGCTCAAGCACCTCCATGCGCGCGCCAAAGGTACGTTCCAGGACTGCTGGTGTGATGACCTGAGCTGGTGTGCCATCGGCGATGATTCGCCCGTTCACACAGACGATGTGCGGTAGATGCGCAGCCATTCCATTGAGATCGTGCGTGGTCAAGACGATGGCAACACCGTCCTCGTGCAGGTCGGCGAGCAGGTGCAGGACGTCGTGTCGGGTGGATACGTCAACACCGCTTGTGGGCTCGTCAAGTAGGAGCAGCTGCGGGTCACGTAGGAGGGCGCGCGCGAGGAACATGCGCTGCTGCTGGCCGCCGGACAATTCCCGTATATGTCGCGTGGCGAGCTCCGCGATGCCCAGGCGCTCCAGGACAGCCTGGACACGCAGTCGCTCCTCACGACTTGGCCAGGGAAGCAGGCGTTTCGCGGTGCGCGACATAAGCACGCACTCGAAGACCGTCAGCGGGAAATTCCAGTTCACGGTCTCCAGTTGCGGGACGTAGGAGGTTCGCAGCCCTGCGGTGGTGGTCACGCGGCCACTGACGGGCTTGAGCGTGCCGAGGATGAGTCGAAGCAGCGTGGTCTTGCCAGCTCCCGAGGGCCCGACCACGGCCGTGAACTGGTCCTCGTGCACATGGAACGAGACGTCCTGTAGGACGACGTGGTGACCGTAGCGGGCCGACACGTCGCTCATGCGGACAAGTTCAGGCCCGACTCCGGTCCCGGTCATTGCGGGTAGATCGCCCGATCGGGAACGGCTGGAGTCGTGTCGACCTTCTCCAGATTCGCGGTGGTACCGCCGAGCCCCTGAATCATCGTCATGTAGTTGCCGCGCATTAATCCCAGCCAGGAATGCTCGGGCTCGCCCGGGGCTCCGGGCAGGTCGTCATCGCGCAATGTGTCTTCGTAGCGTGCGCCAGTGGCTCTACCAATCTCCTCAAGCACCTTGGATGGGAAGACTTCAGAGCCGAAGATTGTCTTCACACCCTGCGCCTTGACCTGCTCGATGAGGGCCGCAACTTCAGCGGGTGCCGGGTCTGAAAAATTCTTCGGCTGCACAGCACCGACAACAGTCCAACCGAAGGTCTTTGCGAAGTAGGCGTAGGCATCGTGGTACGTGAGCAGTTCGAGATTGCCTGCAGGCACCGTCACCTGATCAGCACGCACCGCATCGGCCAGTGCCGTGGCCTGCTTCTCGAACGCAACGTAGTTCTGGGCGTAGGTCTCCGCGTTGTCGGGATCGCGTTCACTGAGTACGTCACGGATCAGCGCCGCGTACTTGATGGCGTAGGTGGGATCGGTCCACAGATGTGGATTTGGCTTCCCTTCCTCCTTGGGGAAACTGAAATCAAAGATGTAGTCCGATTCCGGCAGAACCGTGGTGCCGAGTTCGATGATGGCCGCATCTGGCTTCTTATTGGCCTCGGCCAGTTCCAGGGTCGGGTCTTCGAGCTTCAGGCCATTCACGAAGATGATGTCTGCCTCACTGAGCAACCTGGCGACCTGAGGCTCCGGTTCGAAGGTGTGGGAGTTCGTCCCTTCGGGCACGATCCCCTCGATGGACACCCGGTCGCCACCGATGGCGGCGGCAATCGACGTGATCGGTGACACGGTCGTGGCGACCAGCAGACCGGTGCTCGGCGACTCTTGGGTAGACGTGCTGCTACTGCAGGCCGCAAGTCCTATAGCTCCAGCCAGGACGCTCAGGGTGGCCAGCAGGGTAGGCAGTGCTCGTCGGCTCCCGCGAGCCGGGGACGGCGAATTGGTCACCCCAGCACGATAGGGCGTCCACTGCCTTATTGCAAACTTTATGCAAGTGCGAATTTGGGTCGATAGTCCCTTCGTCGCAATGGGGTGCGGAAGGCGGGACTCGAACCCGCATACCCGAAGGCACTGCGTCCTAAGCGCAGCGTGTCTGCCAATTCCACCACTTCCGCGTGTGGGCAAACTCTACGTGCCTCCTGAAGCACCTGCCGCGAAGAGTAGAGACAATGAGGCGTGCGCAAGGTCTCCTGGTTGTGCGGCGTTGCTGTAGCGGCCGCGGTCATCGGTCCGCTCGCACCGAGCGTGAGTGCTGCCTGCACCTTCGTGGATTGCGACGCTCCCTTTCCCGGCAATCGCGAAGAGCTGCTCGCTAGTGAGCGTGTGGCCGGCATTGAGCAGCAGATGGCGGCGTTGCTAGCGCAACCCTTCACCCTGCGCCTGACCGTGCGCACCGACGGAGTCCTGCCCGGAGTGCGCAGCGCCTTCGCAACTCAAGGAGGTATCACCCGCACCGTCACAGTCCCGGCCGGCAAACCTCATGCGGATCAGCCGCCGGCCCGGGTGACCTACCTCGATGTGAGCCACCGCTGCACCCGCAGCATTTCCACGACACGGAAGGGCGCATGGTCACTGCTCACCCCGCCCAATGCGGCGGTGGTCGCGGCCGATCGCAAGGCCAAGTGGAACTGCACGAAACGTGGCGCGGGTGACGTTGATGGCACCACCGTGGCCGCGCAACTGCTGCCTTCCGCGCAGATCAGCCAGGCGCCGGCGCAGTCCTGGTTCGTGGACTACACCGCAGAACCGGGTTTTCGTCCACCCGCTGGTCTTTCACTTGGTCTGTACTGGCCGGGCCAGTGGCGCGACTACACCCGCGATGCTGCAGGAGGTCTTGCGGTGACGAGCTTGACTGCTGATGCACTCGCGAACACTGGTCAGGCGCGCAACTTTGCCGAGTCGACGGCCCAACTGCAGGTGGGACGCGTGCCGACCCTGCCGCGACTGGCGACACTCCCAGGTTTCCGTCGCGGCTCGCCGTGAACTGCCACTAGGTCTGACCGGGTACTTCTGGGCCGAGCACTTCAACGAGCACGGGAACCAGCGCGCGCAGTGCGCGCCCGCGGTGGCTGATCGCGTCTTTTTCGGCGGCGGAAAGTTCCGCCGTGGTCTTGTCACTGCCATCGGGCTGGAAGATCGGGTCGTATCCGAAGCCGTGCTGACCGCGGGGCTCGGAAACGAGTCGTCCGTCAACTCGACCTTCTACAACTCTGACCTGACCGTCGGGCAAGGCCAGGGCAACAGCGCAGTGGAACGAGGCTCCACGTCGGGGACCTGGGACATCTGCAGTCTGCGCAAGTACCAACTCAAGGTTGGCTAGGTCCCGGCCTGGGTCACTCTGCCGACCACTCCATCGGGCCGAAAGGATGCCGGGCATGCCATTGAGCGCGTCGACACACAGGCCCGAATCATCCGCGATGGCCGGGAGACCGGTGATCTGTGCCAAGGCCACTGCCTTCAGTGCCGCGTTCGCGGCGAACGTCGCCCCATCCTCGACGACCTCTGGGGCATCAGCGAACTGCGTTGCCGGAATGACCTCGAAGGTGATGTCCGCACCCTGCTGAGACTGCGCCAAGATCCGACGAACCTCGTCAACCTTGTGTTCGTTTCGCGTCGCCAGGACCAGACGCACTGTCACGACTGGGCTTTGCTGAGCGCTGCCTGCTGGAGGCGAGTCAGCTCCGCGCAGCCCTGAGCCCCAAGGGCGAGGAGTTGATCCAAGAGCGCTCGATCGAAGGGCTCACCTTCGGCAGTACCCTGCACCTCAACGTATTGGCCCGCCCCGGTCATCACGATATTCATGTCGGTATCCGCCTGCACGTCATCGTCGTAGTGCAGGTCGAGGCGAGGCTCGCCTTGCACGATCCCAACGCTCACCGCCGCCACCGACCCACGCAATGGCGATGCGCCGATCAGACCGGTGCCCTGTGCCCAGGTCACTGCATCCGCCAAGGCCACGTAGGCACCGGTGATCGCAGCAGTGCGCGTGCCCCCATCGGCTTGCAGGACATCGCAGTCCAACACGATGGTGTTCTCACCGAGGACGTCGAAGTCGATAACCGCACGAAGGCTGCGGCCCACCAGTCGAGAGATCTCCTGAGTGCGACCACCGAGTCTGCCTTTGACCGACTCCCGATCGGAACGGGTATTCGTTGACCTCGGCAACATCGCATACTCCGCCGTTACCCAACCCCGGCCAGATCCCTTCAGCCAGCGCGGCACACCCTCGGTGAACGACGCCACACACAGCACGCGGGTGCGTCCAAACGACACGAGCACCGATCCCTCTGCCTGATCAAGCCAGCCACGCTCAAACGTGACGGGGCGCAATTGATCGGCCGCGCGACCGTCACTTCGCACTGCACCAGATGCGCCCTGCTGGACCGATGACATGGTTGGGACTCTAGTGGCCGACATCAGCCGGTCACGGAATCAGGCACCGGGCAGCATAAAAGCTGTCACGGCCGTTACCTCGGGACCAAGGAATCGTCGACCCAGCCGCTCAAAGTTGCGCGGATCCCCAGTCGCCGAAAACACATGACTCGGTGCGGCCGCAGTTGCAGGCATCAGGAGATCCGCAGCGGTCAGCGTGCGGTAAACGTCCTTGGCGGTCTCCTCTGCACTGGAGACCAAGGTGACCTCATCACCCATCACATACGCGATGACACCGGTAAGCAGTGGGTAGTGCGTGCAGCCCAACACCAGTGTGTCTACCCGAGCTTGGTGCATGGGTTCCAGGTACTCCCGAGCAGCGGCCAGTAGTTCGGGACCGGAAGTGACCCCGGCCTCCACGAATTCCACGAACCGCGGGCAGGCGATGCTCACCACCTCCAGATTCGGGGCCGCAGCGAAAGCATCCTGGTAGGCACCCGAGGTGATGGTCATCGTGGTGCCAATAACCCCGATGCGTCGATTACGCGTTGCCGCTGCCGCACGTCGCACCGCGGGATGCACGACCTCGACCACCGGTACCGGGTAGCGCTCCCGAGCATCACGCAGGGTCGCCGCACTGGCTGAGTTGCAGGCGATGACGAGCAATTTCACGCCATCGGCAACGAGTTGATCCATGATTTCCAGTGAGAATTGGCGCACCTCAGCCAGCGGTCGTGGGCCGTAGGGTCCACGTGCGGTGTCACCCACATAGTGAATGGACTCCCCCGGCAGTTGATCAAGGATTGCGCGCGCTACGGTCAGACCACCCACGCCGGAGTCCATGATGCCGATTGGCGCATCACGCTTCGGCCCACTCATGCGGTCAGCCTAGGCAGTACCGCGCCATGAAAGGAATGTACGTGGCCGATAGCCCAACAACCACGCGTCCGGGATCTGTGACAGTTCTTGCTGCCATCATCGCGGTGATGGCCGTGTTCAACATAGCCACCGGAATCTGGTTCATGATCGCGTCGATGGACCCTGAGAGCTTCACCGCGATCACGGATCACACCGGCAATGCCGTGCAGATGTCCGGCTTCCTGATCTTCATCAATGGCCTCATCTCAACGGTCTTCGGCCTCATGCTGGTCTGGCTGTTGCGCATCACGTTGGCTGGCTCAGCGACGGCGGGAATGCTCATTACCTTCCTGGCCATCTTGAACCTGGTCTTCGCCCTGTTCCGTCTGCCTTACGGCTGGGGCATCATTCTGCTCAGCCTGATTGCCCTACTGCTCGTCAATCGTCCCGCGGCCAAAGCCTGGTTCAGTCAGCTGCCCTAGGGCCCAGCTCAAGCCCAAAGTTGACCTTCGAGGGCAGTCTCGGCATCGTCGAGGCTGCCCTCGTAGGCGCCTGTAGATAGGTACTTCCAGCCGCCATCGCAGACGATGAAGGCGATATCGGCGGTCTCACCAGCCCGCTCTGCCTTAGTCGCGGCAGCCAGCGCCGCGTGCAGGATCGCACCCGTGGAGACACCCGCGAAGATGCCTTCGTACTCCAGCAGTTCACGCGTGCGCCGCAGGGCGTCAGCCGGGCCCACCGAAAAACGCGATGTGAGCACGGACTCGTCATATAACTCCGGCACGAACCCTTCATCCAGGTTCCGCAGTCCGTAGACGAGTTCCCCGTAGCGCGGTTCGGCAGCGATGATCTGCACCTGCGGACGATGTTCGCGCAGGTAACGTCCAGCGCCCATCAGGGTGCCAGTGGTTCCCAATCCCGCAACGAAGTGCGTCACGGTGGGTAGGTCGGCCAGGATCTCCGGCCCGGTGCCCTGATAGTGCGCAAGCGCGTTGGCGGCGTTGCCGTATTGGTAGAGCATCACCCAGTCTGGGTGCTCGGCAGCAAGGCCCTTGGCCACTCGCACGGCTTCATTGGAGCCGCCTGCCGCAGGTGACCAGATGATTTCTGCCCCCCACATGCGCAGCAGTTGGGCGCGCTCAACGGAGGTGTTCTCTGGCATGACGCAGACCAGGCGGTAGCCACGTTGCTTGGCGACCATGGCCAGGGAGATGCCCGTGTTTCCCGACGTGGGTTCCAGCAACGTGGCACCGGGACCGATCAAGCCGTCGCGCTCTGCCTGTTCGACCATGGCGAGCGCGGCGCGGTCCTTGACCGATCCCGTGGGGTTTCGGTCTTCGAGTTTGGCCCAGAGTCTGACCGTAGGGCTGGGCGAGAGGTGAGGAAGCCCAACGAGGGGGGTATGCCCAACAGAACTGAGCAGGGAGTCGAAGCGCACCGGCCTAGCCGCCAGCGACCGCGGGAAGGATGGTCACCGCGTCACCATCCTGCACGGTGGTGGCGAGGCCATCCAGAAACCGCACGTCCTCATCGTTCACGTAGATATTGATGAAGCGACGGAGCCCACTGTCATCGAGGAGCCGGTCAGCCATGCCGGGATACTGCGCCTCGAGGTCCGCGATTACTGCGGCGATGTCCGGGCCGCTGGCGGCCACTGACTTCTCCCCACCGGTGAGGGGTCGCAGGATCGTGGGAACTCGTACGTCGACGGCCATGGCAGAAATCTAGGCCAGACTGCCCGAGATCACACTTGAGCAGCGGCTATCTGCGAAACGTTTGCAGGTCAGCTCGCCGCACTTCGCCGCGATTTCCCTAGGAGGCTGGCTTCGGCCCAAACTGGTTGTCACCTGGGGTGCTGGGCAGCAACCAGAGAATGATCAGGATCAGCAGGCCGATCGGCGGCAGAAGCAGCAGCAACTGCAACCAGCCAGACTTGCCACTGTCATGCAACCGACGGCATCCGACACCGATGATCAAGAGTTGGAAGATGCCGGCAACGATCTGAGACCAGATGGCCAGACCCGCAAACGGCACGTCACCGCGTGCCAACACACCGAGTACAGCGCCAAGCCCACTGAGTGCCACGATCGACAGGATGAACAGCAGCAGGTACCACCACCAGAAGGCGGAGCGAGACGACCGCCCCGTGAAATTCGTCAGGTTCGTGGCTCCGGATTTCATTGCCTCGCCGAACGTCATCCTGACTCCTTCGGTTGACCACCGTTTAGAGGGCGAAGGTAGCACCGCGGTGCCCTAAATGTCGGAGTGTGGCTGGGGTGTTGCCCGCCCAACCAACGTCATGGCGTGACCTGCACCTCTTCCTCGGTGACCTCGCCATCAATGATCCGAAAGGACCGTAATTCCACCGGACCGGGATCGTTCCCGTGCTCACGGGTGGAGATCAGGACGTAGTGGGCCTCGGGCTCGGCCGCCAGGGCAATATCCGTCCGCGACGGATACGCCTCGGTGGCCGTATGGGAGTGGTACACCACGATGGGCACCTCGTCCCGCTCGTCCAGATCCCGATACAGGCGCAGCAATTCACCGGAATCGAACTCGTAAAAGGTTGGCGACCGGGACGCATTGGTCATGGGAATAACCCTGGAAGGCTCACCTGTCTCAGCAGGCCCAGCAATCACCCCACAGGCCTCATCCGGGTGGTCTGCTTTGGCATGGGCCACCATGGCGTCGACCAAGGCCTGGCTGATTTCAAGCACACCGCAGCCTAGAAGTTCCGCCCTAGGGCGCTAAATCGCGCCAAAGCCTGTTCAAGTTGCGGGAATGCCCCAGCGGGTGAAGGCTTCGGACGGCGCCCGTGGGGGGTGCCCCACAAGGCCCCGGCCGCGTGGCTCTCCATCGGAGGTTTGCATGGCGCTCGAACTGACCTATTCGCAGTTCCAGACGGTATACAACGTAACGTCCTTTGGACTCGCGGCAATGCTCGCGACGTTCATCTTCCTGCTGGTTGTGCAGGGGCGCGTACTGCCCCGCTACCGCCAGGCGCTCGTCGTCTCGGCAATGGTCTGCCTCATCGCGGCTTACCACTACTACCGGATCTTCGACTCCTTCCGCCATTCCTACATTGCGGTGGACGAGGGTACGGCGGCTTCAGCGTTCAACGCCATGAGCTACGTGCTCGTCAACGGTGAGGGCTTCAACGAGGGCTACCGGTACGTCGACTGGCTGCTCACGGTGCCGCTGCTGCTGTTCGAATTGATCGCTGTTCTGGCACTGCCGCGCGCCACCCGCAAGGGCCTGCTCATGAAGCTCATCCCGGCCTCGGCCCTGATGATCATCCTGGGCTACCCGGGCGAGATTGCCGTCGACATCATGCCGAAGGCCATCTGGGGCGCACTGTCCACGATTCCGTTCCTGTACATCCTGTACGTACTCTTCGTGGAACTGAGCAAGGCAGCGAAGTCCCAGCCGGAGCAGGTCTCCAAGGACATCGCTGGCCTTCGCTGGCTGCTGCTGGCCACCTGGGGCGTCTACCCCATCTCGTACATGTTCCCCATGTTCGGGCTCGACGGTGCAGACGCCTTCGTCTGGCGGCAGGTTGGCTACTCGGTAGCCGACGTGCTGGCCAAGTGTCTCTTCGGCCTGTTGATCTACAAGATCGCTCGCGAGAAGAGCGCCGACGACGACAAGGCGTTCGCCGCCCAGGAGTTCGAGGCAGCGCCGAGTTCGGGCAAGTAGTTCTCGCCTGAATCGCAAAGCACGTTTGGGTGGGCCCGGGTATCCGGGCCCACCCAAACAGTTTGTGGGCCGGTACGAGCGCATACGGGCGAGGTTTGCGGCGCCCACCCGCGCTAGGCCTCCGGCAGGAGCAGTTCCACCAGGGAACCCTGGAGATAGGTGAGCCAGTCGTAGACCTGCAGCATGGCGAAACGTGGATCGCCTTCGGCGACCTGGCCCAACTCTTCATGGTTTTCGTCGGTAATCCCGATGCGCACCCCAAGGCCCAAGCGTAGGTCGTTGAGACACCCCAACCAGGCCGTGATTGCACCTTCGTCCAGCGCTATCGGGTCCTTGCCGGTGGCGAGATCGGCCAGGACTCGCTCGGCAGCCTGCGTCTTGCTACGCCGTAGGTCATATTCGGTGAAGCGCCGAAAGTCGGCTGCAGCCTCCTCGTCCTGGCGATAGCCGTCGGGAAGCAGGCGTGCGAGTACCGGGTCGGTTGGCATTCCCGCTGATGAACCGAGGGCATCCGGATCCGCGAAGTCCAGACCCCCGACGATGTCCGCGAGTGGATCGGCATCCGCATCAGCCTGGGCATCCAATAGGGCCACCAACTGCTTGATCAAGGTGTTGAGGAGCGCCCGCTCCGCTTCACCCAGCTGCACCTGAAGGGCAGCCACTACTGATCCCGCTGCAGGGTTGCCCACAGTCCGTATCGATGCATCGCCGTCACATCGATTTCCATCGCCTCGCGAGTGCCTGAGGAGACCACGGCGCGACCCTCCTGATGAACGTCCAGCATGAGAAGTTCTGCCTTCTCCCGGGAGTACTTGAAATAGGTCATGAATACGTAGGTCACATAGGACATCAGATTGACCGGGTCATTCCAGACGATCGTCACCCAGGGCACCTCGACAGCGCTGCTGGCCTCCCCCGAGGGTTGCTCAGCCTCCGAGGGTGCAACTTCGATTGGTGCGACGGCAGCATTGGCCACGGGCACATTCTCTCGTACCCTGACCATTGTGGCCCTCGTGATCCCTCCCCCGGCGTCCGATCTCCCGGATTCGCCGCTCCTGGAACAGATTCGGGGCTCTGTGATCGGTGATGACGTCGTCATGCCAGGGCCATTCGGGCCCCGACGGGTGACCTACGCCGACTACACCGCCAGCGGTCGGGCGTTGACATTCATCGAGGACTACATCCGCGACCAGGTGCTCCCTGGCTATGCGAACACCCACACTGAGTCCAGTGGGACGGGACTACAAACCACTCGACTGCGCGAGGAAGCGCGATCGATCATCAAACGGGCCGTTCGCGCAGGTGATGAATCCTGCTTGATCTTCTGCGGCTCGGGCTCCACGGGGGCCGTCAACAAGCTTCTCGGCATCTTGAACTTGCGCATCCCTGCCGACCTAGACGCTCGGTATCGGCTGCGCGATCAGATTCCACCGAATGAGCGCCCGGTGGTGTTCATCGGTCCCTTCGAACACCACAGCAATGAATTGCCCTGGCGGGAATCGATCGCGGATGTGGTCACCATTCGTGAAGACGCCGACGGTCATATCGATGTCACGCACCTCACCGAGGAACTGCAGCGCTACGCCGATCGTCCCCTGCGCATCGCATCATTCAGTGCCGCCAGCAATGTCACGGGGATCCTCAGTGACGTGGCGGGCATCGCCGAGCTTTTGCATCAACACGGTGCCCTGTCGTTCTGGGACTATGCCGCAGCCGGGCCATACATCCAGATTGCCATGCAGCCTGAGGATCCCGAACGGCCGTTGGCGTACCTGGACGCCGTAATGCTGAGCCCCCACAAGTTCATCGGTGGTCCCGGCACCCCGGGCATTCTGCTGATCCGCCGGGACCTGCTCACCAATTCAGTGCCCGATGTCGTGGGCGGTGGCACGGTGGCTTACGTCAATGCTCAGGAGCATCGCTACCTCAGTGACCCCGAACATCGGGAAGAGGGCGGCACTCCAGCGATCGTGGAATCGGTGCGTGCTGGGCTGGTCTTTCAGGTAAAGGAGTCCGTGGGCGTAGACCTGATTCGCGCTCGCGAGGAAGATTTCGTCGCGCGAGCCATCGAGGCCTGGTCGACCGTGCCGGGCATCGAGGTCCTGGGAAACCTCTCCAGCGAACGACTCTCCATCGTCTCCTTCGTGGTGCGCCGACCCGGTGCCCGCTACCTCCATCACAACCTGGTGGTTGCCCTGCTCAATGACCTCTTCGGCATCCAGTCACGTGGTGGCTGCTCCTGTGCTGGGCCATACGGGCACCGGCTCTTGGGCATCGACCTTGACCGCTCCCATGCCTTCGAGGATCAGATTTTGGAGGGCTGCTCAGGCATCAAGCCGGGGTGGACCCGAGTGAGTTTCAACTACTTCATCTCCGAAACGGTGTTTCACACAATCGTGCAGGCCGTGGCACTCATTGCCGAGCAGGGCTGGAAGTTGCTGCCCTGGTATCGCTTCGATCCCACCAGTGGTCTATGGCGGCATCGAGCAGGCGAACCGGAGCCACCGGTGCGTTTGCTCGACGCACGCTTCGACCTGCATGGGAACCTGCAATATCCGGTGCACCACGTACGAGCACCGGAGTCGGCGCTTCTGGACTACCTCGCCGAGGCGGCGAGCATGCTCGCTGCACTACCGGAAACCACCTTCGCCGAAGCGGAATCCCTCCCTGCCGCTATCGAACATCTGCGCTGGTTCGACTTGCCTGCCGTCTGTCTCAGTGAATCTGCAGCACTGACCCAATAGCAGTCACGACCTAGCGCCGTACCTGCAGTTGGAACGGTGCCGAGATCGCCTCGGCAAAAGGTCCGGTGGCTTCCACAACAACGCGGTAGGTGTACTTACCCTTTGCCTTCGGTGCGGTGAATTTCAAGACCCGTACCCCGGTTCGCTGGGTTCTGCTTTTCGCGATGACGCGCCAACGGTCACCCTTGGACTGCTCCAGCCGGATGCGATATCGGCGCTGATCGGGATTCACCACAACACGCACCGTGCTGGTCGCTTTCGGTGCAGTCTTTGCCTGCTTCACTACGACCCGTATCGTCGAACTGACCGCGATACTCAGTGGATCACTGATCTGCTCGCGGCGGCCCGCTCCAGCAGGAACGCTCACGCGCCACTGCCCCGGTGCATCAACGGTAATGGGAAATGCTGATGATCCATCGGCACCGGTGTTCACCACGAGGACGTCTGTCCAGTCACCTTTAGGAGCAGTGGCGAATTGCAGAGTGGCAGGTATCGACGGCACCGCGGCACCATTCGACGTCACTGACGCGGTAATGGTGACCTGGTCACCGGCCGCAGCGGTTGTGGGCCCACTCAACGCGATGTCGGTTGCTGCCGGAGCCAACTGCTGGGCGTAAGCACGCAGCAGTGGCCACTGAGCCGGATCCTCACCGCCAATTGTCCAGTAGGCGGCACCGCCGATGCCGTAGGTACCCACCAACTGCGTTCGGGCCAACACCGCCTGGGGACCTACCCAATACATGATGCGACGGGCCACGCAGGTCTGGCTGGCTCCCGCCTCATCCGTCCAGGTCACCGGCTTGTCGTACTCGACGAAACTCTCCTGATTCACCGGGTCCCACTGCACAGCCCCCTCAGCAACACCAGCTGCCGCCAGCGCCCCGGGGATCTCCGCGTCGGTGACGGAAACCATCGCCGTGAGTGATTGATAGGCCTTGCCGCTGGTCGGACAGGTTCCACTCAACTGGAACTTGCCACCGGGCTTTTTCGTCCAGGCCCGACCGTAGGTCGGAACGCCGATCTGTACGCGTTGTGCGGGTGCGGCAGATGCGGCGTAGGCAACGATCGCCTGCACCCATGGCATCGGGGCGATTGGGCCGATACCAGCGACGCTGTAGTCGTAGGCCATGATGCGCACTCGATCGGCCTGCTGGGCAATCGTCACAAAGTCGTAGACCCAGTAACCACTGGTAGGGCCACACTGACCTGACATCGAGCAGGGTGGAGGGATCGTGACAGAGAGCAACTTGCCCTGAGCATGCAGTGCCGCAGCAAGTTCGGTGACGAACGCGGTCCACAGCGGTTTCGTGCTGGCCCAACTCTCTCTGCCGTCATTGAAGGCAAATCCCTCGTAGTCCAGGTCGATGCCGTCGTATCCCTTGCTGGTGACGAGGTTCACGATCTCCTGCACATGGGCGGCGCGTCGTGCCGGGTCAGCAAGCAGCCCGGCCATGCGGCCCTTTCCGGAGCCATCAGCGATCGCTGGCAGCACCTTGATGCCAGCAGCTCGTAACTGTCCCATCGCCCAGGCTTCGTTGGCAGCACCGTTGGTGAAGTTCGGATTCAGAATGACCTGCACGCCATTCGGTCCACCAGCAGTCGCTGAGTACCAGAATGGGGAAACCTCAGTGAACAGATCAGCGTTGGCGACGGCAGAGTTGATGCCCTGCGGCTTGGCTGGCGTCGTAAACCAGTAGGGGATCCATCCACTGATGATCGGCTTGGGAGCGGGATCGGCCTGCACTGGCGAAGCCAGGCCGATAGTAAGTGCCAGTACCACGGCCAATATCGACGAGAGCGCGGCGGCGCAGACCGAACGGCAGGTGGTCAGAATCGATCGGGGGCATCGGGGGTGATGTATCCAGCCTTTGAACGCGTCCGTCACTCCAACATCATGCCTCACCCCCAGATGCACAGCAGATCACGGTCGATGCCGCATCATGGGGTCGTGATCACGGCGTTCTGTGGGTATCGGTGCGTCCGAGCCCTCGTTGGCTCCGGACTGCTCATTGCACTGGTGGCGATTGGTGCTCCAGGAGCCCGAGCGAGTGCTCCCCTAGCACCGATGGACGAATCGGCTGTTGCCGAACAGCGGGTGGCCAGCCTCCTAGACAAGCGCATGAACAACAAGATCCTTGGCAAGGACGTCTCGATGACGGTGATTGACACTGAATCCGGGCGAGTGGTTTTCGATCGTTCAGGTTCTGAGGGTCAACTCCCAGCTTCCACCATGAAGGTCATCACCGCCATCACGACCCTGGCTTCGTTCACGCCGGAAGATCGCTTTACTACCCAGGTCCTTGCCGGCAGGGCCGCGAACGAGATCGTGCTCACCTGTGGTGGAGACCCCATGCTCACCGCCAACGATCTGCGCGCTCTCGCACGGCAGACTGCTGCGGAAGTGGGCAGAGGTGCTCGCGTTCGTGTGTTGGTGGACGACTCGAAGTTTCCGGGTCGGGCCAGCGGGCCCGGATGGCCGCGGGAGTACATCCCGTCCGTTGCCGCGCGCGTGAACTGCCTTGCTCAATTGGGTGACTATTCGGCGAATCCGAGCCGCAACGCGGCGCGCACCTTTACCAAGGCACTCCGCAAGCAGGGCATCAAAGCACAGCTGGTGGGCGACGGCAGGGCAGCCAGTGGCGCCAAGGTGCTCGCTGAGCGGTCGCACACAGTGCAGCAAGCATTGGCCCGCATGCTGCTGGACTCGGAGAACAACGTTGCCGAGGTGCTCTATCGCCAGGTTGCCATCAAGCGTGGGCTGCCAGGTACGTGGGCTGGTGGTCGGCGCGCCGCGCAAGCGGTGTTGACCGAACTCGGTTTGGCCACCGCCGGTCAACGCTTTGCCGACGGAAGTGGCCTCTCGCGAAAGAACCGCGTGACCGCACGCTTCCTTGCCGAAGCAGTGCGCCTGAGTCGTACGGACCCACGCTTCACCTCGATGTACGACGCCAAGGCCATGCCACGGGCCGGCATGAGTGGCACCCTGGCAGCTCGCTATGGCCGCTACAACACGTCTCCGTCGTCCTGTGCAAAGGGTGAGATCCGCGCCAAGACCGGGAGCCTGTTCGACACGATCGCCCTGGCCGGGATCGCTCAGGGCGAAGACGGTAAGGACAAGGCCTTTGCCATTTTGGTCAACGACCGTCCACGTCGATTTATCCCGCTGACCACCCGGCGCACGGTGGACAAACTCGCAAGCACGATCACCGGCTGCTGGTAGAAACCTTCAGCGCAGGGCTCGCGCAATATCGGCTGCGGCACGTGCTACCCGCGGGCCAACTTCCGCCTCATTGAGCTCCCGTAACGACACCACACCGACACTGGCCTCGAAACTGCTGATACCGGTGACTGGTACCGCAAGCCCGTATCCCCCAGCCGGTCCTTCCCCAGTAGCGACCACCCAGGGTGGGTCCAGGGCACGCCCAGCAGCAGTTCGCGCTGCAAGTACGGCACGACCGCCGGCATTGGCCTGCAGCGGTTGCCGAGCACCCAGGCGGTAGGCAACATGCAGATCTGAGCGCGTCGGCTCAACAACAACAGCAGCCAGGGCGTCGCCACCGTCAACGATGGTCAATATTGCTGTGGCGCCGACGGCATCCGCCAGCAGTCGCAGTGCTGGCATTGCTACGTCCCGAACCACCGGCTGAATCTGGCGACCCATGGCCAGAAGCGCAAAACCCAGGCGACATCGACCATCGGCCGCACGCCGCAGGAATCCGTGTTGCTCGAGGGTGACAACGAGTCGATAAACAACTGTGCGCCCAATCCCCAGGGATTGGGCAAGTTCCGTGACGGTCAAACCATCCGAGGATTCGCCGATAGCCTCAAGAATCCGCAGGCCGCGATCTAGGGTCTGCGAGGTTTCGGCCGCCATTGCACGATCCTCCCTTGTGATGCCAGACCATGTGACACTGGTGGCCCGCGACAAACCTGCCGCGGGCCACCAGTGAACTAGCTGAGTGTGGCAGCCGTTATGCCGCCTTCTTGGCCGCTGACCGCATCATGAACGACGAGATAATCTCGAAGACACCCATGACCACGAGCCAGATTCCGATGACCCAGGTAAGGGCAATCAGGCTTGTCGGTACGAGCAGGATGCACATGCCAGCGATCAGGTACACGATGCCGGCAAAGATGTTCCAACCGCGGCCGGGTGCGTTCTTTCCGTCAATACCCGCGAACAGTTGCAGCATTCCGCGGAACAGGAAGGTGACACCGATGAAGATCGCGAGGATCCACGCAGCCACGAACGGCGTGCCGGTCTCCCAGTAGCCGCGTAGTGCGACAAAGCCCAGGATCAGCGACAACACGCCGGTGATGATGAACAGCGCACGCATACCGCCGGTCAGGCCACTACTGAAACCGCGAATGACCTCCACGATGCCAGTAATGATGAGCCAGATGGCAAAGAGGACTGAGAGAACCTCGATTGCCTCGACAGGCTGGGTAAATGCCCAGATGCCGATGACGATGCTTGCGATACCCAGTAGCAGCATGAGCCACCAGTTGCGGGCCAGAGCAGTCATCAAATCCTGCTCATCCGCTGTGGTCTGTACCGAAGACATGCAACCTCCAACAATGTGGGGCACCCTGCCCCCTTGTAGGCCCGACCCTAGCCCGGCTCCTGTGGAAAACCGGGATGCAACGCTGGAAATCCCTCAGCTAGTCAGTGAGGCGCGAGCAAGGAAGGCCTGCGTAGCGGACTGCCTGGGGAACCGCAGCGCCTCCTGCAGTGGACCTGATTCAGGTTCTCGACTCTCGAACACCTTGTGCTCGTCGTTGCTCAAGATCTAATCCTTGAAGTACGGAGCGATGTCACCCACGAGCCACTGCTGGAGAATGGCCTGCAACTCCCCAGAAGCCGCGAGTTCGGCCAGAACTTCGTTCACGCAGCCAACCAGCGGATTGCCCTTCTCGAAGAGCAGGCCGAATTCCTCGCCGCCCTCCTGGGCTTGGAACTGACCGACAATGCTCCCCTCAGGGATCTCGACGGCAGTGATGTAGAGCGCAGTCGGGAGGTCAACGACGATGCCATCGATCTGACCGTTCTGCATTGCATTTTTGGCATCGTTGGTGTCGTTGAACACCTGCGGATCCCTATTGGGCTGCACGACGGAAGTGATGAAATCGAGGCTTGTGGTACCCACCTGCGCACCCAGGGTTGCCTCCTTGAGTTCGGTAATACTGGTTGCCTTGGCGATCGGCGAATCCTTGAGCGCCACGACAGCCTGGTTCACCGTGTAGTACCCATCGGAGAAGTCGACGACCTCCGCACGCTCAGGCGTGATGGAAATCTGATTGATATCGAAGTCGAAAGCCTTTTCACCTGGTGCGTACGAAGAGTTGAATGGCACAACAGTCCAGATCACATCCTGCGGGGCAAATCCCAGACCCTCGGCCACCGCGTAGGCAACCGCTGACTCGAAACCCTCCCCGTTACTTGGATCGTCGTCCACGAAGTACGGCGGATAGGCGGGTGAATCGGTGCCTATGGTCAGTTTGCCCGCTTCCAAGGTGGTCAGATTCTCCGGCGCACAGGGATCCAGGGCAGGGGCGCTGGACCCTTCGGCGGACGCGGCGGCTGTGGGAGCTGCTGCCGATGAAGCGGCTGAGGAATCCTCCTGGGGTGCGCAAGCACCAACAGTGAGTCCTGCGCCAACTGCCAGCCCGGCGAGACCGATGGCGAGCCTTCGTGACTGCATTGACGTGCGTGGCATGCTTCTCCTTTGCTGATCTGGAGACCGTATTTCACTAACGTACTGCGGTGCTGAACGTACTGCGGTGCTGAAGTTCAGGTTGTTACCGGTTCCATGCGTCGGGCCAGTGCGGCACCCACCAAGGCGATGAGCGCGGCAACCGCCCAGATGATGACGAAAGTACCGGCATCAGCACCCTGGCTTGTGGTCACCGCAACACTGTGGATCACCCCTAGGCCTGCTGTGACGATGACGACCAGGACGGAATCGACGATCTGTAGCGCTGAGGAGTTCCGCCCCTGATCGGCCTCCGGAGAAAGGCGCATCGTCTGGACGGCTATCGAAGGAATGGCGAGCCCCATGCCATAGGCGGCGATCGACCAACTCACCGCACCGCACCACGGTGGTACCGCGCCAAGCAAGCTAATCGGCAGGGTGAACAACCCAGCGGCCACGATGACACCACCAACCATCACCAACCGCGAGCGAGGCAGGCTGATCGGTTGGCGACTCTGGGTGAATGAGCCGGCTACCCAACAGGCTCCTGATACGGCGAGGAGTAGGCCGCCCTGCGTCACAGTCAGTCCACGGACTTCGACGAATGCCAGCGGCACAAACACCTCTGCCGAGAAAAATGCCGATGCCAGAATGCCGCGCATCATCACCGTGCAGGGCAGACCGCGTACGAAGCGCAGCGTGCCAGCAGGAAGAAGCACGCGAGCGGCATACCCGAGGGCGACGATGCCCAAAAGAATCTCGACCGCACCTAGCGTTGCCCCTGATGCCCCGACTGCTCGACCGAACCCATCCTGGATCGCAACGAGGCCCGCGGTTGCGATAAGGCCTGCGCGTAACCGATGTCCGGCGCGTTCAGTCGGTTTGCGCACATCCAAGGAGCGCAGTCCGCGCCAAAGCAGCAGCAGAGGCGGGATCACGAACAGTGGTACGAGCCAGAATGCTGCCCGCCAGGTCCACTGCTCGGTCAGTACCCCTGCAATGAGTGGGCCAATGAGCGAGGGCAGCACCCAGCCACTGGCAACCACCAGCATGGCTCTCGGGCGCATGGAATCCGGGTATCCCCGTGCTACGACGACGTAAACCGAGACGATCAATGCCCCGCCGCCTAGTCCCTGCAGCGCACGACCGGCAATAAGACTGACGAGGTCCCAGGCAACCCCCACCAGGATCGATCCAATAGCCAGAGCTGCAATCGCGTTGAGCATCACCAGTCGCGGTCCGCGCGCATCGGCACCGATACCTGCAGCCACCATGCCCAGCAGAGACGCGAGCACGTACGCATTGAACGCCCAGGTGTAGGCGGCGAGCACATTGAGTTCCTCGGCGACCGCTGGCATGACCGTCGCGGTGGCGTTTGCCTCGAATGCCGTGAGGGTGATGAGAGCCAGAACACCTACCGTGATGGGCAGCCAGCGCCCACGCCACGGACTATCGGTGGTGGGCTCCGCTGCCACCAGGCTCAGGAGTTATCTCCCGGGGTACCAGGACCCGGTGAACCACCACGCGGCAGCGAGCCGTGGATGCGTTCGCAGTCTGGGCAGATAGGAAAACGTGATGGGTCCCTATTGGGAATCCACACCTTGCCGCAGAGAGCCTTGACCGGTGCACCCGTGACCGCGCTCTCAACGATCTTGGCCTTCTCGACGTAGTGCGCGAAGCGCTCGTGGTCACCGTCGTCGTTGCTGAGCTGCTCGTCGACGTCCGGGGACAGAGTCGGGGAGGCGAGCGGGGCAGTCTCGACCGGTGTGCTGGCAGTGGGACTCCTCACGCTCGGAGTGTATGGAATCTGGCGTTGATCGCGCTGCCCGGGGTTCGGGCACCTGCGAAGTGGACTCACGCGGACAGAAGGGGCCGGTTGGCCCAGTGACTCGGGACCTTTGTCGATGCGAAAACGCATCACAGACACCTAGCGTTGCCACATGCCACAACAACCACTTGCACAGGTACCGGCCGACGTTCGCTGGAACTGGCAGGACTTCGGTGCCTGCCGTGACTCCGATCAGGCCCTGTTCTTCCACCCACAGAATGAACGCGGGTCCGCCCGAGTCAAACGTGATCGAGCCGCAAAGCGAGTCTGCGCCAACTGCATGGTTCGCTTGGAATGCGCCGACTACGCGGTACGTGCCCGTGAGCCGTACGGCGTCTGGGGCGGACTCAGTGAGGAAGATCGCGAACAGATCTACGCGCGACTCGATGTGCGGACCTACCCCCGTCGACAGGGTGAGGGCGCCCGGGCGGCCGCACGCGAGATTGCTGACGCGGTATCGGCACAGGCACTCGGTATCGCATAGTCACGCGCTACCCTGCCGCATGGCCAGTTGGTCCGGGAGGGACTTCCTGGCGGAGCAGAATCACTCCGCTACTGAACTGCAGGATCTTCTGGAACACGCCGCATGGCTCAAGTCCCGGCGGCGTGGCCCTGAGGCAGTTCAGATTCGCATGCGTCTCGCGGGTCGGCAGTTGGCTTTGATCTTGGAGAAGACCTCGACGCGCACGCGCTTGGCCTTCGAGGTGGCCATGCGTGAATTGGGCGGCCAGATCAGCGTGCTTGATGGCGCCACCTCTCAGATCGGGCACAAGGAGTCGATTGCCGATACCGCCCGCGTGCTCTCCGGGATGGTGGATGCGATCGCTTATCGCGGCTCCAGTCAGCAGGATCTGACCGAACTTGCCGACTTCGCGGATGTTCCCGTCTACAACGCACTCACCGACGAATGGCATCCCACGCAGATGTTGGCTGACTTCCTGACTATGAACGAGGTGGTACCTGGCCCACCCCGATACGCATTCGTCGGCGATGCTCGCAGCAACATGGGGCACTCACTGCTCATGATGGGCGCCATCATGGGTGCCGACGTCAGGATCATCGCACCTCAGGAATTGTGGCCACAGGCGCATATTCGTCGCGCGGCACAGGACCGTGCTGACGGCAGTGGGGCAACTGTGCTCATCACCGAGGACCCGGCCGATGGATTGGCTGATGTTGACTTCGTCCACACCGATGTGTGGGTCTCAATGGGTGAGGACCGGCAGGTCTGGGACCAACGGGTGACTGCACTACGGCCCTATCGAGTCGACTCTGCCTTGATGGCACTCACGGGAAAGCCGGAAACTCGATTCATGCACTGCCTTCCCGCGTATCACGATCAACAGACCGCCATCGGTCGCCAGATCGCTGAGGAATTCGGCTTGACTGACGGCGTTGAGGTCAGTGACGAAGTATTCGAGTCACCAAACAGCATCGTCTTCCAGCAAGCCGAAAATCGTCTACACACGATCAAGGCGCTGCTCGATCGCACACTTGGCGACTAGCCGGTCGCGAGTCGTTCCCGCAATTCGGAAAGTTGCCCGTGCAGTTCCTGCGGCACGCGGTCACCGAACAGGGCGTAGTACTCCGCCGTGAGGTCACACTCGGCCAACCATGAGTCTGGACTCACCGCGAACAGTTCTTCGACCTGAGCGGGGCTCAGGTCGAGATCCTCCAGCGGGAGTGCG